>JBASLW010000001.1:0-3887 GCA_049656545.1 Methylococcaceae bacterium
ACCTCATTCGGTTGTACGGCAGAAACTCGTGAGCGGGCGGCTTCGCCCATTTGAATAAATTTATCAGAATAAGCCATTTTCTTTCCTCATTGTTGATGTTGATGTTTTTGCTTGAAAATGCAATCCATTGCGTATCATCTCGTTCCTATTGCTAATCAATTTTTAATACATCGTATGTTCGTTAGCTTGAATTTGTTCAACCGTGACTTTACCGCGCATGACGCGGTAAACCCAAGTCGTGTAAGCAATCACAATCGGCATAAAAATAATTGTCGCGGCAAGCAACATTTTCATTGTGTAATGGCTTGCGCTTGCGTCCCAAATCGTCAAACTGCTCGTAATTGAAAGCGTTGAAGGTAATACAAATGGAAACATCGAACCGCCTGCTGTCACAATTGCGCCAATCATTGCCAAACTACTCAATACAAACGCGGTTGCCGAATGATGTTTCGCGGTAAAAAAGGGAGCTGATAAGGCTGAAATAACGGTGACAATCGGCGCAAGTAATAACAACGGATACGTTCCGTAATTTGCAAGCCATAACCCCGTGCTTTTTTCGACGGTTTTGTGTAATGGGTGAGCTGTGATGTTGGTGTCAATTGCCGATGTGACGCGATAACCTTCTACGCCAAATGCGATATAAAGTCCCGCTAATAAAAACAACACCACAAATACAACGCTGCTGATACGAATTACATTTTGAGCGCGTTCTGCGATAAAACTTTCGGTTTTCCAATGCAAATAAACTGCGCCGTGCATCACGCATAAAGACACACCGACTAATACGCAAAGCAACGGAAACAAGGTAAATAAATCAAATAATCCGCCCGTGTAAGTTGAGCGCATATCGCCATCGAGTTCAAACGGCAAACCGAGCATTAAATTCCCCGCCGCTAAACTTAATACAACGGCTGGAACTGTTCCACCGACAAACAAACCCCAATCCCAGAAACTACGCCATTCAGGATTTGCTAATTTACTGCGGTAATCAAATCCGACAGGACGTAAAAACAGCGCGAATAATAATAAAAGTAATCCCGCATAAACGCCTGAAAATAGCACCGCATACACAATTGACCACGCGCCAAACGTAATGCCGCCAAGCGTCACGAGCCACGTTTGATTGCCTTCCCATGTCGCGCCAATCGTGTTGAGCATCACACGCCGTTCGTCGTCGGTTTTCCCCAAAAACGGTAACAACATCGCAATGCCGAAATCAAAACCATCCATCACCGCAAAACCACAAATCAAGAAGACTAAAATTGCCCACCAAATGATTCGCAATGTTTCATAATCAAACATGACTTGCTCCTTGTTTTTCAAAGTGATAATTGCCTGTATGCAAACTGCTTGCGCCTAAACGAATATATTTCACCATCAAAAATAATTCGATAATGAGCAACGCCGTGTACATCACAACAAACCCAGCAATACTGCCGTAAAGTTGTCCACTGCTTAAACTTGAGGTACTTAAATGCGTCGGCAAAATGTTAGCGATTGTCCAAGGTTGACGACCATATTCAGCCACGACCCAACCCAATTCGCACGCAATCCAAGGTAATGGAATTCCCCAAAATGCCATTTTCAAAAGCCAGCGTTGATTATGCGCGTCGCGTTTCATGTTGTGATAAAACGAAGCCGCAAAAATAAACAACATCATCACGCCACAAAAAACCATTCCGCGAAATGTCCAAAACATCGGTGCAACTTTTGGTACAGAATCTTTAATGGCTAGTTCAATTTGCGCGGGTGTCGCGTCAACCACATTTTCAGTATATTTTTTAAGCAATAAACCATGACCTAAATCGATTTTATGTTTTTCAAAAATCGCTTTGGCAACTTCATTCGTTTTATCTTCACGCAAAATTTGCAAATTTTCATAAGCAATCATGCCGTTTTCAATGCGATGTCGTTTGCGTTCACGAATCACATCAAGCCCATCAACTTTTTCGTCAATCGAACGGGTTGCAATCAAGCCCAGTGCATACGGAATTTTAATGGCGTAATCGGTTGTTCTCGTTTCTTCGTTTGGAAAACCCACTAATGTAAAGGAAGCTGGAGCTTCTTCTGTTTCCCATTCAGCTTCAATGGCAGCAAGTTTGGCACGTTGAACCTCGCCAACGGTGTAACCGCTTTCGTCTCCGAGAAGAATTACCGATAACACCGAGGCTAAACCAAAGCCTGACGCAATCCGAAATGAACGCCGCGCAAACGCCACATCTTGATGTTTAAGCAAATAAAACGCGCTAATTCCTAACACAAACATCGAACCTGTAACGTAGCCAGCGGCGACGGTGTGAACGAATTTAACTTGGGCGACAGGATTAAAGAAAATATCGGCAAAACTGGTGAGTTCCATTCGCATGTTGTCGTAATTGAACTCTGCGCCAACAGGATTTTGCATCCACGCATTGGCAATCAAAATCCACAACGCTGACAAATTTGTACCTAATGCGAGCAACCACGTTGTTGATAAATGTTGCAACTTGGTCATTCTGTCCCAACCGAAAAAGAATAAACCGACAAATGTCGATTCCAAGAAAAATGCCATCATGCCTTCGATAGCCAGCGGCACACCGAAAATATCGCCGACATAATGCGAGTAATACGACCAGTTTGTGCCGAACTGAAATTCCATTGTTAAGCCAGTTGTCACGCCCATCGCAAAGTTAATTCCAAATAATTTCCCCCAAAATCGGGTCATATCTTTGTAAATCTGCTTACCTGTCATCACATAAAGCGATTCCATAATCGCCAAAATAAACGACAATCCCAGCGTCAGCGGTACAAACAAAAAGTGATACATCGCTGTAATAGCGAATTGCATCCTCGATAAATCTACAACTTCATTAGTAATCATTTTAATTTTTCCTCGTTCAATGTAGCCGAGCCGAATAATCGATACGTGAGTTTTTCTTCATCGACTTTTACTTTTTGTCCTGCGAAAAAAAGCCACCACACCAAACCGAACAGCGTGAATTTGATGATGATGGCGAGTGAGATTTCACAAGAAAAACGGTTAAAACGCATTGTTTTATTTTGGGTGGTGTTGCGAATGATGCGACACGGCGTGACGTGCATGATCGCTAAGTTGAGCATCAAAAAATTGATGGATCGCGGTGACTAAATCGGCTTTTTCGCTGGTGTAATCGATTTGTCCGCCATCGGGTAAATCTTGATAAACAACGCTTAACGCGCCTTTTTCAGCAGAACGTAATGCGTCCAAACCTGCCATTTTGTCACCGTGAATTTTTACAGGATTTGAAAAATCACCTGCGTTAAATTCCCGTGCGATTTTCGATAAATGTTCACGAATCAAAGTAATTTGCGCGGCATCGTTTTTATCTTTTGCGATAACTTGTTGTACACCGCCTTTTTCAACTTTGTTAAAAATGTGCAAGGTTTTTTCCAAGTCAAACGGCATAACGTGAACACCACGCGCCACAACTTCATCTAAACGCGCTTCGGTCGCTTTTTCAGCGAAAGCGTTTGTTGATATTAACGCTAAAGTCATCAAGGCAATTTTCTTCATTTTGCACGCTCTAGTTTTGTTGAATTTTTAAATCAGCTTTTTGCCACGCATTCAAACCGCCATCCATATTGTGAACATGGATAAAACCTGACTTTGCCAAAATATCAGCCGCTTTCGCTGAACGTGAGCCACTACGGCATTGCATAATCACAGCTTGATTTTGATATTTTGCTAATTCTGAAACGCGACTTGAGATTTCACCCAAAGGAATGTGAATTGCACCAGCAATATGCCCAGAATTCCATTCGTCATTTTCGCGCACGTCGATAATGACGGCTTTTTGTGCTTCCTGCATTTGCAGAGCTTGTTGTGGTGAAATAGCTGGTACAGATTCTGCGAAAAGTGCTGAACTGCT
>JBASLW010000002.1:0-17577 GCA_049656545.1 Methylococcaceae bacterium
CCAATGTCACGCGCCGATTTTGAAAACGCCCTTTCTCATTATTATTATCGGCAATCGGATGATATTCTCCATACCCTGTTGCGGATAAACGCAGAGGATCAATGCCTGCTTTAATCAACTCATGTACAACACTCGTAGCACGCGCTGATGACAAATCCCAATTTGAACGAAAAATGGCAGTTTCAATTGGGATGTTGTCGGTATAACCTTCAACACTAATTGAATTTGGCAAAGGATTTACAACTAATGAAATCGTTTTTAAAACGTCAGCAGCCCGTTTTGATAATTGGTCGCTGCCACTCGTGAACAATAATTCACTACTCATTTGCAATTCAATCCAAAAATCGTGTTTAGTCACCGACACCAAATTTTCTTTAATCATTGGTGATAATACATCTTCAAATTTTGCCGATGCTTCGCTGAGTTTTTCACGCTCTTGCATAATCGCTTCACTTAATTCACGACGTTTTTCAATATCGGCGTAAGGTTCATTTTCAAGCGGTAAATTGGGTTTTAAAACAGGTGGTTGCTCGAAAATTTTAATCATGTCAACGCCATTATCAACGCCGTTATGTAAAGAAAATGAACCCGACAGGGCTTTTGAAAGTTCTTTGTACTTGCCTTCATTGAGCGATGAAATGGAATACATCACTACAAAAAAAGCAAATAATAGCGTCACGAAATCGGCGTAAGACACCATCCAACGCTCAAGATTATGTGGTTCTTCAACCTTATTTTTTCTTCGACGTGCCATAATCAATTTTTCACATAGCTGCTGAGTTTAATTTCAATCAATCGAGGATTTTCACCTGTTGCAATTGCATTAAAACCTTCAATTAACATTTCACGCGCTTGAGACATAGCTAAAATTTGAGATTTCAGTTTTCCTGCAATGGGCAGAAAAATTAAGTTTGCTGAACCTACACCATAGACTGTTGCTACAAAAGCGGTTGCAATACCTGCGCCTAATGAAGCAGGACTTGCCAAATTTTGCATAACGTGAATTAAACCCAATACCGCACCAATAATACCAATCGTAGGCGCATAGCCCCCCATTGATTCAAAAAATTTTGCCGCTTGTAATTCGTTTGATTCACTTTCAGAAAGTTCAAGCTCTAAAATGTCACGCATGACAACAGGTTGACAACCATCGACCAGTAATTGCAAACCCAACTTAATGAATTCGTCATCTTCCATTTCGATTTGTGGTTCAAGACCTAATAATCCATTTTTTCGTGCTTGCATTGAAAATGCGACCATTTTTTCGCTTTGAAGTGCTAAATCAGGATGAGGCGCACTTAACACCCACGGCAGCATTTTAAGAGATTTTTTAACAATTTTAATCGGTGATTGCAGTAATGCTGCGCCAATTGTGCCACCGAATACAATAATAAAGGCGGGTAAATTGAGCAATGAGTCAATTTCGCCGCCTTCTAATGTCATGCCAGTTAAAATCGCGCCAATGCCAACGATAAAACCAGTAATGCTTAAAATATCCATTCGTTATGCCTATGTTTTTGTTTGCGTTATAAACACGCCCCCATTTTCGGCGTAACGTGTTAAGTGTTACTCATGATTTAACCAGCCACTAAGACGAGAACGTAATCGTATAACCGCTTGAGAACTTATCTGACTGACACGAGATTCTGTAAGATTTAAAATTTGTCCAATTTCACGCAAATTCAATTCGTCATCGTAATAAAGTGAAATAATCAATTTTTCACGTTCAGGTAAGCTGTTAATTGCGACACTCAAGGCTTGTTGAAAACCTTCCCGTGCAATACTTTCCAAAGGTGCTTCCGATATTCCCGCTGATTCTTCGAGGTAATTATCACCAGTTTGCGCCAATTCTTCAATACTGAATACGCGGCAATTACTGGAATCTTGCAAAATGTGATTATATTCATCAAGGCTAATTCCAAGGTACTGGGCGACATCACAATCTTTTGCGGCACAACCCGTTTGATTTTCAATCGTCCGAATGGCATCACTAATCACCCGCGATTTTTTATAAACCGAGCGAGGTACCCAATCACAACGACGAACTTCATCTAACATCGAGCCGCGAATACGAATCCCAGCGTAAGTATCAAAACTCGCACCTTTACTCGCATCATAATTTCGCATCGATTCTAATAAACCCAACATTCCAGCTTGAATTAAATCATCAACTTGAACTGAATCAGGTAATTTACTTAACAAATGATAAGCGATGCGTTTAACAAGCGGAGCGTGCTGCATAATTTGCGCGTCAATACCGCCAATTTGAACAGAACTATACATGGCTACGGCACTCATGCGGCATCCTTTTGAGCATATTTCACCATTCGCTCAATAAAAAATTCGATATAACCACCTGCTTGCGTTTTAAGAGGCCAATTGTCAATTTTTGTCGCAATTGATTTCATCGCTTGGGCTGATTTACTGCGTGGGAAACCTAACACCACAGGCATTTGTTTTTGTACTGATTGACGCAGGTACTCGTCGTAAGGAACCGCACCAGCAAATTGCAACGTTACATCTAAATAATTGTCGGTGACTTTGTTAAGTTTTTGAAATAACGCTCTACCTTGTTGAACCGATTGCACCATATTCGTAATGACGTGAAAATTGTTGCAACCGTAATCTCGATTTAACAATTTGATAAACGCATACGCATCGGTTAAAGAGGTCGGTTCGTCACAAATGACAATAATAATCTCCTGGCAAGCGCGTGAAAAATTCACCACGCTAGACGAAATTCCCGCCGCTGTATCGACAATTAACACGTCAATTTGCTGGTCAATTTCACTAAAAGCTCGAATTACAGCTGCTTGTTCAATCGTCGAAAGTTCAGTCATTTTTTGAATGCCCGACGCACCAGGAATCAGTTTTAACCCTGACGGCGATGTAACCATAATTTCGTCTAACGATTTTTCACCTGCTAAAACGTGCGACAAATTATATTTTGGGTAAACGCCGAGCAAAATATCGACATTCGCCAAGCCCATGTCCGCATCCATCAGCACGACACGTTGTCCCATTTGCACCAATGAAATTCCGACATTCACCGAGATGTTGGTTTTCCCGACACCACCTTTACCGCTCGCGACAGCAATCACCCGCACGGGTTTTGTTTTATTCATGCGGCGAATTCCTGCTGCTTGATCTGGTTGTTTAAGCATAACCTTGAGCCACCCACGCTTCGTTGTTTTCTTCGTAATCGTCGTCTTCAATTTCTAATTCTGTCACACATTGGGCAATTAAATCTCGCGCAATTGGGTGGCGCATATCTTCGGGAACTTGTTGACCGTTTGTAATAAAGGATAACGCTAAATTGTGTTCAATCAATGATGATAATGCAGAACCAATTGTTGCCGCTTCATCTAATTTTGTCAGAATTGCCGCTTGCGGTTTAAAAATATGAAACGCATCAATGATTTCATTCATCGCTTTATATTCTGTTGCGGCTGACATGACAAGATACGATTTGATGTGTAAATCGTTTTCTTTAAGCGTATTGATTTGTTCAATCAACTTCATGTCGCGTTGACTCATGCCAGCAGTATCAATCAATACTAATTTTTTGTCTGAAAAACCTTGAATCAAGTGTTTTAATTCTTCTGCACTTGAGGCAATTTTGACAGGAATGTTTAAAATTCTGCCGTAAGTATTCAACTGTTCATGTGCCGCAATTCGGTAATTATCTGTTGTAATTAACGCAACTTGATTTGCACCATGTTTTAACGTGAATTGCGCGGCAATTTTGGCAACACTGGTTGTTTTTCCTACACCTGTTGGTCCAACTAATGCAACAACGCCACCTGTTTCGAGCAGATTATCGTCAGTAATCGGCAACACTTTTGCGAGTAATTCTTGCGCTTGCGTGAAAACAAAATCAAAATTGGTGTGACTGGCAAAACGATTAGCAATTTTGATACTCAATTTTTTTGATACACTCATTCTGGCTAATTTTTGCAATAATTCGCTACGAATTGGCGTTGAATTTGGATTTTGAGCATGACGAGCAAAATTGATGCTTGATAATTTGCTATCCATCGTGTTGCGTAACGATTTCAATTCTTTCGTGACTTGCAATAATAATTTTTCAGACGGATTTTCTTTTTCTTCAACTACAGGTGCAACAACAGTTACGGGTTCAACACGATTTTGCATCATTTCTGCAAATTTCGGTTTTTCATAAACTTCCGCTTCGACTACCTCGTCTAAAAATTCTTCAAATTCATCTTCATACACTTTCGCGCTAAATTGTTGACGCAAATCGTGGGCTTCATTGCGAACTTCGGCGCGAGTTTCACGCACATTCGGCATAATTGCTTCGCGTCTGGGTTCATCACGATAAATCGGTTGTTCATAACGCGGTTCAGGTGGTTCACGATGATAATTTTCTTCATACATCGATTCACGTTGCGGCATTTGTTGTGCGTATTGCGGTTGTGGTTTTGCCGTATTTTTCTTGGGAACTTTAATCATCACCGACGGTACAGAAGGTTTTGATGCCGACGTAGGTTTTACAAAATTATGCTTTACTGCATCAGGATTACCGCGTAATTGCACTTTTTCAGCGTAACCAACATATTTATCAATGCCGCGTTTTGCGCTGCTTGTCGAAAAAACTGGCTCTTCTTTTTTACGAGGACTGCTAATAACGTGCAAATTATTTCTTTCTGCTTGAAAATCAGGCAAATCGACTTTTTTAATTTGCCGAGTCGATTTTGAGGGTTTGAAAAAATCGGGTTCGACTTCACGACCTTGTGTTGGAACATTTGAACGCACGCTTTGCTCGTCAAAATCGCGGGCTGCTACAATTTCAACGCCACCTTCAACCTTTCGATTCGACATAATTACGGCATCTGCGCCTAATTCATCGCGTACCATTTGCATGGCTTGTCTTATATTTTCAGCAAAATAGCGTTTAATTTTCATCAAAAGTCCTCAGTTTTTCTTAATCTAGTTACACACGTCGTCCAACATTTGCAATCACTTTTACCTGTTTATCAGCAGGAATTTCGTTATATGCCAAAACGTGTAAGTTCGGAATCGAATGACGAACAAAACGCGATAACCAAGGTCGAATATAAGAAGACACAATCAAAATAGGTAATTGACCATCCATTTCCATTTGCTCTGTGTGTTCTTGCAATGAGTCGTGCATTTGATCTGCAAGACCTGGCTCGACCCCAGTACCGCTTTCGCTCGCCGTTTGTAGAGACTTTTGCAATATCTGTTCCAACTCACTATCAAGCGTGATAACCGTAAGTTCATCAACTTGACCTGCAATTTCATGAATAATTAAACGTCCTAACGAAGTACGCACTGCTGACGTTAAAATGTCGGTATCTTGACTTTTTGAACCGTACTCTGCCAAGGTTTCGGCAATTGTACGAATGTCGCGGATGGGAACTTGTTCGGTGAGCAGGTTTTGCAACACTTTAGTCACAACGCCTAAAGCCAACGTTTTTGGCACTAAATCTTCGACTAATTTCGGTGCTGATTTCGCTAAATTATCGAGCATACGTTGCGCTTCTTCGTAGCCTAATAATTCATGCGCGTGCGATTGCAATAAATGACTTAAATGCGTTGCCACAACCGTTCCCGAATCTACAACGGTATAACCCATTGTTTGTGCGTAATCTTTTTGATTGGGTTCAATCCAAAACGCTTCCAAACCAAACGCGGGGTCACGACAAGGTTTACCCACTAAATCACCAAATACACGACCTGGGTTAATTGCCATTTCCATTTCGGGAATAATTTCCGCTTCGCCAACCGTTACGCCCATTAAAGAAATTCGGTAAGTCGTCGGACTTAAATCTAAGTTATCGCGGATATGAACCGATGGAATTAAGAAACCCAATTCTTGTGACAATTTTTTACGAACGCCTTTAATACGCACCATCAATTGCCCGCCTTGATTTTTATCAACGAGTGGAATCAAGCGATAACCGACTTCCAAGCCGATAATATCGACAGGCATCACATCTTCCCAACTCAAATCACGATTTTCAACAGGTGCTGCCGCTTCAGGTTTTTTCGCATTAGCAATGTTATCGAGTGCGAGTTGTTTGCGTTTTTTATCAATCATCCACGCACTACCACCTAACGCCGCAGACAACATCAAAAATACCAAATTTGGCATTCCTGGAATTAAGCCTAACGCGCCAATTACACCACCTGTAATCATTAACGATTTTGGATTTTCAAAAAGTTGTTGGCTGACCTGTTGACCAATGTTTTGACTGGTTGCCCCCACTTTTGTCACAACTAACGCCGAAGCGGTTGAAAGTAACAATGAAGGAATTTGTGCCACTAAACCGTCACCAATCGTCAATAAAACGTAGCGTTCGCCAGCGTCAGCAAAAGACAAATCGTGTTGCAACATTCCAATCGCTAAACCACCAATCATGTTGACGAATAAAATGATAATCCCCGCAATCGCGTCACCACGCACGAATTTACTCGCACCGTCCATCGAACCATAAAAATCCGCTTCCATTGCCACTTCGGCGCGTCTAGCACGCGCTTCATCTTGCGTAATTAAACCCGCGTTCAAATCGGCATCAACCGCCATTTGCTTTCCTGGCATAGCGTCTAATGTGAAACGTGCGCCAACTTCCGCGACACGTCCCGCGCCTTTTGTGACCACCATGAAATTGATAATAATCAAAATCGTGAACACCACTAAACCAACTGCGAAATTGCCGCCGATAACAAATTCGCCGAAGGCTTCAATCACTTTTCCAGCCGCATCACCGCCATTATGTCCTTCAAGTAAAACAACACGAGTTGACGCGACGTTTAACGCTAAACGCAGTAAAGTCGCCAATAAAATGACAGTTGGAAACGAACCGAAATCTAACGGTTTGAGCGTATAAACAACGACCAGCAAAATAATCAACGAAAACGCTATGTTGAAGGTAAAGAAAATATCGAGCAAAAACGCGGGTAACGGCAAAATCACCATCGATAAAATTATCATGATGACAACGGGCGCACCGAGTTCAGCTTTACCGATTAAAGCCGCGACATTCTTGAGTTTGGTTAAATCCACGACGGGTTACTCCTGTTTAAATTCGGGCGGCACTTTAATATCTTTAGGCGGTACAGGTTTTGACGTGCGATTTTTTGCCGCTTCTTTCAATTGAAAAATATAAGCCAAAACTTGCGCCACAGCGACATACAGCCCTTGTGGAATTTCATTATCTATTTCCGTGGAGTAATACAAAGCGCGTGCCAACGGCGGAGCAGCAACCAAAGGCACATTATTTTCGAGTGCGATATTTCGGATTTGCGCGGCAATTAAATCAACACCTTTTGCAAGCATAATCGGCGCAGTTCCAGACGTTTCATCATATTTAAGTGCAATGGCATAATGGCTTGGGTTGGTAATAATGACATCTGCGTTCGGAACTTCTTTCATCATCCGATTTTGTGCCATTTCCATTTGTGTTCGCCTAATTCGTCCTTTCACTTCTGGGCTACCTTCGGCTTCTTTGTGTTCATCTTTGATTTCTTGCATCGACATTTTTAAGTCTTGGCTGTGTTTATGTAATTGATAAGGCACATCAATTGCTGCAATCACAATCAAAGACGCGCTTAATAATAAAAAACTATGCACAATCAATTCAAGCGCATGAGCAACGGCTTGGTCGAGCGGTTCTGCGCTTAAACCGAGTAATTCGGCAAATATCGAATTGAATAATAACCAGCCCACTAAACCGACCAGCGAAATTTTGAGCATTGCTTTACCAAGCTCAACTAAGCCATTGAGTGAAAATAATTTTGGCAAGCCCTTAATCGGGTCTAACTTGCTTAATTTAGGTGATATTGAGTCCATACTGAAAATCCAACCGCCTAAGGAAAGAGGTGCTGCAATCGCGGCTACCGTTAAAATCAGCAGCATCGGTGCAATAAGAAATAAACCATCTTGCATGGCTTGTTTAAAAAAAACTAACGGTGTTTGTGCTTCAAAAATAACGTCACGCGAAACATGGAAATGACTTTGCATCATTTCAACCAACCCCGCGCCCACTCGACCACCTTGTGAAGTCAGCAATGACGCGCTGGCAATTAACATTACAAATGTATTCAATTCACGCGACCGTGCAATTTGACCTTTCTTTTTCGCGTCGTCTAAACGCTTCTGGGTAGGTTCTTCGTTTTTTTCTTGTCCTGAATCTTCAGCCATTTTCTATGTCAATCGCAATAATTGTTTTAATAAACCAAACGCCTCATTAAACATATTCGGCAATAATTCGAGCATATTCGGAATCGTCGCCCACATGATTAACATTCCCAGCATCAATGTAATTGGAAAACCCACAGAGAAAATCTGTAATTGTGGCGCAGATTTCGACGCGACACCAAACATCACGTTCACAATCAACAAACTAATAATAATCGGCATCGACAGTAATAAGCCGTCTGAAAAAATCCGTCCACTCCAAGTAATAATCGACCATACATCGTTTAAGTCAAAAATTTGACCAATCGGTAGCGTGGTAAAACTATCAAGTAACAATTTAATCAGCAGTAAATGTCCATCTAAGCTCAAAAATAACAACGTTACTAAAATCATATAAATCTGTGCAATAACAGGAACTTGCTGTCCATTTTGTGGGTCAACCATAGACGCAAAACCTAAACCCATTCCATAAGCAATCCCCTGCCCTGCAAAAATTACGCCTGCAAACACCATTTGTAAAATGTAGCCTGTCGTTAAACCAATTGCCACTTGTTGAATGCCAATCATCATGCCTTCGTAACTCATTATTTCAATTTGTGGCAACGGCGGTAACAGTGGCATGACCAGAAAACTCAATGCACCCGCAAGAATCACACGCACCCGCGCAGGTGTCGCTTTAACGCTAAACACAGGCATCGACACAAACATTGCGCTAATTCGCATCAACGGAAATATCAGCATTGCCATCGTGTTAAGAAGTTGTACTTCAGTGAAATTCATAAATTTACGGTGTTTTGTCGGTTATAACAAAATCTTATGCTAAAACAATGCCATCATGGATGTTTAAGGTGAATTGTTTTTAGTTACGATATGGTTAATCGTTTTTGATAATTTTTGAAATTTTAACGATTTTTATCTAAATGGAAATTCAATCACAATTTCAACACCGCCTAAATCGGAAGGTTGAGCGTAAATTTTGCCATTGTGTGCTTTGACGATATTTTTACAAATTGCCAACCCTAAACCAGCACCACCTGTTTGACGATGACGTGATTTATCAACACGATGAAACCGTTCAAATAACAATTCAAATTCTTCTTCTGCAACACTTGGCGCACTATCTTTAATATAAACAGCGATGTGATTTTTTTCTTGGACAAGATTTAAATGACAAATACCGTTATCGTTTGTGTAGCGATAACTGTTTTCGAGTAAGTTTGAAAATAATTGTGCCAATCGCATGGCATCACCATTAACAAACGCATTTGAACAATCGGTATGAAAGGTTAATTGTATTCCGCGCGTTGCAAAACGGGTTTGAAAAGCTACAACTAAAATTTTGCAATGAGTAACTAATTCCACCTGATTAAAGTGATAATCCAATGCACCTAAATCTGATAATGACAATTGATATAAATCATCAACTAATCGAGTGAGCGATAAAATTTCTTGTTCTAATGATTGAATTCGTTCAGGTGTTGGTGTTCGTACACCATCAACTAAGGCTTCGATTTCGCCGCGTAAAACAGCCAACGGTGTGCGTAGTTCATGTGAAATATCTGCAAGCCATTGTTGACGGGCTTGTTCGCTTTGCGCTAAAGCCCGACTTAAAAAATTAAAATCTTTCGCTAACAACGCAAGTTCATCATGACCTTTTTCAGGAATTTGAATCGCAAAATCCCCTGTTGCCAACGAACGCATTCCAACAGTAATTTTTTGTAACGGTGATAAAATTTGACGTGCCATCACAAACGCTAAGAAAAATGACAGTGATAAAGCAAACGCCATAATCCATAAATAGCCTTGCAACTGACTTTCCATAAAATTGACTAATAACAAATCTGTAATTAACGGATTCGGTTTAATAATTAGCCAACCGACAGTGATATTTTTAGTTTTAATCGGTAATTTGTATTCTTCATTAAAACTAAATGATTCAGATGTTTCCAAAAGACCAACTATTTTTCGATTGTCACCATCCATAATCAAAAGTCTATCAATATCAATCCAAAGCGTTTCATTGGTTGGTTTGTTTTGAAAAGGTAACACATTTGGATTTTTTGCCAGCGATGAATGTGCGACCCATGAGAACCAGACTTGTTGATTGCGTAATTTATCCCAGCTATTTTCTTGCTGAAAAAAATCACCCAACTCCAGTGCAAAGGGTTCTAATTTTTGAAGTTCTATTCTTTGAAGATAAGCGGTTAAGCCCTGCTTAAAATTGAAGTGTACCGCTAAAATAACCAAACTTAGCAATAACAGCATTGTGGATAAAAAAAGAAGGAACAGTTTCTCAAACAATTTAAATTTCATGTCAAAAAACTGTTCCTCAAAAATGTCCACAAGGAGGTAATCTTTACTTTGCCAGCCCTTTTATAAATCTTTTTATCGGGTTGTTTTTAAGTTGGTTCAAAGTATAAAGACTAATTGTGAAGAAATTGTGTAGCTTGGCTTAAACAATGCAAAAAATGTAAATGAACAATCAAACTTTTATCAATATTAAGTATAACTATCTGAATAATAAACAAAACAACCACGTCCATTATTTTTAGCTTGATAAAGAGCAGAATCTGCTTTGTCGATTAACGTTTCTGGATTATCGCCATGTTCTGGATACAAACTAATCCCAATACTTGCGCCAATCTCAACTTCATTCCCTTCGCTTAATGTGAAAGGATAACTTAACGATTCGATAATATCTTGTGCAATTTTTTCAAGATTTTCTGCATTTTCAATATCATGAATAAGTAAGATAAATTCATCCCCGCCTAAACGTGCAACAATATCGCTGCTTCGTAATCGCTTAGTAATTCTGTTTGCCACTTGTTGCAATAATTCATCACCTGCTAAATGTCCAAATGTGTCATTAACAGCTTTAAATTTGTCTAAATCCAACATTAAAACAGCGGTTTGTTCACAAAGGCGTTTTTCTAAACTAATCATCTGTTTTAATTGTTCATGCAACAAACGACGATTAGGTAAATTAGTCAACGGGTCGTAAAAAGCAAGCTGATAAATTTGTTCTTCATTATTTTTACGTTCTGTAATATCAATCAACGTTGCAACATAATGTGTCACCACCTCGTTATTTTTTACAGAAGTAATGGTGAGCCATTGAGGATAAATTTCACCGTTTTTACGACGATTCCAAATTTCACCTTTCCAAAAACCTGCTGTTGTAATTTCATACCATAACGTTTTATAAAATGCTTTGTCATGTCGTCCAGAACGAAATAAACGCGGCGTTTGGTTAATCGCTTCTTGTGCTGAAAAACCTGTAATATCCGTAAAAGCGCGATTGACTTGTAAAATTTTACAATCGGTATCCGTCACAAACATTCCTTCTTTTGATTCAAATACCGTTGCAGCAATTTGTAATTTAATTTCAGCTTCTTTACGTTCATGGATGTTTGCGTGAATGCCGCACATTCGTGTTGGATTTCCTTTTTCATCTCGACGCATAACGCTGGCGTGGTCTAATATCCATTTAAAACTGCCATCTTTACATAGCATTCGATATTCAATTTTATATTCCAAAGTGGAATTTTCGAGAGCATCCAGAATTGCTTGCCAAGCGCGTTCTCTGTCTTCGGGATGTATAAAATCCAGCCATTGCTGAGTTGTATGTTCTATTTCTTCATAGTCATAACCCAGCATCTTTGCCCAAATTTCATTTCGTTTAACTTCACCTGTTGCGATATTCCAATCCCAAAAACCTAATTCCGCACCGTGTAAAACTAATTTGAACCGTTCTTCACTTTCTTTTGATAATTCTAAGGCTTGATGTTCGGCAATTTGTGCTTGTTCGCGCTTGATCATTTCTGCGCGTAATTGCGTAATCGTGCTAGGCAATTTCAATGCGTGAGGTAAAAACGTAATCATCATTATCGCGGTAATTAAAGAAATAATGGCAGTTACTAATTTTACAAAACCATCTAACCAATAAAACGGAAACCAAATTGTAATAATGGACAATAGATGTGTTGTTCCGCAGGCGATAACAAACGCACAGCACATTAAAAGAATTGAAGAATAAGGAATATCATCGCGTCTGCGAACAAATTTGATAATGATGAAGGGAATAAAATAATAAGAAAGCACAATAACAACATCTGAAATAACGTGTAATCCTAATAAAACTGGACTCCAATTAAGACAATAGCCGTGTGGAATAAAATTTTTAATACCTAAGTAATCAGTCAACATATTCAAAAAGTAGTAAAGTAAAAGGGACGGATTAGTTAAGACAGATTTTGAATGTTTAGGGTGCGTAAGGGCGAATAAGATTCGCCCTTTATTGTGTAGCGATATTAGTCGTCAATTTTTGACAAGCCATCTAAAGACCAATTTTTAAATTCTGCAGCACCACTCGTATCGTCGCCATTTTGATAGCTAATTCGACAAACGTACTTATGTTTTTTGGCTGCTTCTCCTTTGTGAGCAACATCCGCTTCCGCGCTGACAACATATTCGTAATTACCCAAACTCCACGCATTCAACGGTTTTTCAGGCAATGTCACCGTGATGTCAGAATCTAAATCGGCTTTAAGGTGTGTGTTGCAATGTTGAAATGCAAATTGTGTCATGTCATTAGATTGCGACATCATGCTAGCTTGATCGTTACTATCAATTAAAAACAAATCTGATTTTGCCGCATCTTTTGCCATGGGAATCAAAATCTCACGCTGAAGCAACACTAAAGCAATAACTGATGCAATTAAGGCAAAAAGTTTAGTTTTACTCATTCGGTTCATAAAAATTACTCTCTCTTGAGATGGGTTAAAAGGCATTTGCATTGTAGCACAACTCATTTATTGCAATTTTATGGCGTAATTTTAAGTGATTTAATTTCTGACCAAACGCACTGCGCCCGTATCTTCCGAATAAGAATAATAAGTCGCGCCGTAATAAAAATGCGTCATCCAACCAAAAAATGCGTCCATCGAATAACTTGATGATGACCAAAATTGATCATTTTGCGTCGCAGGAAAAACAGTCGAATCAATGCTGATAGTGGTTTGTGTTGAATCAACCAAACTCCCTAATTCTTTAACATTTGGCACGCGCCACGGTTTACCAGTTAAACGTGCTTGATTTGACGCACGTTCCAAAACTTCTTGAAACATTCCGTAAAAAGCCAAGCCACTACACGTTTTGCCATCCCACTTCATACCTTCAACACAACGTCGCCAAATTAAACCTGTTTGCGTGTCTAAAACTTCTTGTTGATTATCAGAAATGACATATTTTTTCGTCGTCACATTTGCACTGACTAATCGAATAGTAGCTTGCGTGTTTTTATCTTGTTCATAAACACGTCCATCATCAAAATAAATTCCCCACGCATCATTTAAGTTTTTTGCATAAGGCGTGTTTGACCAATAAATTTGGTTGGTTGAATTTGGAAAGAAATTTAAATCAATCGCGGGATTTGGAAATGGCACGCTGTAATCAACAATGCTTTGTAATTCGTGAATTTCAGGCAATCGCCAATTTGTTACGCCACACAGTTTTTCGTTATTTTTTTCTTGAACGAGTTTATTAGCATTTGAAAATGAATAACGCTCATTTTGGTTTTGCACCGTTTTTACTTCCCATAAAAATCCCGTGACATTATCTTGAATACACGCCCAACTCGTTGCTTCAACGGGTAATTTTTCACCTGTTGCGCTGATTTTAGTAAAACTAAACCCAGCGTGACCATCTTTGTTATCGTTGTTTACAACATCTCGTCCGAATTCTGCATCTTGACGCGGATACGTTGTAATGTTGCAGCCATTCACATTAAACGCGCCATCAGAACAAAACGTGATACCTGTGTCATTAAATTTAGATTCAAAAATTTGAGAGATACATCGACCATTTTCAGTAATTTGGGGCAATTGACAGCCTGTTTCGATATTAGGTTGAGTATCTGTGACATTTGTAACAGGTGGTTTAATAATGGGCGGAATGGTTGGCTTTTCGGGTATTTGAACAATAGCATCAACAACATTGATATTCACAATATCAGAAGATTTAGCATTTTTATTATCTTTGACCGTCAATTTGAATGTTAATGTTTCGATTTTTTTAGGAATAAACGACGAATTAACCGTTTTTGAATTTTTCAAAGAAACTTTTGTGCCTTTTGTTTGTGACCATGTGTACGTTTTAATTTTGCCGTCTAAATCGCTACTTTGTACGCCTGAAAGTGTCACGTTAGTTGAAATGGCAACCGTTTGATCAATGCCCGCATCGGCAATGGGTTTTTGATTTGCGGCTTGGGCTGAAGAAGCAAAAATAGCTAAAATTAAACTAATTTTCTGAATGTGAGATAAAAAAATCATTATTTTTCCTTTTCGTTAAAACAAAAAAGGGAACGCTTTTCAACGTTCCCTTTCCGAAAAAATGGGCGTTTAGTGACCGCCACCTCCCGTGTGTACAACCGCTTTTGTGTTAATCACAAATGTTTCAGGTTTTGGGGCTGGATGATCTTTTGCCGCACCTTTAGGTGAACCAATGAAACTTTTATCAAGTGTGTGACACAAATCACAACCGATAATTTGACCTTTTGTCACTTTAATCGCTTTGCCTTTTGCATTCGTCAATGTTCTATCAACTAACGATTTAGACAAGCGAGTTCCTTTATGGTCTGCGCCATGACAAGCGGCACATTGATCTTCGCCATCAGGTCCTGCTTTTTTCGCAAAATCATTGTGCCAGCCGCCGTTGAATTTGGCACTTGCGCCTTTATCGGTATTTTTCGCTGCGCCTACTGCATTGATATACCAAGATTCATCGCCGATTGGGTGCATCCCATGAGGCCCTGCAAGGAACGCTTTTGGACTGCTTGAATCAACAACAGTACCATCACGCACGCCTTGACCAACACCTAAACCGCTTGTGCCGCCATCAGTCGCCACTAAGCCTGTTTTGAAATCGTCTTTAACGTGACAAACCGAACATTCTGCAATGTTGCCATCATAACCTTGCAACTGTTTGGCAGTTTGGTTGTCGTTAGCATTTGGGTCTTGGTTAGGCCAAATTGCGTGTGAACCACCGTGACACGTTGAACAATTCAACGCGCCATTCGCGCCACTACCGTGAACGTCCGCACTTTTGCGATATAACGCTTGTGAAACAGGTACGCCTTTGTAGAACGTATCACCTGCTTTTTTAGCTAAACCTGCGGTAACATCCGCCGCTGTTGCAGTAGAAGGTTCAAGACGATTCTCTTTTACTGGCATCACAGCAAAACGCGCATTCGCTGGGTCACGACTGTAACCTGATTTATCACCCGTTACCCACGCTTGACGTAACACGCCTGCACTGAAGTTTTCGCCTTTACCGTCTTTCGCTTTGTTACCATCACCAACGTGACATGAACCACAATTTGGATTGTCTAACCAAGGACGACGGAAGTTAATCGAATCACCTGTATAAGCTCCGCCACCTGTTAAGTTTGCGTCATAACCTTTATTTGAATAAACGTTACCTACCGCCAACATATCACCGTGACAACTGTCACATTTCAACCCCGCCGTGTGATGAATATCGCGGTAACTTTTCTCGGTTGCGCCTGTGTGGCATTTCACACAGTTTTCTTCAACAGGCACTTTTTCACCAACAGGCAACAACGTTTCACCGTTTTTATCTGCTGGGAATAAATCAGGTCGCCAGTTATTTTTCTTCGCGTCATACGCTTGGATAGTCGGTTTTGTTAAATTACCGTCAGCATCTGCTGTTAAAGGCACACCGTTATCATCGTTATGTTGAGAATCCCAACCACGTCCACCTAACATTTTAGGATGTCCACGTTCGTCACGAATCAAATCGCCTTTTTTATGCGCTAAACCGTCTGCACTTTCGCTGGCTGATACGTCTTTTTTATAGACTTGCATTTTGCCGTGGAAAGCATGGAAGGCTTTTGAATAATCTGAACGGTTTGTTTGCGCTGAACGGGCGACAACACCATTATCAAATTTGAGTGAACTTTGATGATGCCCTGAACAGAAATACATCGGTTGAGCGCGAGATTTACCTTTGTCATCTGCATACGAATCAGCAACTTGAGTTGAATAACTCGCAGGCCACAATTTACCCGTTGCAGGTGTTGGACCGTAATAAACCATGTAATCGTGCATGATTAACGTGTTAAATAACGCTGCTTTTTCTTGTTCAACCCATGAATTACCACCTTCTTCTTGCGATTCACGGAAATTTAAACGTACTTGCAATTTCCAACTTGCATCAGCATCAGCAGGTTTTGTTGCACTGATTTGAGTGGTTGGTTTGCCAGCAGCATCAACTTTTACCCAACGTGATTCTTTAACACGGTCTTTACGCAAACCGTTTTGGTCACGTTCGATATAAACAACGCTGTTTTTGTCATTTACTTCTTTTGCTAAGTTTGTAAATGCTGGATTGTCAGCAATTTTATCGTCGAATTTATTATGAATCGCAGGTGGCCAAGGTTTTGCTGGGTCTGTACCAGGGTCAAAACTTCCCGCACCTGTTGCCGCACCTGGTTTGCCATCTGGTGCAACTAATTCATCTGTTGTCACAGGCATACGCCACACGTCTTCATCACCTGCAATTTTGCCTGGTGTATGACATTCACGGCAGCGTGTTTCCGAAGCGGTTGTATAAACAGCGTCGGTTTTTGCGACAGTTTGATTGCCCACTTTTGCTTCAACACGCATTAACGGATAAGGATTTGTGCGTCCTTGGTCGTCAATATCACTGGCAGGTAAAAATTGCGCGGTGAAATTTTGCTTTTCGTGACTATAACTAAACGTTTTAGGATCATTTTTCACATACGGCGCAGCAATGCCAGGCATTTCACGCATTCCAAGTGATTTATCCGCATTGCCGCGTACACTTTGATCGGGAAGTGCGGGGGCGGGCGCAGGTAAAAAGCGATTTTGTTGATCAGCAAATGCCATGCCGTTTTCAGCAATCCCTTGTTCTTTCGCTAAGGGTTGGTGAATTCTGTCCCATTGCTCAGATTTACGAATTTTCGCTTGACGATAATCTTGCCCATCAATAAAAACGTTTTTAGTCGGTTTTCCCGTTGCAGGATCGATTGTGCTTATTTTGGTGTCGTAATTTGCACCAACTTGATTTTGTACGAATAAATTTTGACTGGTGGAGTTAATCGAATTTTTACCCGCTGGATCATTCGCATTTGAAGCGGCTGAATAAACTAAACTTACATCATGACCACTTAGTAACACGGGTTTATGTTCAACTTTTTTAATAACTTGAGCATTTAGCGAGTTGTAGTTAATCATCGCGTTGTAAGGCAAATGAATTTGACTGCCACCTTGCATTCCCATTTCTTCATAAGGAAAAACAACCAGTGCATCGGTGTCATTATTTGCGCCTTGTGGCATTCCGCCACCTAATAC
>JBASLW010000003.1:0-5252 GCA_049656545.1 Methylococcaceae bacterium
TAATCATAGTGTAAGCCGTCGCGCCACCTACTTGCGCTGAAAGCATACCGTCAATCATCGACGATGTTCCCGCGCCAGGTTGTAATGCACTACCGTTGTATGGAAATCCCCAAGCGGTTGTATTCCATAAATCTTGAACCGTTGGATTATTGTTTAATGAAATCCCGTAAGTAACAGGCGTATCCATTACATCTAAATTATCCGCAAAACGAATATCTGTGTTATCCATTTGTGCTTTTTTACTTACTCCATCGTAAGCAAACTCAGCAAATGCACCCACTTTGCCATAAACTTTACCTGCATAAAACGCATTCACGCTATCAAACGTAAAATTGTTGTTTTTGTTATAGCCCGCAGGTACATCAGTTTGGTCTTTATTTGTGTTTGTAAATGAACCCGAAACTAAGCCGCTAATGGCTGGAATGTTAGATTCTTTGCCTCCGCCCATCGTATAACCGCCTAATTTAAAATTACGACCAAACGGTGTTAAATTTGGACCAAAAGATTGCGTGTGACATTGACTACACGCTGCGCCTGTTTGCCTTGAAAAACTCGGCAGTGCATTCGCGTTTAAACTGGTAAATAACGTGATAATTGCAACCGTAAAAATGGAAAATATCGAATATAAATTTTTAGTTTTCATCATTATTTACCACTTTTCAAAATACTAACTAACCATTTGATTTCATCTGGTTCAAAGGTGGATTTCCATGATGCCATCGCTGTACCTTTACGACCGTTAGTAATCGTTGTAATCAACAAATCATCGGCTTTGCTGGCTAATGCTTCAGGTTTAAGAGAAGGTCCCATTGCACCTTGTAATCCAGCACCATGACAACCACTGCAAGTATTTTGCATCAACGCGCGAATTTCGGTTTGACGTTCTGTTGTCGGTTCTGCCGCTAAACAACTGCTCGAAATGCAAAGCAACAGCAACAACAATAATTTTTTCATTTTCAACATAATACCTCCTAGGTATTTGTAAATTTTTAACCATCGTTTTAAAAAATGGCTGTGTTCACACTCGTACTACTATTTATTTTTCAGACAATCTCAAACGAAAAAATTACTGCAATAATCGTCATGGAAACCAAGCCAAAAATAAAAATGATTTCTGCCCAACGTTCTAAACCTAATGTTGATCTTTCCAGCCGAATCGATAAAAACGAAAACAAAGCACTTGCCATGAAAAGTACACAATCAATTGCAAGGGCTTTATCTATAAAGTAATTAACGGCATCGGGTGGCATACCTTTAACGATGCTAATAACCATAATGCAAACGCCAACCATCGTTGCCGAGTTTGGCAAAATGTGATGTGTTAAGTCGTTGTCATTAGACATCACAGAAATCATTTTTGTTTTTCTAACTTTCATCATTTTTTTGTAATAACAAATAATCCCAGCAACATTAAAGATGCCCCCAAAATGACACGCAACGTGATGACTTCTTTTAAAATCAACCAGGCAAGAAAAATAGCCACAATGACACTGCCTTTATCGATCAGTGCAACCGTTGCAACATCGCCTAATTTCAAGGCTTTGTAATAAAAAATCCAAGATAACGCCGTCGTTACGCCAGACAAACCGAGCCAAATAAAATTTTCTTTGCGAAGCAAACTGATTTCAGATGTTGAAATGACACTCACACCAAATAACACCACAAAGACGAAAACAAAAATTGTTCTAACGGTCAGCCCCAGTTCAGCAGAGATTCCCGCCAGTCCTTGCTTTGCAATTACAGAGGTAAAACCCGCAAAAAACATCGATAAAAAGGCGTAAAAAATCCAACGTTCCATAATCTTCTTAAAACCTGTAGCGTAAATTCATTTGTAAATTATTGATTAACAAATTACTCCCCGTTTTGTTATCAACATATTGTTGCAAATAGCCTAAATCAGCACCTAACTGTTTTGTAAATTGATAACTTAACCCACTTCCAAAACGATTTTCTGAAAATCCTTGTTTGCCAAAATTGGTTTGATTCACATAAAAATAGGTATCGTTATTCAAATATCCGCTCAAACCATCAATAAAAGGCAAGGCATGATTGATTTGAAAAAATTGTTTTACTCGATAGCCTATGTCGCTATTTGCTTGGTTAATTCGCTCTTCAAGTCGCGTGCGAATAGTCAAATTAAAATCAGCGACCGTTTGAGTATAAACAACATCCTGATAAGGACGACTTTCTTCATAAGAAAGTTTATTTAGCGGGTGAATGCGATCATCTAAATATCCTAGCCAAAAAGTAACATGTTTATTGACTTGATAACCAACTTGTCCTAGTAAAATAGCTTCGTTTAGTCGTAAGCCTTTAGCTGAATCTTCTCGCTCACCTGTTTGACTAGAAATTAACCATTGAAAAGACGTTAAGTCAGGCGAAATAAAATTCAAATCGCCTTGCAATGTTGCCATGCCCCAAATTCCAGAAATATCAGTCGTTGGAGCGGCAAAAGCGGTCATTGTAAAAGTGAGCAATAACAAGCCAAACAATGGTAATACATTGTTCATTTTTGCTTCTCTATCAACGCTAATAAACTTTTCAACAAAACCAACGGTGTTGGCGGACAACCTGCAATCGTCATATCAACAGGAATAACATTACTAACCGCGCCACAACTCGCATAAGAAATGCCAAATTCCCCGCCACAACTGGCACAATCACCCATTGCAATCACCCATTTCGGATTTGGCGTTGCGTCATAAGTTCGCAGTAACGCCGTTTGCATATGTCGTGACACAACACCCGTCACAAGCAAAATATCTGCGTGACGCGGTGAAGCAACAAAATGAATTCCGAAACGCTCCACGTCATAAAACGGATTATTCAGCGCGTGGATTTCAAGTTCACAACCATTACATGACCCAGCATCAACTTGGCGAATCGCTAAACTGCCTGAAAATTTTTGGTCAATTCGACGTTTAATTTCAATGCCGAGCGTTTCTAGTTCTTCATCGTAAGCGGCTTTGTAGTTTTCAGTGACAACGCCTGTGGTAAAAATTTTTTTAAATAAACTAAGCATCGTCGCTCCTTATAAATCGCAGCCAGAATAAGAACAATTGAAGGATTTATTGCACACGGGAAAATCAGGCACAATGTTATTTAGGACTACTTTTTCGAGAGCTTCCCAATTTAGTTGGCTTGGGTCACGCGGATAAAAACGAGCAATCGTGTTATTTTCACCAAATCGAACGTACGAAATAATTTCACCGCGCCAACCATCCACAATGCCTAAACCAAAACTTTCCTTTTCAGGCGTTTTCCAATCGGCAATTAAATCGCCTTCGGGTAATGTTGATAACTGCTCAATAAATTGTTCGATGAGTTTTAATGAAGCGTTAACTTCTTTATATCGAACCCAAAAACGTGACGCAATATCGCCTTGGTCTTCGAGCGCAACTTTTACAATGACTGAATCATAAGGCGCGTAGGGCGCATCACAGCGAACATCAAAATCTTGTCCACTTGCACGCCCAACAAAACCTAACACGCCAAAATGAGCGGCGGTTTCTGGTGATAAAAATCCCGCTGTATAAAGTCTGTCTTCTAGTGACGAATTCAAATCTAACGCTGGCATAATTTCAGCTAATTCAATCCGAAGTTGTGCAATGTCTGAAAGAATACAGTTTGCCGCCGCGTCATTTATATCAACGGCAACACCACCCAACACAATTTTGTCCATCAATGAGCGATGTCCAAACAATTCATAATTTGTCCTTGCTCCGATTTCTTTTAATCGCATCATTTGCATAAACGCAAACGTGAACGCTACGTCATTACAAATTGCGCCAATGTCGCCTAAATGATTTGCAATGCGTTCACGTTCAGCAAAAATGCCGCGAATTAAGGCAGCGCGTTTTGGAATTTCAACGCCTGCGGCTTGTTCCATCGCCATGCAAGCCGCCCAAGCATGAGAAACACAAGTATCACCTGAAATACGTCCCGCTAATTTCGCCAAACTTTCAGGTGTGCGACCTTCGGCAATTTTTTCAGTGCCTTTGTGAACATAGCCGAGGCGTTCTTCTAAATTCAAAATCAACTCGCCCACAGCCTGAAAACGAAAATGACCAGGTTCAATAATTCCCGCATGAACAGGTCCTACGGGAATTTCATAAACACCTACGCCGTGCGATTGAATGAAGTGATAATCCGTATCAGGCGGTGTGATTTCTGCAGGATTTCCTTGAACAGGAAAATCATGACGTAAAGGATATTCATGTTTTTCCCATGCTTTGTGGCGTGTCCAACAACGTGGGTCAGGATGATGTAAAAATGTAATTCCAAACATATCGTGTGTGTGACGTTCACTACGATTAGCCGCAGCATAAACGGTCGATTGTGAGGGAATTTCTGGTTTTGAAAGGTTGATTGCAGCATGAAGCAGAATGTAGTTGCCCGATTTTTCAAAACAGGCATAAATATAAAATTGCTCCTCAATTTGTTCAGCAAAACCGGCCGCCCAACGGAATTTATTTTCAGCGGCAATTTCTGCGAAGCGTTGCCAATGGTTATCGTCGATTTGCCATAATTCAAGGCTTGGCGCAATGTCTTCGGATTTAACAAAAATATCCGCTTCGTTTAATTGCGCTAAAAAATCTATGTCAAAATTCATAACGCACTCCCTGAAATCAACAATGTTGCCTGACTAAACCAGTCGCTTAAAAAATTTGGAATCGCTAAACCGAGCCACAACGCTAATCCCAAATGCACCATCACAGGAATTAAATTCGCTTTAATCGCGCTTTGACCTTCGGGTTTTTCACCGTAGACCATTGGCTGAATGTGGCGAAACAATCCCGCAAACGCAATACCAATTCCAAGTAATAAAAATGGCGTAAGCCAAGGATATTCACGCATCGTAGCAAGTAAAAGTAAAAATTCACTGGTAAAAACACCAAACGGTGGAAAACCTGCGATAGCTACCGTGCCGATTAACAATCCCCAACCGACTTTCGGCTGTGTTTTAATCAAGCCGCGAATTTGTGCCATTTTTTGCGTACCAGCGATTTGCGCGGCGTGTCCAACTGTGACGAAAATCGCTGATTTAACCAATGAATGAACTGTCATGTGTAGTAATGCTGCAAACGTCGCAAGCGAACCACCGATTCCAAAAGCAAATGTCATCAAGCCCATGTGTTCAATCGAGGAATAGCTGAAAAGTCGTTTAATATCTTTTTGCCGATGTAAAAATAATGCGGCGACTAAAAATGAAACTAAGCCAAATCCCATCATCAAATAACCCGCAATGTGCG
>JBASLW010000004.1:0-5911 GCA_049656545.1 Methylococcaceae bacterium
ATAGATCGTGGTGATAAATTTGATTTGAAATGGTGTCAGTATTTGTCACCGTTAGGATGGGAGCATATTGGTTTGACTGGTGATTATATTTGGATGCAAGAAAATAAAGAAACTACTTAAAATTCAGTTGGTTGTATTTTTTAAAATTCCTTAACGTGGTTGGTATGACAAATTCCGTGTCGACCCCAACAACTACGGCATTTTTACCCGTTCGCTAACTTCAAAGTGGGGGCGTAGCCAAAAAAGGGGGGGCGTGGGTTTAAGGGTTTTTAAGTCTGCTCAAAATCCGCGTTGAATCCATTTCAGCATTCAATCCATATCGACGCGCCACCAAAACCACAAAAACGCCTTAAAACGCATTTTTGAGCGTGTGACGTTACTTTTTTCGCTTCAATGACAAAACATTGCGCTTAGGTTCGTTTGGCGTTGGTTCGGGTTCGGGCGATTGTGTTACCAATGCCGCCGCTTCTAATTCTGCCTGTAAGCGTTCAACCGCGAGTTTTTCAACGCCTTCACGTTCAAAACCAAAAAAACTAACCATTTCACCGTCGCGCAATTCTTTGACTTTGCCGTGTTTAATCATTGCCCGTCGCATGATTTGAACCGCCTGTTTATTCCCCGCAACTTTTAAACAATCCGCCGCCTCTTTTTTTGTAAAAAATTTACTCATGTTTTATCTCAATTTTTAGTGTTTTTTAAGTTTGTGGTAGGTTTTGTGGTAGATACCTACCACAGCTACAGGCTTACAGCCGTAAGGGATTTAACATTTTTGTGGTAGGTGTGGTAGGTGTGGTAGGTGTGGTAGTTTTTGCCGCCTAAAAATTTCTAAAAATTCTCAAATAATTGTAAAAAATAAAAAAATAGTCGAACGTACTACCACACCTACCACAATACATAATACATAACACATAATAACTAACTAACTAATTGTTATTTATATATATTTATCTATTTTTTATGTGTGGTAGGCATCTACCACACATCTACCACAACCTACCACACGATACGATTTTTATTATTGAGCAAGCGAATAACTAAACATACCCGTCAAATCATCCGATTTATTCAAAATGCCGCGCTCTACCATTTCAGCTAAAGTTGTTCTAATCAATTCGGATTTGTTACCAGTAAAATCTTTGAAAGGTGCGACACTTTTACGGCTCATAATTATTTGCCGTTCTGTTAATCGGTTTGCAGTTTCAAACATCCGCAAAATTGCCGTGTATTCCGCCTTAGTTCCCATGATGCCCTTGTCATGGCATAAGCTGATATTCGCCTCAAATAATTCTTGAGTGATACCAATAGCCGCCCTAACGTGTTTGTCATCAATATCGGGTTCAAACAAACCACCTGCCAACAGGTGCAAGTTAGCCGCAATTTTCATCACTTGAATGTTTAACTTACCCGCCGCCCCGCGTAAAAAAGCGTGTGAAAATTTGCCGCCGTTCACTAAATGCGGTTCGATGATGTTCAAGTATTCGTTAATCAAACGATGCCCGTTATTGCTGATATTCAACGCGGCTAAGTCACTTTTGACATTGCTTAACGCGCTATTGGCTAACCGTTCGGCAATTTCGTTGTAAGCATCAATGACGGTTTTATCAATCGCGGTGCTTTTGGTTCTGTCACGTTTGCCCAAATTATGCGGTTCTGCCAACATCAAAAACCGTTCACTTAAACCCGTTCCCCCGCTTGCCTCGATAACTTTCTCAATACTGCCCTGTTGTGCAAACAACGCCACGCCGCCGATAACGTAACCTTGATAACCGTCACGCCCGACACGCATAGAGTTCATATAACCGCCGTCGTAAGCGTTCAAAATCAAATCGTTGTTGTTGGCTTTTTTGTTATCGCCGTAACTTAGCCCCAATAGCGAATTAAAAAGCCCCTGTTCACTCGATACCGCGCTAAAAAACCCGTTTGTGTTGTTAATGTATTGTTCAAGGGCTTCAGGTGTGGCGTTGGTAGCGAATAGCGGCGGGGGCGAATTTGCGAGTAAATCTTTTAAAGCGAGTTTGTCATCGTCTGTTAATTCGTCTTTTGGAATGGATTTGAGGCGGTTTAATTCGAGTTTGTATTTTTCAAACCGTGCATGATGCACCTTGAAAAAAGCCTTTTGAAACGTAGTTAAACACCAACTTTTGCCCGTTCCACTAGGTTGTTCTGCGACGGCATAAATGCCTATTGGTACATCACCACCGTATTGATAATTGACGACATAGCGACGGCAAGCAATGGAACTAAACACCGCAAGTCCCATTAAAAAAACCGTATTAACGGGCAGGTACATTGCCCCCGACATGGCAATGGATAAGGCTTTAAGCGGGTGTGAATCGTCTAAATGTTTGAGTAAATCGACGGTGCAAGTGTGTTGTTCACTGTCTAAAATTTCGTTGTGGTTTGTCATGACGTGATTCTGTAAAAATGTGGCGAAAAATGCCGCGAGTGGTCACGTTAAAACGCGCAACCTCACGGCGTAAAACCATCGTGGTTAATGAATCACTGGTTAATTTCTAAAATCAATTCGTCATAACTTTTTAAATCTGTGGCGGGGGCAAGTTTCGGTGCGGTTGATTGCAATAAAACATCAAACATGAAAAAGAAACCGCTTGCGATTGTTTGCAATGTTTCGCCTTGCTTGAAAATTGATTTATAAATTTTAGGCAAAATGACAGGCGCATTGTCGTTAGCGGGGCTGTATTCAAGCGTTTTATTGTCATCCGCCATCGCTTTTAAAAGCAAAATCGCGCAATTTATACCCGTGTTGTAATCGGTTGTTGCGTCACCTGTTGGCGTAACATCGAACCAATTGCCCGTTTGGGTGTTAATGAATGGCAGACTTGAAACGTAAGACGTGCCGTTGAATTGAAATGTTTTTGACATGGTCATTCCTTAAAAAGTTTTGGAATAACCGCGTAGACGGGTAATTGAAAGCTAGGCGTAAAAATGGCATAGTAGAAGTCCGAACACTTCTAAGCCTAAATTTAACCCCGTGGTGCGCGGTTAGGTTTAATGCGGGTTTGATTTGCACTCAAACGCCGCAAGGTTAATAAAAGCCCTGTTGATTCTATCACGGGGCTTTTGTTTGTCCGCCTGTTGGCGAATTCTGTTACTGCTAGATTTTACCCAGCAATTTTAATAATCCTATTATGGCGAAAACTTGCGCCATACCTGCCCCGATAACAATCGCCGCAACGGATTTAATTGTTTCTGTTTTTGAATCTGAAATTTTCGCGTTAATCGTCAATTCCAATTCTTTCAAATCGCGCTTAGTGGCTACGTCATCAAGTTTGTGGTCATGTTCAATTTGTTCACGCGCCACTTCAACAAACTTTGCCATTGCATCAATTTGAGCTTTTGCCTGTTGTTCTGGTACACCCGCATCTTTAAGCGTTGAAATTAGCGCGTAAGTGTCGATTGTGATTGCAGTCATAACATTGTTTTCCTAAAAAAATGTACCGATAAAAAAGCCTACTAATAGCCCGTAAAATGCAATAAAACCCACTTTCATAAACTCAACTTCACGTTTTGATTTTGCAATGGCGGCTTGATTTTCCTGCATTTTTAAATCGTGTTTGAATTGATTGAAAGCGTCATCTTGCTTCATTTCAAATAGTTTTAAATCGTGTTTGGTAACGCCATCATCAAGCCGAAATTGCCGCTTAATTTGTTCAATAGCGTTTTCAGTCGATACTTGAATAGCCGCGCTGGTTATTTTGATAATTGCGTTTGCTTGTTGTTCACTCAATTCAACGGCAACCAATTCTTTGTAGCCAGTTTGTGTGTCAAAAGATTTCATAGGTCTGTCCTAGAGTTGTTTCGGATTGTTTCAAATAAATCACATGAGACGTTTTCGGCAATAACGGTTTTTTATTTGAATAAACCCCTTTTTCAGCAATAACATCATCAAACGATTTTGTATTTTTTGCATGAAATCTAATGTATCCGTTTTGCTGTAAGCCTTTTTCTCTAAGGATTCTCAAAATTGCATTTGATTTAAACCGTTCGCCTTTTCGTGTTTTATATCCTAGCCGTTCCAATTCATTGATGATGGTTTCTGAACCGCAACACAAGGAAACTTTTAGTTCACAAATTTTTTTGATTATTTCTTGCTCAATTGGATTATCAACAAGATAACCATCATGAGTTTTCATTTTGCCGTAAGGCGGATGTCCGCAAATAACTTTCCCCTCACGTTTTTTCTTTTCGCGTGCGATAGCAGACAATTTGATTAGTGAATTATTAACGCGGTGAATTTTTTCGTGGCAATCGACGCATAGCGTAATTAGATTAGTTTGGTCATTACTGCCGCCGCGTGATTTTGGTACAAGATGATGCTGGTGTAATTTCTCACGGATACCGCAAGCAACACAATAGTCGTGTTTCATGTTTTGAGTTCCCTTTATGGCGGGTTAAAATTGCCACAACCTTACGGCGTTATGGCGTTGTTTTATCGTGTTGGTGGTCTAAACACCAACGCGAAGGTTTAATGACGCATATCGCGCCAAATTCGGTTAAAAAAATAGTTTCATAACAGCCGATATATTCAAGGCAATCAACGCGCCCATCATCCATTTTAATACAGCCAAATCCGTGTAAATTGGCGCAAGTTTCAAATCAAGATGCCCTTTAGTTACTAATTCGTCATGTGACTTCACGATTGCTTTTACAATCGCCTCGGCTTGTTTTTGTTCAATGCCCGAATCTCTTAACATTCCAGTAAGCTCAAGAGTATCGAACGTGACGGCGGTCATTGTTGCACCTGCTTTTGTTGCTGTATTTTTAGAGCTTCAAAAAATGCTTTCATTTGGTCAACGTAATTTGCTGGTATCCATAAATACTCGCCTTTTTTATCTTTTACCGCGCCTTTGGGACGACCGCCCTTATTTTTTGGCTTCACTTCAATTTGTTCTGTCATATTTAAAATTCCATTGCTGTTAATGCGTCGTCTATATCGCTGTTGTTAAATTGCAGATAAGCAATTGTACTGTTCAAACTCTTGTGTCCAAGTATTGCCGCGACCTTCTCAATTTTGCCGCCCGTCATATCGTAAATGTATTTTGCTACGGACTTTCTCATTGAGTGGGTGCTGTAACTGCTACCCAATAAGCCAATTTGAGCAAATAAATCTTTGATGATTCTATGCGCTTGAATGCGTGAGATTGCTTTTAATGCGCCCGATACGGTGCGTTTTTGGCTTAAAAATAATGGTGCTGATTTATCGGTAATGCCTTTAGCTTTCAACCATTCAAGCAATGATTCAATTGATTTTTTTGCGTCACTATTCAACAACACAGTGTGTCCAGTCTTTGTTTTTTGGTTTTTAGCGGCAACCGTGATTCTGTTATGAACCGTTCCGTTGGTTGATACGTCACCAATGGTTAAACTCAAAATGGCACTAATACGGAACGCGCAACTAAATCCGATTGTGAGTAATGTTTTTTCACGTTGGCATTTTGTGACTTTGAGCAAAGATTTAATTTCAGCTCTCGATAATGGAATTGCGCCGCGCATTTTGCACCTATTTAGTAACGTTTTTCAATGGCGAAATACTAAACTAATCGGCGGCAATGTCAAACTGTTTTTTAACTGTTAAAAACCTACCGATAAAATGTAACGTTCCATCGATTTGTTACATAACGCGAATTTGCCCGTTTAAACTCGATTTAATTCAATCCACACAATCACATTGCCAAAACAGGGATACATCAAAATCGATTGTTAAAAATTGCTCGAGAAGGTGGGCAAATGACATCACATGATTTGGCAAAATTTGAATCAAAACGGGGTCGATAGGGAATTCGGAATATAAACCACGTTAAGAGGTTTTTTGTCACAAAATCAATGTAAAAGCAGTTTGCATTACATTGATAAAATAACGGGTTACATGACTTGAATTTACTGGTTTTTA
>JBASLW010000005.1:0-7682 GCA_049656545.1 Methylococcaceae bacterium
TTACGCACCCGTCCGCCACTAATCGAAAGAGCAAGCTCTTTCTCATCGTTCGACTTGCATGTGTTAAGCATACCGCCAGCGTTCAATCTGAGCCATGATCAAACTCTTCAGTTTAAATCAGTTTTGTCACTATAAAATTAGTGACCAATTTTGGCTCGACTAGAATTAACTGACAATTTAAAAATTGCCGTGTAGTTTCTTAATCGATTATCTTGTTAATCACTCGATAACACCACAAGCACCCACACAAATTATTTTGATTTAAGTTTTTAAAGAGCTTTTCGTTTCCGCTTTAGCTGTGTTGCCGTAGCTGAGTTTTAAAATTATAGCGATTTTTTTGAGTTTGTCAAAAGTTTTTTGAAATTATTTTTAATTTTTTTCAGTATTCGCTACTTTTATCAAAAAACCTTCTTTTGTATAACAGCCTAAAATAGCCGTCGCTGTTATGTTTATACGCGCAAACTGCCCTGTAAATTTTGCAGGGATTTTTGCACGAATTTTATGAATACTGGTATTACTTTCGCGGGTAAATTCAAGCGGCTCGTCTTTAATAGTTAATTTAATAACATCTGGATTCGTCCAAGCCGATAATGAAAATGTTAAATCTGATTCTGGTGCAACTTCAATTTTCTCTGGTTCTTGATAAACAGGCAAACTAAAGTCATGGATTTTGGGCTTTTTACAAATTTCATCAACTTCACCCGCTGAATACGCATAACTTCCAGCACTTACAGTTAATGATGTGATGGTCAAAACTACTTGAAAAAAATGATTAACTCGCATCTTTATAACTCCAAAATTTATTTAAATTATTTTACTTCTGGAACTTCTGAAGTTGGAGCAATTTTTTCAGCCTCTATTTTTGCTGACAAAACCTCTTCCTTATGCCCCGCCCCATAAATGGTTACACCAACCATAAACGCAACCAAGGTAACCGATGAAACTAGAAAACGTGTTGGTTGTTTCAGGAAAAACAACGCCCACTTCGGTTTAATCATACCGATTATAAAAAATAATGCTGTGTACACAAGTACATGAATAGATACCAATACCATAAAAATTCTCAAAATAACGTTTGTAAAGTGTTAATCATAATGCTAAACCAAGAATTAGAATGTAACAATTTTTTTATTTACTTGTGTGAGTAAATACACCATCCCAATTAGCTTCAGGTGGATTTTCACGATAATGAGCAATTCGTTCTAAATAAATTTTACAAAGCTTATCTTCAGAATTTAAATCACCCAATTGTTGAAAAAGAGCTATTGATTTATCCCAAGATTGTTCTCGATAACATATCAATGCTTGATGTGCCAAATCTAAACCCGTTTGCTGTTGAACTGTAATCTCTGTCAATTCAGCAATTGGTTCATAAATTGTAATCGGTTTATTTTTTCCTTTTACACGAACACAATCCAATTCTCGATAAGCAAATTCAGGTGCAGCTTCAACTGTAGATTCGCTAACGATGATTTTTACACCGTATTGTTTTGTTAATCCTTCCAAACGAGAGCCTAAATTTACGGTATCCCCCATTACTGTATAAGCAATGCGAAATTGTGAACCCATATTTCCAACAACCATTGCCCCCGTATTTAAACCAATGCCTAAATCAACTTGAGGCCACCCTTTTAATTTAAATCGCGCGTTAATACCTTTTAGTGATTCAACAACATCTAAAGCGGCTTTAACCGCATGATAAGCATGTCTGGTATTTTTAACGGGTGCGCCCCAAAACGCCATAATTGCATCGCCAATATATTTATCAATAGTACCTTTATGGTCATGAATAACATAAGTGACAGGAGTAAGAATATCATTGATTAAGTCACATAAATCTTGTGGATTTTCAATTTCTTCTGAAATGGTTGTAAAACCTCGTACGTCAGAAAAAAAGACTGTCATGATGCGATTTTCACCTTTTAATGAAAATTCATCATCTGATTTACTCATTTCCTCAACAAGTTCATTTGGAATATATTGCCCAAAAATGTTACCGAGTTGTTTTTTTCGACGACTTTCAAAAAAAAAGCCAAAAAATAATTGCAAACCATAAAGTAATGCCCAAAACACTAATGGTGTTGCTAAATGCGTATCTAAATTTTGATTTTGCCACACATAAAAATTTGTTATTACAATCAGAAAACCAATAAAAACAAACATAACGACAGATGAAATCGCACCTAATCGCGGAAAAATGCTCATCGTAAAAACCAGTAAAACGACTAATTCAATCGTTTCTGCAGCGACAATATAAGTGGGGCGTGACTTGATAGTTTGATCTAATAAGCTGCTTAAAATGTTAGCGTGAATTTCTACCCCAGCATAGATGTTCTGCACAGGTGTTGAACGCAAATCAAGTAAACCTGCTGCTGAAGTGCCGACGATAACAATTTTATCTTTCAATTTCGATACATCTACAACACCATTTAAAACATCAGTCGCAGAAATGTAAGGAAAGCTACCTTGTCTACCTCGAAACGGTACTAATAAATTTCCCATTGCATCAACAGGCACATTCAGTCCACCAACAGAAATAGCTTCTAATCGATTGTCACCATAATCATCACTTGTAATAAACTCAACACTCGAAACACCCATAATTTGTTGCAAAATGGATAACGACAACGTGCTGTAAAGTTGATTTTTATATTGTGTAATCATCGGCAAACGTCGATAAACACCGTCTTCATCAACATTTGAATTATTCAAATAACCGCCCAATCTCGTTGCAGATTGCAACTGTGCTAAATTACCAACGTAACTTCGTGCTTTAAAAAGTAATCCTGAAAAATCATGTTTTTCAACAGCGGCTAAGGGTTGAGGTAAAAGACCTAATTCATTATTCGCTTCTTCATGATGACTTAAAAAATACCCCATTACGATTAAGCGATTTTTCAAACTTGCTGCAAATTTGTCATCAAATGACAATTCAGGACGTATTTTTTCAATTGCAGATAAGAAATGATTGTCTTTTTGTAATGTGGTTTTTGCTAATTTATCGAGAGCGTCCATGCCACCGCTAATATCAGGTTCTGAAAATACAACGTCGAACCCCACAATTTTTGCGCCGTAATAATCGAAAACCATATCCATTAGATACGCAAGTTTATCGCGTCGCCAAGGCCAATGCCCTTCTTGTGCTAAACTTTTTTCATCAATGTCTAAAATAACAATTCGATCATCAATAGTATTCGGCATTGTGATACGCAAGCGTAAATCGTAAAGGATATTTTCAACACGCTGCATTGTTGGAATTTGTATTTGCCCGACAGTGTGAGCCAAAAATATAAACGTCAACACAATGCAAAGCATCCATTGATAGCCTTTGAGCCATTTACTGTTGAATTTCATCATGATTGATTTACTACTTCGTTATTTCAAACGAATTTCAACGCGCCGATTTCTAGGTTCAGATGCACCATTTTCATTTTTTATCAATGGCTCACGACTACCTCGTCCAACTGTTGAAACGTGTGTCATATCAATACCTTTTGTTTTTAAAAAATCAAATACTGTCACAGCTCGTTCTTGCGACAATTTATCATTTAATTCATCACCACCTCTAGCATCGGTATGTCCAATTATGACAAGTTCTGGTGCTGGGAATTCTTTAATATCTTGCAATATAATATCTACCAGTTTTAAGGCTTCAGGCGTTAAATTAGAATCATCCAAATTAAACGGTAATGTGTAGGATTTTGCTCTTGCAGGAAGTGCATCAAGCACTTGCTTATAACGTTGGTTTACGCCAGCTTCATTTGTTTGTTCTAACGTAATTTGTTTTTCAACCGATTTTGCAACCATATAAGGTTGATTAAGCAAAAGTGATTCGCCTGTTTTTAACTTCACAAGAACAGCACTTGATGTGCTGTCTGGTTGCGGTAATAATGTAACTCTTTCTGTCGCGCAACCTACTAATTGCATCACAGTGAAAATTAAAAATGTCGAAAAATAACGTTTATTCATCATCTGGTACCTCTACGATAAAATCTGTGCCGCGAATTCCCATTGTTGCAACAGGTGTATTAACTGCAATTGCTTCAGGATGCGCTCGACCGATTAAACCTGTTACAAAACGAAGTGTGCCTTTTAATATCGATGTTTCGACCTGCCCTTCTCTGGTCACAGGATTAAACGTGTATTTGTCGATAACCATCGAAGAATTTTGTCCCAAACTTAACAATCTTTCATCATTCATACTAATACCACTACTGCTTTCGGCAGGTACTGTAATTCGGTCTTTTTCTTGAACAGATACACCTAATTTTGCATCTAAATTCAAGCCTGCTCGTTGGATTTGAACAGCACCTTGTACATTTTTGATAATACCTGATTCATTAGCAAATGCGGACGACACTGACGCTAATGTGGTGATATACAAAATACTCACAAATTTTTTTTTCAGCATAAAAGTTACCTATTAGTTTTATAAAAGTGTTAATAACGTAAATTCACATCAAACAGAATTCGATTATTAAAGGCTTTTGTTGTCGTAGAATCATTTAAAGCTGTCGCAAATGTTAAACTCGTATTCACATAATTTTGCCACTGCCATTTTGCACCAATGCCAACACTGCTTAAATTCCAATCTTTAAGTTCTGTCGGTTGTGGTTTTTCACGAGAACCATGCCCATAATCATAAAAAACAAACGCATTCGTTTTTTGCCATTCAGGTGTTATCAGTTCTATTTTTACAATTTGTCCATTATCCGCACCTGTTTCACGTTGTTCATAGCCCCGAACATCATAACTACCGCCTAATCCCAATTGTTCACCAGCAATTAACGGGTTTTCACTGTATTGCCCTGTAAGCGATGTAGTAAGTAACCAATTTTCAAATGTCGTTTTAAAATTCGAGCCATAACGGAAAATATGCCAAGACGAATCCGCGCCTGTCCGTGAATTTCTATATTGCTTGTCATCATTTTCAGAACCCCAGCCCGTATTCATTGCCCATTGCAAAAAATAACCTGTTTGCAAATGCTCAAATGGGTATTCCGCTTTATAAGCAAGACTAAAAGGAAAGCTACGAACATTTGTGCCGAGTTGCGTATTTTTAAATTGCACGTCATTTTCAAAATAGCGACTATCAAAACCAATATCTAAACTGTGTTCGTATTTTTCAAATTTGGGTAAAAATTGCTGATAATGAATCCCCATCATTTCACCAGCACCCGTAATCGTTAAATCTGTAGCAACCGTTCCGTTGTTAGCACTTGAATAAGCGTAATACATATTCAACCAACCTTTTAGGGCATAAATCGGCAGCGCGTAAGTCCCACCATATTGTTTAACCGTATCGGCGTGTTCAGGTGGTAAAGTGTAAGACGCATTCACTATGTGGTCTAAGCCCCATAAATTATTGTATTGTGCAGCCGTCGTGATACGAAAATCACCCGAATTTTGCGTTCCTGTATTATTAAGCAACAATGAAAATTGATAAGGGCGGGGTTGCTCTGTCACATTGACAGTTGCATCAACCGTATCTTTATTATCAGTCTGTTTAAACGTTACAACGACTTGCTTACTCGGATGTCGATTAGCAATTTTGACCAATTCGGATAATTCCTTGGTGTTAGGCGAATTATCTTGTTTCAATTCAGGCAAACTCGCCAATACATTTTTTTCTGTGAAATGCTTATTGCCTTCAACCTTAATACTGCCAACATTAAATGTAATGACTTTTAATTTTACTTCGCCCGAATTAAGTGACTGTGGTGGCAAAATAACGCGATAAAAAGCAAAACCTTCTTCACGAATCATTGCTTCTAAACCTTTGCCTACGTCTTGTAACTCTTTTAAATTAAATGATTTTTCTTGAAAGGATTTGAGATACGTTTCGATTTCGTTTTCATCAATAATGTTCGCTAAAGATTCACCTTCAACAGTAAATTTTTTCACGATAAATTTCATTTTTTGGGGTGGCACATTCTCAGCAAAAGGCATTGAAATCGGCAATAACGCCAAACTCAGTGTAAAACACAATGGATTTAAAAATTTCATAGGGCTAATCATGGTTATTCCACCACACAGGCGGCTGAATTGATTTTTACATTATCGTCATTCAATGAAAAAAGTGTAGTTGTCGCAGACAAGGTATTTGCAAATTCAGGCGATGGCGTTTCGTCTTGAATAATAAAATCAGGCGTTTCTTGTAATTTCACAATCGAATTTGTGGCAACACCAGAAAAACTACTTTCGCCTTCTGACAACACAATCGTGTTATTTGTGCTTGGATGAAAATTTGAATTTGCATTTTCTGAGATTTTGACTTCATCCGATTCTAACGTTCCATCACCTTTATTGATTGTGACATAAGAACCAAGATTGCCATTTTCATTTGACGAACCAAATATTTTATTGGCATCTGGCGCCTGGTTAGGGCTTGGGGAATTATTGATTTGTTCACTAACATTTAAGGGGAGTGTCGCAATTTCGGTTGCAGGCGTATTTGAATCTGCAATAAAACTATTTTGTCCTTGCGTTAAAACCGTTTCACCCGAAGCATTAGTTTGTGAAATTGCGCCTTCGGTAACATGTGAATATAAGCCTTCATCATTTTCATTACTAACACAATCACCAATACAAACGGTTTCATATTCTGTACCACGAATACCAATCGTTGCGACTGGTGTATCAACCGCATAAGCAGAATGGTCTTTTTTGCCAATGCTGCCAGTCAAAGCACGCATTCCGCCTGTTGCTAACTTGAGTAAAATTTGATCTTTTTTACCCGTTTTTTGAAAATCATATTTGACAATGTCTAATTGACTATTGGCTTGCAATGTAATTTTTTCACCATCACGAAACACCATTAACGCATAACTATTAGGTTGACTAATTAAGTAATCTTGCGAATTTAGACCCGCCCCCATTGATAATTTTCGGGGACGTGCATTTTTATCAGCATGATTTTCAGCAAAAACATCGCCTTTAATATCGACAATTTTTGCCACACTATCGTCTTTTTTATCATCACAATCATTGTTACAAACCCGAATGGAATAATCGGAATTTTTTGCACCTTTAAGCGTTGAATTTGGTGTTTTAATTTGAAAATTTTCTGCCCCTTCTTTAGCGAATTCACCCGTACTAGCTCTTATTCCTCCGTCATAAACGGTTAGTTTTGCATTTTTGTTTGCAGAATCAAATTGTTCAACTTTGAAATTGCTGTTTGGACGAACAGTGACTTTTGAACCATCTTTAAATTCAATAATGACAAAACTGTCATCGGCTGTTTGAATGTTATCGCCTTGATAAATATCCGCATCTTTACCTAATAATCGAGGTGAAACATTAGGTTGTTGTGCGGCATTACTGCCTTTTGCAAAACTCACTTTGCCAACAATTTGTTGTCCAGCAAAAACAAGCGGTGTGAAAATTCCCATCAAAATTAAACTTAACATTCTTGATTTCATTGGCATACACCTAATGTTTTAGTCGATTTATTTGCAAAAGTCGTCGAATTTTTTTCTACTACACTCACCAGATTATTATTTTTCCTCAATTCTTCTTCTGTAGATAAAGTAGTTTGTTGTGGTGACATTGTAATAACGGTGTTCATTTGCGACTCTGTGCCTTTTTCTACCTCAGAAATAATAAGTTCAGCTTGCTTGAAATCATCGGCTAAATTTCTAATTGTCGCCTGATATTCAAGCGAACTTGGCAACAAAGAAATA
>JBASLW010000006.1:0-6666 GCA_049656545.1 Methylococcaceae bacterium
GCTGAGAGCAGGGCAGCGTGTTTTAGATTTATGTGCCGCGCCAGCAGGGAAAACCGCACACATTTTAGAATCACAAAATGATTTGGAATGCGTTGCAGTCGATATTGATGCGACCCGAATGTTGCGAGTGGAAACGAATTTGCAACGCTTAAATTTATCGGCGCAATTGATTATTGGCGACGCAACGCAACCTGAAATTTGGTGGGATGGAAAACAATTTGACCGCATTTTAGTTGATGCACCGTGTTCGGCATTGGGCGTAATTCGCCGTCATCCTGATATTAAAATTTTGCGCCGCGCCGATGATTTAATTGCATTACCTGCGTTGCAAGCCGAAATTTTAAAGTCGGCGTGGTCAATGCTGAAAGAAGATGGTTTGCTTGTTTATGCAACGTGTTCAATTTTAAAAGCCGAAAATGAAAATCAAATTGAAAAATTTTTAGCTGAAAATTCAAATGCACAGGAAATTCTATTTGAAAGAAATCCTGCAAAACACGGTTGGCAAATTTTGACGGGCGAAAACGGTTGTGACGGTTTTTATTATGCGCGATTGCGAAAATTAGCGGCATAAGAATTGCATTTATTTCGTTATTATTTTGCTTCATTTTATTTTTGCAGAGAAAAATTACATGACTAAAAAACACACTTCCACATTTGAAACCTTTTTAGAGCAAGCTAAAAAACAAGAAATGGATATATTAGGTTTGTTGACAGCAGCAGAATTATTAACGCCTGCTGAACAAATTGAACTTTACGAAATGTGGATTAAACATAGCGATTCACCTGTTCGTTACGCGGCGTATTTCAATTTGGCGGTGATTTTAGATCAGCAAAAATTGTCTGAAAAAGCGGAGCAGGCTTATCGTGATGCAATTGAAATTCACCCTGATTTTATTCAAGGGCAATTCAATTTAGGTGCGACGCTTGAACGTCAAAATCGCATTGAAGAAGCCTTAAATCAGTGGCGTGGCATTATTTCAAAATACGAATACACATCGCTTTCTGTTGAAGACCAAAAAATTTATATTTTGGCATTGAATAGTTTAGGCAGAGTTTTAGAAACCGAGCGTCAATTTCAAGAATCAGAACAATTTTTAACACAAAGTTTATTGCTCAATCCTGACCAGCCAAAAGTGATTTCGCATTGGGTGCATTTGCGTCAAAAACAATGTGAATGGCCTGTTTATAAATCTGTTATCGGCGTGACAAAAGAAGCGTTGCGTGATGGAACATCGGCGTTAGCAATGCTAAGTGCAACCAATGATCCACAAGAACAACTCGATAATTCACTTAGTTTTGTTGAAGAAAAAGTCACCAAAAATTTGCCGCAATTAGTCGAAAATCAAGCTCCTTATAACCATGACAAAATTCGTATCGGTTATTTGTCATCCGATTTTAGAACGCACGCCGTTTCACTTTTGACAGTTGAATTGTACGAATTACACGACCGCGAAAAATTTGAAATTTACGGTTTTTGTTTTACACCGCCTGATGATTCTGCATTACGAGCGCGGGTGATGGCGGGAATGGATAAATTTATTTCCGTTGCCGACATGACTGACGAAGAAGCCGCGCGTTGCATTCATTCACATGAAATTGATTTACTCGTTGATTTACAAGGTTTGACTTCAGGCGTGCGACCAAACATTTTGGCGTATCGTCCCGCGCCTGTTCAAGCAACGTATTTAGGTTTTCCAGGCACAACCGCGTTGCCAAATATCGATTATGTGATTGGTGATGAGTTTTTAATTTCCCCCGAACTTGCGGCGTATTTCACAGAAACAGTGTTGCACATGCCGCGTGTTTTTCAAGTTTCAGACAGAAAACGTCCTGTTGGCGAAAAACCGACTCGGGCAAGTAATAATTTGCCAGACGATGCCTTTGTTTTCTGCTGTTTTAACAACAATTACAAAATCACTGAAGACATGTTTGCTTGTTGGATGCGGATTTTAAAACGTGTTCCGAATAGCGTTTTATGGTTGCTCGCAGATAACGAATGGGCGCATGACAATATGGTGAAAAATGCTATCGCGCACGGCATCGACAAAGAACGTTTAATTTTTGCATCTCGTGTAACACCTGCCGATTATTTAGCGCGTTATCAAATTGCCGATGTGTTTTTAGATTGCACACCGTTTAACGGTGGCACGACAGCGAATGATGCGTTGTTTATGGGTTTGCCTATTTTGACGCTGACAGGAAAAACGTTTGCCTCGCGCATGGCTGGAAGTTTGTTGCATTCGCTCGGTTTGGACGAATTGATTACTTACAATCTCAACGATTACGAAGAAAAAGCCGTTTGGCTTGCAGAAAATCAACATCATGTTGCGGATTTGCGTCGCAGCATTGAAGCGCGTCGTTCAACGTGTGATTTATTCAATATGCCGCAACAAGTCCGTGACATCGAAGCGTTGTATGAAAAAGCGATTGCTCAAGGCGTTCCAAATAAACAAATCAAAACGGTTACAACTTCAACGTCAATCAATCAAAGCGAGTTTGCCGTTTTGAGTTTGTTTTATGGCATCGTGATTCGATTAAAACGCAATCCAAAATCAACCAGTCAGCCACACATTCATGCTGATTTTCAAGGTTCAACAGCACGAATTACCTTGAATCCGATTGAAATTACACAAAGCAATTTGCCGACAAAACAAGAACGTTTGGTTTTGGCGTGGATGGAAATTCATCGAGATGATTTGCTGGCAAATTGGGATTTAGCTCAACACGGGCAAACGCCTGTTTCAATTGATGGTTTGAAATAATTTTAACTTTTAGGAAATAAAAAAATGAACGTTTTACCAAAAAATGTAGTTCCAGAATTAAACCGTGTTGTGAATTTTGATAACAAAACAAGCTGGGGTATTCGTGATATGCCGCGCTTTTTGGAATTGATGGCAGAAGTCACAACATTGGTCGAACCAGGATTTTATTTTTCTGACAATCTATTCACTTGGGGCAGAAACAATTCGTTAAATGACGATGCCGCCTTTCAAAAAGCATGGCTCGATAATCTCAAAAACGACAGTGATTTTACAATTGCTTGGCGCAGATATATTTTGGCAACGAGCGCGTATCACTGCATTCAATTGGAAGGCGACTTTGTCGAATGCGGTGTTTATTGGGGAACAGGCATTAAAACGGTTGTCGATTATTTGGGTGGCACAGAATTTCCAAAAACCTTTTGGGGCTACGACACTTACGATTATCACCCCGAAGAAGGTCACGCTGCATTTTCAGAACAACAAGCAGGTTTTTATGAAAAAGTCGTTGAACGTTTTGATGGTTACGACCAAGTTAAATTGATTAAAGGTTTGCTACCTGAATCCTTTAATGGCAATTGCCCTGAAAAAATTGCTTATTTACACATTGATTTAAACAGCGCGAAATATGAAATTGAAGTGTTAAAAGTGCTTTTCGACAAAATCGTTCCAGGTGGCATGATTATTTTGGATGATTACGAATGGGCGGGCATTTATCGCACCCAAAAAATTGCTGAAGATTCTTGGTTTGACGAACGCCAATATCGTGTTATGCCTTTGCCAACGGGTCAGGGTTTGTTGATTAAACGTTAGTTTTCAAAAGGTAAAACCTCATGACAATCTACAAACACATTCTACTTGCTGTCGATTTTTCAGAAGATACTGATTATCTCGTTAAGCGCACGACCGAAATTGCGTTACTTAACAAGGCAAAAATTAGTGTAATTCACGTTCTCGATAACATCCCAATGCCTGACATGAGTTATGGCACGATAATTCCGTTGGATTACGAAACCGAACAGAAATTGCTTGAAATTGAAAAATCAACATTAAATAAAATCGGAGAACAGCTTAACGTCCCTGATGAACAACGGTGGTTAATTTGGGGGAATCCTCAAGACGAAGTTTGTGCTTTAGCTGAAAAAGAAGCCGTTGATTTAATTATTGTCGGTTCGCATGGACGACACGGTTTAGCGTTATTACTGGGTTCAACAGCAAATGGCGTTTTGCATCATGCGCCTTGTGATGTGTTAGCGATTCGATTACCTAAATAATCCACATGCCAAAATTATTACGCCGTCAAAAAGCATTGCCACTTTTATTTGCGACGTGGTTTGTTTACAGCGTTGGCATCCTAAGTTGGATGGCATTGAATGATTCAACACCGCCACATTGTTTTAGTTTAAAAAACGAGAAGTCATCATGAAAATTAACGAAGAAACTTTATTAAAACCAATTCGCGCTCAAACTGACCAAATTATGATTGTTACGTTGGGCTTTTTGTTCGTTATTTCTATTGGTATTGGTTGGTTTTATAGCGAATTGTTGATGGCGTTACTGGTTGGTGTTCCTGCTTTTATTGTGCCATTTGTAATTTGGAAAGCCTCACCAGGTTCACTGTTATTACGAATGACAATTGCGACAGCATTGGTGTTTAACGTGGCAATTCACATTCAAGCCAGCCACGGTTTAATTGAAATGCACTTTGGCGTTTTTAGTATTTTGGCATTTTTATTGGCTTATCGTGATTGGCGCGTCATTGTTTATGCCGCGACGTTGCTCGCTGTTCATCATTTAGCGTTTAATTTTTTACAAGCGGCAAATTACAACATTTGGGTGTTTAGAAATGGAGCAGATTTCAACATTGTTTTATTGCACGCCGCATTTGTGGTTTTTGAATCGGCAATTTTAGTTTTATTAGCATTGCAATTTAAAAAAGAATTGGTGCATTTAGCAACGGTTTCAGAGATTGCAGAGCGCATCGCAGAAGGTGATTTAAGCATTAAAATCATTGATGAAAATGAAGATTTTGTAAACGTGTTGTTTCATTCAATGCAGCGTATTCAAGATTCGCTAAATCATTTTGTACGCGCTCAAAAAGTATTAGCGCAAAAACATGCTGAAGGTTTTATCAGCGAACGTATTGATTCCAGTAAATTGCCTGGTGTTTTTGGTGAAATTGCAAATGAAATCAATGGATTGGCAAAATCGCATATTGATGCAAAAATGCACATTGTTGATGTGGTTTCGCAATATGCACATGGTGATTTTTCGGTGGATTTTGAACAATTACCTGCTGAAAGAGCCAAAATTACCGAAGCCGTTAATGGTGTTAAACATGCGTTGCTTGGCATCAGTAGTGAAATCAAAGCGCTTTCTGAAGCTGGTGCAAACGGCGATTTTTCAAAACGTGCCAAAACCGAAAGTTTTGAATTCATATTCAAAGAAATGTTGATGAATTTAAATATGTTGTTTGAAAATTCAGAACAAGCATTTAAAGATACATTACGTTTATCCAACGCTTTGGCGCAAGGTGACTTAACACAAATCATCACAACAAATTATCCCATCGGCACATTTAATAACGTGAAAAATGCGTTAAATGGGACGGTGGAAAATTTAAAAGGTTTAGTGGGTGAAATTAAAGAATCGAGCGATACGATTAAAACGGCTTCTCGGGAAATTGCCGCAGGAAATAACGATTTGTCGCATCGCACGGAAGAACAAGCGGCAAGTTTGGAAGAAACTGCCGCAAGTATGCAAGAGTTGACCTCAACGGTTCAAACGAATAGTGAAAATGCAACCCATGCAAACCAATTAGCACTTGCGTCATCAGAAATTGCCCGCAAAGGGGTTTCTGTTGTGAATCAAGTTGTCACCACAATGGAAGATATTAACGAATCGTCTCGCAAAGTCGTTGATATTATTACTGTGATTGATGGGATTGCATTTCAAACGAACATTCTTGCGTTAAATGCAGCGGTTGAAGCCGCCAGAGCAGGCGACCAAGGGCGTGGTTTTGCGGTAGTCGCAACCGAAGTTCGGAGTTTAGCGCAACGCGCCGCCGCTGCAGCGGGCGAAATCAAAAATCTAATCAGTGATTCTGTTGAAAAAGTTGAAGACGGCACACAATTGGTCGCGCGGGCGGGAAAAACAATGGAAGACATTGTGAACTCGATTGAAAATGTCAGTAAAACCATTAGTGCGATTACTTCTGCGTCAGTCGAACAAAATTCAGGTATTCAGCAAGTGAACCAAGCGATTTCGTCAATGGATGATGTGACACAACAAAATGCTGCTTTAGTTGAAGAAGCCGCTGCAGCCGCTGAAGCTCTTGAAGACCAAGCGCGACATTTATCAACAACGGTTGGTAACTTCAAAATAGGACGCTAAATCGTTTGGCGTAATTTTTGCTTTTTTAAATAATTAAATTTCACTTTATTGGAACGATTGTGACAACATCCAAAAAATTGCTCGCTAAATTTACTTTTTGTACGCTTAACGCTATTGCTGCAATCGATGTAAACGCCGCCGAATCTTTGAAAAGTATTGAGAAAAAAAAACAAGAACTTCTCATGATTGAGCAACGTCTTGATGCAAAAATGCACGCAATTGAGGAAAAATTACAGCAACTCGACAGTAAAACAGAAAAGGCTACGCCACCCATTGCAAAAACAGTTCTACCCGAAACGTTACCTGAAATTAAAGTAGAAAACGAAAAAAAATCCGATAAGTCTTCTGCGTCAGTGAGTTACGGTTCAAAAGGGTTTGAATTTAAAACCGATGACAATAAATTTTCGATGGCAATTCAAAGCCGTTTGCAATTTCGTTATGCCAATCCTTTTGATGGAGACCCGCGCTCATTGGCAAATTTAGAACAAGACCAAAGTTCGTTAATGGTGCGTAG
>JBASLW010000007.1:0-5185 GCA_049656545.1 Methylococcaceae bacterium
ATGAGTCAGTTATTTCAAAAACATTTGAAAAATTCTCAAAAGACGCTAAAAAGCTAAATCGTCCATTTACATACGGTTCTCTCATATTTGATAATGCAGGTGTGAATCGTCTTAATTTAAAACACGAGACAAAATCAGCAACATTCGGATTGTTGACACCTGGAAACCAGTCACCAAATTTACCTTGTCTTACAACAGTAGATGTAAAAATCAGAAATGAGCGATTAGAATTGCAATTTTTTTTCAGGAGTCAAAATATATTTGGACGGCAATACGCAAATTTACTAGCTTTGGCGAAACTTCAAGATGATCTTGCCAGAAGGTGTTCTGTTACAGTTGGGAGCATGAAGGGCTATATTGCGTCAGCACATATATATGACTTCGATTTTGTCGATGCCAAGCGCATTGTTTCTGGAGAATCATTTACAATTCAAGATAGATATTACGAGAGGGGTCCTAAATCAATCAGAATAAATAGAGTTTAGAATTGTTGTTATTCTGAATACTTTTTTAGGATGCTTCCTGAGATAACAGCGAAGCCCCATTGTTCCTTTTTTTTATTGAATTGAGTTTTTATTCCAACACGAAGAATATCCCCTTCAGTAAGGGTTTTAGAATGCGGGTTTTCTATTTTGTCTAGCCAAAAAACAATGTTTTCACTGAAGTTAGGATGTTTTAAGAATCCATAATAATCCGATAATTTTGTAACTGTTACGTCCCATTGTTTAAATTTCAATTCCCCATTGATTTGCATCCTCAAATTCTCATTTATGAGATCCGATACTGAATACTTTTTATTTCTTCGCAATGAAACCACGTTTTTTGTGGATAATAATCCTAATTGTTGCAACCCACTAATCAATTTAGAGTCTTTTTTTTCTTTTTCCATTCCTTCCAAAAGTTCTCTAAAACGCACATCAGGAATATCACTTCTTTTAATAATTCCGCTTTTCAGGAATCGATAAGCATTCATTGGAGACATTCTTAAAACAATATCTTCAATCCGTCCAGAGTCTTCTTGAATTTCTTTAGCTGTGATTATTCCTTCTCGAACAAGGATAATTAGCAAACGTGGGGAAAGTTTCCAGTTTTTAGCAATTTTAGCTAAGTGAGCTTTATGTTCGTGGCTAAGATTTGATAAGTGAATAAAGTTATCTTTCAGTTTTGCATTTGTTCTTAGAAGCGAAAGAAGATCCATTGCTATTTGAGAGTTATCACTGCGTAACAGAGCTTCTTGCCAGTTTGCTATAAAAAATTTTGTTGAAATTTTTTTGCATCGTAAAAGAATACACAACTCTGAAATGGTTGGATCTTCTAGTTTAATATCAACATCTTTTTCTTTAGAATTGCCGACTAATGCCTGTTGTGCAGAGCTAAGATTTGTTTTGTAACTTTCTTGTCCAATAAGCACATGTGGTAACAATTCAATCCAGATAGAATTCCGATTAAAAATCAAGTGTTGTAAGCGTTCAAGCCTTACATTACACATCAGTATGTGTCTGTGCCGAGTACCAAAAGGCTTTGCCACGAAGGGTGCTTGTTAAAACATGTGGTAATGGATATTTTGGTGGTAGACGAGATATACACGCAATTTCAAATGTTTCTAATGATGTATCTTCGCCGCGAATTGCATGTAACACACCTTTTAACCATAAATCTTCATGTATATGTAGTGGTAACGTATTCAAACGATGGTTATCTTGTAGTGCTGCAGCAACTAAAAGTGGCTCAATTATCCAGGCATTTTGCAAAAACTCTTTTGGTGGGTTTTTCATCATTTCCAACGCGAAAACTAAAGGCATTGTCCAGTTAGCATTTCGCTTTCCCGATGTATCTTGCAACAATTCTTTTGTTAATGCTTCAGGATGAGTAACTAGATATTCTGCTGCTAGGTATTCTTGAACGGTTTCATGGGCGAAATGTAAGAATTCTTCTTTATTATCAATTGTTAATAGAAGACCTTGAGCAATTCGATCTAAGAATTTTTGGGATTCGCCCCCTAAGATTGGATCAATTTTGTCTCGGGCAAAGCTAACGCTACATGATACTTTTCCTGCTACTCTCATTTGAAATGCCAATACCGATAAGGCTTCACATGTTCTGTTAAAAGACCAGAAAGGACTGCCACCATTTTGCTTATTTTTTTCTGTTTCTCGCTGATGCCAGAGTTCAAGAGAACGGTGATAAATTTTGGCAATGCCCATAGGAAAATCAACATTATCTTCCATAACATTTGCAACCATTTCCAGCAATACGGGACTGCTTGCTATGATTTCAGCACCAGGTTGAAGGTATAACCGATTAAGCAGTTCTTGAGCCTTATTTTCATCTAAGTATTTGTTGCTCAAAAATCGCTGTTGTTGGTCACGATTCATGGAACAAAGATCAAATTTTTTATAACGTATCTTTGATTCTATAGATGGTTCGTGGGTTAAACGTGATGATATGACGATTCTGGCTAAAGGATAATCTTTTAATAAAGCAACAATTTCTTGATGACAGTATTCATATAATTTTGAAGGGCATTCATTAAGACCATCTAAAATTAAGATGATTTTTCCGCTATTTATATCTGCTTCAATGTCTACCCAATACAAACCATCTAGTTGCTTTAATAATAAAGAACGTAACCCCGATTCTGAATACTCATAAAGTGAAATTAGCAATGCCCAAGGTTTGTTTGGCTCCCAATCTTTAGCTAACGACATTGCCTTTTGACGAAGGCATTTACTTTTTCCAGAGCCTGGATCACCAAGCAATACGACACGAGTTTCTTCAGCCAGTAGGTTTATAACATCTCGGGGTTGGGCGAACTGAGAAAAAACATTGTTTTCTTCAATTCTTTTCGCTTGGAGTGGAACAAACATAGCGTCATTATCATTGCTATTGAGTTTGTTTAAGTATGAGAAGATTCTTTCGCCAACAAAAGATTCAGGGTGTTTTTGTGCGGCGTTAGCTTTCCAAGTAGATAAAAATGACTGGTAAAGCTCATTAAAATCAGATCTATCGATTTCACGATCTTGCCACCAAGTGACTAAATTACCGTCAGATATTTTTTTAACGCGACCAATATCACCTAAACTACGAGTAAGAACGACGTTGTGAATGCTTTTATTTTTGGAGCATTCCAATTGCAACCACTTCTCAGTTTTTTCTCTTGGTTTGATAAGTATGATTATTACAGGGTGTTCATTAAAAGTCCCCCAAATTGGTCTAAACAGATTGTGACCTTCAAGACACTTTAATCTTCCATCTCCAACAGTTGACCATCCATCTTGAGGGTGTAGTATTTGGCTTTCAAAGTTCATCATGAATTTATCTTTGTTACCATTAAAACCGCTCATTTCTAAGCTGACTGGTTCAACAGGGAAATCTGTATTTGTATTTTCACCAATTCCTACAATCACTGCTCCACCAACACTGTTTGCCATAGCAAAAAGTGCTTTAGAAACATGCCAGCGGTAATCCCATATATTTTCATCATGTTGAAACTGACCATCCTTTGGTTCTGTTGCCGCTTTAAATTCAAGCCACTCTGTTTCAAGACCATGAGTCATTTGAATTAAAGGCTCAACATCATAGTTTGTCTGTCCAAGAATCTTTTCTACAAATTCGTATCCGTTCATGTCTATGGTTATCCAGAATTAAAGAGAAAATTTTTTGTCAAAAGTCCTAGTAACGGGAATTTTTTTAAAACATCACGAGTGCTTGCGTATAGTAATTGTCAATAATAAAAAATTAGGGAATGTTTGATGCTAACCATAAGCCATGCAATGCAACTCATTTCCGTGCCAGTGGAGTATAAATTATTGATTAAAGAGCGGCTATGTATTTGTGGAAATGTTGAAATTGTTTTGATTGAGTGGGTTGATGATTATTTTGATCTGTATGGTCATACAATGCCTTTTGACGGATTTATTGACAGCATAACAGCTGTAATTTGTATTGCTGTAATTAACAACTCAGAAGTAAGAGAAACCATTATTCCAAAATATATTTTTGCACAATTACCTTTTTTAGATGTATAGCATTTAAAATGCTCGGAATATCTGGCGTTTAATTTTGGAGATAAATTTTGTGAGCTTTTCAACAATGCAAAAACCACAAACGGTACTCATACCGTTGCAAACCTTAACGCCATTTTATACAGGCGGTATTGGTCAGTTTGGCGAACAATTACACCCTTCGGGAATGCTTGGTAGTGTTCGGAATTTTTCATGTTTGGTTGCTAACGCGCTCGGCGACAAAGATTTTGAGCAAGCGGTTTGGGGAACGGTTGAAGGCGATGCCCACGCAAAAACGGTCGCATTGCGCTGGGACACAGCAGAATTAAAAACGGTCAAATTACCAAATGCGGTAAAAATTCCAAAAGACGGCTCACAATCCAGCACTTGGTATTTTAACGAAGCACAAGATGGCAAATTAGCGTTACATTTAACTCGCACAAAAATCAGCGAAGCGCATTGGCAAATTTTATTGCTCTCATTGCGGATTCAAACAAATTGGGCGACGTTCGGTGCAAAAGACCAATTTGGATTAGGTGTTTTCCGATCGGACACATTGCCATCAGTCAATAAAAATTTGATTTCAACAACAGCAAAACCATTAGATAAAAAAGTTGGTTTGCATCGTGGTTTTTTCGCTAAGTTGCAATTCAAACATAGCGGCGGCGGTTACGAAGAAAAATTGAAGGTAGGTTTAATTTGGCGAGCGTATTTGCGGAATCAATTTAGAAAATCAGCAAGTGAAACAAAATTGCGTCATTATTTGTTTGGAAAGTTAGGCGAATTTGGTAGCGCAATCAACATGTCTGGGGCTTATCAAATCGACAACGAATACAAAGAGATTCGTATTTGGGGCATCATTCCGCATACGGAACCTGCTGAATTTTTAGATAAATACGATGAAATCATTGCTCGTTTGCAAGCAGCGTTAAATAGCAAACCTGATGATTTTTCTCACAACATCACACAGCGTTATTTTGAAACCTATAAAAATAATGTCGAAATCGCATCATGGCTTAACCAATTAGCGGGGCAATAAATGAGAAGTTTTGATTATATGGCTGATGATGAAATCAGTCCTGTTGATAAATCTAAATGGCAAGAAATGCTGTCATATTCAAAAAAATTGGTGACAAATAAAGCCCAATTAACGACACAACGAACTGATTTTATTGTGGCTC
>JBASLW010000008.1:0-7624 GCA_049656545.1 Methylococcaceae bacterium
AATCGCTTGAATATCGCCAGTATCAGAAACAACGACTGTATATTGTTTTAATTGTTCGAGTAAAGATTGACCCATTAGGAATACCTATTTTTAAAGTTTAAAAAATGTTTAGCCGTGCTGTGCTTTCAGATATTTTTCAACACCTGTTAATGCGACATCGCTGACGATGGCTTCAACTACAGCGGCAACTTCTTCTTTAGTTTGAAGTGCGGCATTTAAGGCTTGCTTTGCCAAATACTTACTGACACTGCTAGTTGTGCTTTCAGGCAGACTTTGTAAATAGCTTTCGACGCAAGTCGCTTTCGGTTTTGCGGGTGCATTACGTTCTGCAATCGTTTTTTGTAAAACGTATTTTGCAACACGACTTACAGGCGCGTTATCTTGCGTCGCTAAATATTTTTCTACGCCCGTTTTTTTAACGACAATTGGTGCGCTACCTTCGTTATTTTTCAAATATTTTTCAACACCTGATAATGTTACAACAGGTTTATTACGCTCTGCAATTGCTTGACGTGCTAAATACTTTGCAACACCGCTCGGTTGATTTTGCTCTTGTGATTTTAGATATTTTTCAACACGGCTCAAACCTGCAGGTTGATTTTCTAAATAACGGCTGACACCTGTTTGTCCATCTGATAAATCAGCACCCGATACAATCGCGTTGCGAGTAACAGTCGTACTGTAAGCATCTTCTGAGTGTGAGCCGAAAAGACTTGAGAAAAAGCCCATAACTACCCCCGATTCGCGTCGTTTTGTGCAGCCGCTTTTTGAGCAATGTTTTGTTTTGCGATATAACGTGCAACATTAGTTGGTTGTACGTTACGTTCCAAGTATTTTGTTACGCCAGATACTTTAGGAATACGCGAATTCAAATAACGAGTCACACCTGTTTCAGCTGGTGCTGAAGGTTCATTTGATACAATTTTTGCACCGAAAATACCTGCAAATTTAGGGCATCTTGATGCACCAAAAATAGCTGCTGCTAATCCTGCCAAAATAAACAAGTTAGGATCAATTCCGTCTTCTTTTTTCGATTGTTCCATAATCACAGCACCTGCGCTAGTTGTAAATTCAGGTGTAGAAGTTGGCGCAACTGATGGTGCAGATTTGCTTGGTTTGTAATTTTCATCGGCAAACAAAATTTTCGGTTGAAAATTTGTTGCTGGATATTTTGAATCATCGGCTGATACTTCTGCAACAGTTGCCGCTGGAGCAGCTTTAACAACAGCCGTTGTAGGTGCTGCAGATTTTGCAGACTCATCTTGATAAAGAATTTTTGGTTCAAAATCCGTCGCTGGGTATTGTGAATCCGCATAAGCTGCGAATGGACTAGCCATTAACAATGCAACGATAGCACCTTGGAGTAAATTATTTTTTTTCACATTGACACCTATTTTTGTAGTTATATAAAGTCAAAAAACCTCGATTAGCTAAACGCTAATCGAGGATTCGTGCTAAAAATTAAAGCACCGCTTTAACGTGTTTGACCACGTTTTCAGGCGTGAAACCGAAATGTTCAAATAAAACGCCACCTGGTGCAGATTCGCCAAATGTATCAATACCGACTACACCGCCTTCTAAGCCCACATATTTGCGCCAAAAATCGGTGATACCCGCTTCAATCGCAACACGTTTAACACCTGGAATCAAAATGCTGTCTTTATAGGCTTGGTCTTGACGATCAAAAACGTTTGTTGACGGCATAGAAACTACGCGAGCATTGATACCTTCAGCCGCTAATGCCGCTTGAGATTTCATTGCTAAAGTCACTTCTGAGCCTGTGGCAATCAAAATCACAGCAGGCGAGCCTTGCGCTTCTGAAACCACATAAGCACCTTTACGCATAGCTGCAATTTGTGCATCATCATGTGGAATTGCGTTAATTCCTTGTCGACTTAATACCAAACTGGTCGGACCATTTTTACGTTCAACCGCTGCAACCCAAGAAACCGCTGTTTCAGTTGCATCCGCAGGTCGCCAAACATCCATATTTGGAATGTAACGCATTGCTGATGTATTTTCGATTGGTTGATGCGTTGGACCATCTTCACCTTGACCGATTGAATCGTGTGTTAAAACAGCGACAGTTTGAATTTTCATCAAAGCTGCCATACGCAACGCACTTTTCGCGTAATCAGAGAACATATGGAATGTGCCGCCAAATGGTAATAAGCCACCGTGCAACGCCATACCATTCATGATTGCGTACATACCGAATTCGCGTACACCGTAAGAGATGTAGTTGCCTGGTTCTTTTCCACTAACGTGTTTGAAACTTGCACAGCTAGTTAAGTTAGAACCTGTCAAATCCGCAGAACCACCCAAAAATTCAGGTAAAACTTCAGCTAACGCCGCAATCGCTTTTTGCGATGCTTGACGTGAGGCTAAGTTTTCGCCTTTTTCGTTAGTGGCTTTGATGAATGCGTCGGTAACTTCTTTCCAGTTTGCTGGCAATTCACCTGCTGTGCGACGTTTGAATTCTGCTGCTTCTGCTGGGAAAGCTGCTGCGTAAGCGGCAAATTTTTCATCCCATGCTTTTTCAACTGTCGCGCCTTTTGCTTTAGCATCCCAACCTGCATAAACGTTTTCAGGAATCACAAATGGTTCATGTGTCCAACCCAATTCTTTGCGCGTTAAGGCAACTTCTTCTAAACCTAACGCTGCACCGTGACAATCGTGTGAACCCGATTTATTTGGTGAACCAAAGCCGATAATGGTTTTGCAGCAAATTAAAGACGGTTTATCCGTTACCGCTTTTGCCGCTGTGATTGCCGCGTTAATTGCGTCTGAGTCGTGACCATCAACAGATTGAACGTGCCAGCCGTAGGCTTCAAAACGTTTTACGGTGTCGTCGGTGTACCAGCCATCAATGTGACCGTCGATTGAAATGTTGTTGTCGTCCCAGAACGCAACTAATTGTCCTAGACCCCAAGTTCCAGCAAGCGCACACGCTTCGTGAGAAACGCCTTCCATCAAACAACCGTCACCCATGAAAACATAAGTGTGATGATCAACGATTTCGTGACCTGGTTTGTTGAATTGGTGTGATAATAATTTTTCAGCCATTGCAAAACCAACACCGTTGGTAATACCTTGACCTAAAGGACCTGTTGTTGTTTCAACGCCTGGTGCATAACCGTATTCTGGATGTCCTGCACATTTTGAGTGCAATTGACGAAACGATTGCAACTCTTTCATCGGCAAATCATAGCCAGAAAGATGTAACAACGAATAAATCAACATCGAACCGTGTCCGTTTGACAAAATGAAACGATCACGGTCTGCAAAATTTGGATTCGTTGGATTGTGTTTTAAATGGTCATTCCATAACACCTCTGCGATGTCCGCCATACCCATTGGCGCACCTGGATGTCCTGAATTTGCTTTTTGTACGGCATCCATGCTCAAAGCGCGAATAGCATTGGCTAATTCTCTACGCGAAGTCATCTTCTCTCCTTTTGTGGTATCTGTTAAAAAAATTGCACTACTAAATCTTATTCAATAGTGCAACTGATGTATTCTGTTTTGAAACAACGATTGATAAATCATTCGTTTTCAATTCGATTTATTATTCTAAATTTGCGTGTCTTTCGCGCATAATTTCTTCAGGAATGCCTTTCTCGTGAATGATGTGAGAAATTGTGGATTCTAAGAAGAGCAATGTTGACAACTCGAATACCGTACCCATCGGCATACCTACGACTTTTCCGTATAAGTCTTCACGACCAATTTGGAAAACGCCGTCTGCCATGTCACCAATTGTTGAACTCGCTCTTGACGAAATCAACATAATTTTTGCGCCAACTTTTTTCGCGCTTTTGGTGAAGGCAACTAATTGTTCAGTTTCGCCTGAGCCTGAAATGACAATTAACAAATCGCCTGCTTTGATGCTCGGAGTAACGATTTCGCCGACAACATTGACGTTGTAACCACCATGCACCAACCGCATCGCAAAGAAATTGCCGACCAGTTTTGAACGACCCGCGCCCGCAATAAAAATGCGACCTGCTGCGTCGAGCATAGCGGTGAGTTTTTCATCATACGATTCCTCCGTTGCTTCGAGGATTCCAGTGATTTTATCTAAGATAAGTTGTTGGTGCATAAGGCTTCCTTTTAATTAAACAGCGTCAACTAATTCACGAATTTCACGAGCCGCTTCAGCTGGTGATGGTGCGCCGTAGATAGCCGCGCCAACAACGATAATGCTTGCGCCTGCACGAACTACGTCTTGAACAGTTTTAGTGTTGATACCACCAGCAACTGAAATACGAACGTTCAAACCTAAGCCAGCAATCAAGCTCAAATCTTCAAATGGTGTGTGACCAGCTGCTTGAGCGTCTAAGCCAGTGTGAACACCAACGATTTGTGCGCCAGCTGCAACGGTTGCGCGAGCGCAAGCTGCTTTGTCATCAACATTGATTAAGTCAATTTGTGCTTCAGCTGCATGTGCGTTAGCGGCTTTGATAACGCCTTTGCAAGTTGCTAAACCAGAAACACCTAATACTGTACAAATATCTGCGCCAGCTGCGTAGAACGGAGTTGCTTCGTATTCGCCAGCGTCCATAGTTTTTAAGTCAACTAACAATAATTTGTCAGGGAATTCTGCACGCAACGCTTTTACTAAGTTCACACCGTTGTGTTTGATGCAAGGTGTGCCGATTTCGAAAATATCAACGAATGGTGCAACTTGTTTTGCTAATGAAATAGTTGCGTCGAAATCTAATGAATCTAATGCCATTTGAATCAATGGTTTTGCCATGATGTACACTCCAAAAAAGTTATAGTTATAGTTAAAAATTGTTACACTAATTTATGCGGAGCTAACTTTAAAGTACAAGGGGTAGGCGTGTCAATGCAAAATGCGCCCTAATCCTTTTGCCCGTTGTCGCGTAAGGTCACGGTGCGATTGAACACTAATTTTTCAGACGTGCTATCAATGTCTAAGCAAAAATAACCCGTACGTTCAAATTGGTAACGATTTTCAAGCGTTGCATTTTTCAAACTAGCTTCAACGCGGCAATTTGTCAATGTTTCCAATGAATTTTGATTCACAACATCTAAAAAATTTTCTTCATTATCAGGTTGTGGCACAGTGAACAATCGGTCATACAAACGAATCTCCGCCGCGTGTGAATTCGCCTCGTCTACCCAATGAATCACGCCTTTTGCTTTGCGACCCTCTGGATTTTTGCCAAGTGTATTTTCATCATAACTGCAACGTAATTCGATAATTTCACCATCGGCATTTTTAATCACTTCGTCACAACGAATCACATACGCACCACGCAAACGCACTTCTTCACCTAAACTCAAACGCTTATATTTAGGCGGCGGATTTTCTGAAAAATCGTCACGATCAATCAAAAGCGTTTTTGAAAATGGCACAATCCGTTTGCCAAATTCTTCGCGTTGCGGATGATTTGAAATTTCTAAATTTTCAATTTTATCGTCAGGATAATTGGTAATCACTACGCGCAAAGGCTCTAAAACTGCCATTGCTCTAAACGCATTGGTGTTCAAGTCTTCACGAATGCAATACTCCAAAACGCCCATTTCAATCCACGAATTTTGTTTTGTAATTCCAATACGTTCGCAGAAATCTTTAATGGCTTGCGGCGTAAAACCTGCACGGCGCAAACCTGCAATCGTTGGCATTCTTGGATCATCCCAACCTGAAACGTGTTTTTCAGTAACAAGCTGATTTAATTTGCGTTTGCTAACAATCGTGTATTCAAGTTGTAAGCGGGCGAATTCAATTTGTTGTGGATGACATGAAATATCAATGTTATCTAAAACCCAATCATAAAGCGGACGATGATCAGCAAATTCAAGCGTGCAAAGCGAATGCGTAATGCCTTCGAGTGCGTCCGAAATACAGTGTGTGTAATCGTACATTGGGTAAATGCACCACGCATCACCTGTGCTGTGATGATGAACGCGACGGATACGATAAATTGTCGGGTCACGCATATTCATGTTTGGTGAAGCCATATCGATTTTGGCTCGCAACACATATTGCCCATCTACAAACTCACCCGCTCGCATTCTGGCAAACAAATCTAAATTTTCTTCAATTGAACGATGACGGTCTGGGCTTTCTTTGCCCGCTTGCGTCAATGTGCCGCGATAAGCGCGAATTTCATCTGCTGATAAACTGTCCACATACGCCAAATCTTTTTTAATCAATTCGACGGCGTATTGATAAAGTTGCTCAAAATAATCCGACGCATGATGTAATTCCGTCCATTCAAAACCCAACCAAGCGACATCACGTTTAATCGAATCCATATATTCAACGCTTTCTTTTTCGGGATTCGTATCATCAAAACGCAAATTGCAAGTACCGTCATTTTCTAACGCAGTACCGAAATTTAAACAAATCGACTTCGCGTGACCAATGTGCAAATAACCATTCGGTTCAGGTGGAAAACGGGTAGCAACTTTGCCGTTATTTTTGTTTGCGGCTAAATCAGTGGCGATAATTTGACGAATAAAATTTGCGGGTAAAGTAGTTTCTGGCGTTTGCATAGTGTTTAAATTTGAAATAAAAAAGTTAAATCATGGTAAAGGAATCTTAAAAGTGTAACAAGGCAGAAAATGTGCCATAACTTGTGTGAGACTAAAATTCTCAATGCTATAATTCGTCAATTATTAAAATTTAGAAAAAGGCAAAACTAATGGCAATTAAAAATGCGTTTTATGCACAATCTGGCGGCGTAACCTCTGTTATTAACGCGAGCGCGTGCGGCTTGATTCAAACAGCGCGATTACATTCTGACAAAATCGGAACGGTTTATGCGGGCTTAAACGGTATTATTGGCGCATTAAAAGAAGAATTGATTGATACTAGTTTTGAAAGTGACGATGCGATTGCCGCTTTACGTTATACGCCTGCTGGTGCGTTTGGTTCGTGCCGTTATAAATTGAAAAGTTTACAAGCGAATCGCGCTGAATATGAACGTTTAATTGATGTTTTCAAAGCACACAACATTGGTTATTTTTTCTATAACGGCGGGGGTGATTCTCAAGATACCGCGCATAAAGTGTCACAAATTGGTGAGCAAATGGGTTATCCGCTCACTTGCATTGGCGTTCCCAAAACCGTCGATAACGATTTACCGATTACCGATAACTGCGCGGGATTTGGCTCAGTTGCAAAATATGTTGCTGTTTCGATGCGTGAAGCCAGTTTTGATGTTGCATCAATGTGTGCCACATCGACGAAAGTTTTTGTGATGGAAGTGATGGGGCGACACGCAGGTTGGATTGCGGCGGCTGGCGCGTTAGCGGCTGATGAAAATCATGATATTCCATTGGTTATTTTGTTTCCCGAAGTGAAATTTAACGAAGCGAAATTTTTAGCCACCGTTGATGAAAAAGTGAAAAATTACGGTTATTGCTGCGTTGTGGTTTCTGAAGGCGTGAAAAATAGTGACGGACAATTTTTAGCCGAAGCTGGTGGAAAAGATGCGTTTGGTCATGCTCAACTTGGCGGGGCTGCGCCTGTGATTGCGAATTTAATCAAACAAAATTTAGGCTACAAATATCACTGGGCGGTTGCAGATTATTTACAACGCGCCGCACGTCATATTGCGTCAAAAAATGACGTTGAACAGGCTTACGC
>JBASLW010000009.1:0-8421 GCA_049656545.1 Methylococcaceae bacterium
GCTTAGAACCTGTTCGTAAACGACCAGGTATGTACACAGATACCACCCGCCCAAATCACTTAGCGCAAGAAGTGATTGATAACAGTGTCGATGAAGCGTTAGCAGGTCATGCTTCAAAAATTGAAGTTATTTTGCACAAAGATGGCGCGATTTCCGTGAGCGATAACGGGCGAGGAATGCCTGTTGATATTCATCCAGAACAAGGCATGACGGGCGTTGAAGTAATTTTGACGCAACTGCACGCAGGCGGAAAATTCTCAAATAAAAATTATCAATTCTCAGGTGGTTTGCACGGTGTGGGAATTTCGGTGGTAAATGCGCTGTCGAAAGATTTAGAAGTGACCGTAAAACGTGGCGGAAAAGTGTATTCAATGCGTTTTTCTGATGGCGAAAAACAAACCGAATTATTAGAAACTGGCACTGTTGGCAAAAATAATACAGGCACAACCGTTTATTTTATGCCGAATGAAAAATACTTTGATTCACCCAAAGTGTCAGTTTCAAAACTTAAACACGTTTTACGCGCAAAAGCCGTTTTGTGTGCTGGTTTGAAAATCTCACTCAAAATTGAACAAAGCGACGAAGCCTTTGAATGGTGCTATCAAAATGGATTGCAGGATTATTTGCTCGATCGCATTGGTGATTTAGAATTTTTCCCCGAACCGCCATTTATGGGCAACATGAGTGCAGATCATGAAGCCGTTGAATGGGGCGTTTTGTGGGCGGTTGAAAATCCGAATGAAATGGTTGCAGAAAGTTACGTTAATCTTGTTCCGACCGCGCAAGGTGGCACACACGTTAATGGTTTGCGAGCAGGTTTAACAGAGGCAATCCGAGAATTTTGCGACATTCGAGATTTATTGCCTCGCGGCGTAAAAATCGCGCCTGAAGACGTTTGGGAACAATGCCATTTTGTGTTATCGGTCAAACTCGAAGACCCGCAATTTTCAGGGCAAACCAAAGAACGGTTAAGTTCGCGCGAATGCGTGGCGTTTATTTCGGGCGTAGTAAAAGACAGTTTTAGTTTGTGGCTTAATTCGCACACCAGCGAAGGCGAAAAAATCGCAGAACTCATCATCAACAGCGCACAAAAACGCCTCCGTTCAAACAAAAAAATTGTCCGTAAAAAAATCACCGCAGGGCCTGCATTACCAGGGAAATTAGCCGATTGCTCCGCGCAAGACATCAATCGCACCGAATTATTTTTAGTCGAAGGTGATTCGGCAGGCGGCTCGGCAAAACAAGCGCGTGAGCGCGATTTTCAAGCCATCATGCCGTTGCGCGGAAAAATTCTGAACACTTGGGAAGTTGAATCTTCGCAAGTTATGGCTTCGCAAGAAATTCACGATATTGCGGTTGCACTTGGGATTGAGCCTGATTCGGACGATTTACAAGCCTTACGTTATGGCAAAGTTTGCATTCTAGCGGACGCGGATTCGGACGGAAATCACATTGCGACCTTAATTTGTGCATTATTTTATAAACACTTCAATGCGTTGGTGCGAAATGGTCACGTTTTTGTTGCGATGCCGCCCCTTTATCGTGTTGATGTGGGCAAACGGGTTTTTTACGCACTCGATGAATCTGAACGCCAAGGTATTTTAGACAGAATTAAAGCGGAAAGAATCAAAGGACAAATCAACGTGCAACGTTTCAAAGGGTTAGGTGAAATGAATCCAAGTCAATTACGAGAAACAACCATGAATCCTGACACACGTCGATTGGTGCAACTCACCGTCGATGATTTTGAAGCGACAGAAGGGATGATGGATTTGTTACTTGCTAAAAAAAGGTCAGGTGACAGAAAAGCGTGGTTAGAAGCAAGTGGACATTTAGCGTCTGAAAATACTTACAATAAATAATCAATTTTTGAAGGGATTTTGTGTTTCAATAAAAACATACTGTTTTCATAAAGCAATGGAAAATCAATGCAACCTGATAGCATTCAAAATTTTTATGGGTTAATCAGTCGTTCACCTGCGATGCGTGATGTTTTTCAAATTATGCAAACCGCTGGCGAAACCGAAGCAACCGTTTTAGTGCGAGGTGAAAGTGGTTCTGGCAAAGAACTGGTGGCGCGCGCAATTCATGAATTGAGTGGTCGAAAAAACGCCCCTTTTTTAGCGGTTAATTGCGCGGCTTTATCGGCAAATTTACTTGAAAGTGAATTATTTGGTCACGTTCGAGGTGCTTTCACAGGGGCAATAAAAGATCATCACGGTTTGTTTCAACGCGCTCATGGCGGCACATTATTTTTAGACGAAATTGCAGAATTGCCACTTGAATTACAAGCAAAACTTTTGCGCGTCATTCAAGAACGTAATTTCATTCCTGTTGGTGGCGTGATGTCTATTCCTGTGAACGTACGATTAGTTGCCGCAACACATCGTTCATTGCGTGAAGAAGTAAAAAGTGGACGTTTTCGAGAAGATTTAATGTATCGCTTGCGTGTTGTACCGATTTATTTACCGCCATTGCGTGAAAGACGTGAGGATATTAGCCTTTTGCTTTGGCACTTTATCAAGCAACATAATGAACAAAATCGCCGTCAAATTGATGAAATTGAACCTGAAGCGATGCGTTTATTACTTGATTATTCGTGGCACGGAAACATTCGAGAACTGCAAAATGTTGTGGAATATGCGTTTGCCGTTGGACGAGGAAATACCTTAAAAAGTAGCGAATTACCTCCCGAATTTAGAGAGGAATTATTACCTGCGACAATTATTCTCGTTAAAACATTTTCGGATGAAGATGAAAAAAGCGCGATTACTCGCGCTTTATCAAAAACTAAAAATGTTAATGCAGCGGCGCAAATGTTAGGAATGAGCCGCGCGACATTTTGGCGAAAACGTAAATTACACGGTGTTTAAAATTCTTCCCAATCATCATTACCCACTGAAAATGTATTAACAGATTTCGGCGTTGAAATCGGGACAGATTTCGTTTGTGGTGCAACAGCTTTAGGTTTTGCCACAACAGTTTGTCTGCTAGAATTTGTTTTAAAGTATCCCAATTCTTTCGCTAAATTTTGCGTTTGATTTTCAAGCGATTCAGCGGTTGCCGCGACTTGTTCAACTAATGCGGCATTTTGTTGTGTCACATCGTCCATTGACGAAATTGATTGTCCTACTTGTGAAATGCCTTCGCTTTGTTCAGTCGATGCACTCGCAATTTCCGCAATAATTTTATTAACATTTTGAATTGCTTCGACAATATCTTGCATTGTTTGACCCGCTTCAGAAACTTGTTTGCTACCACCAGAAACACGCTCGACAGAATCACCAATTAACCGTTTAATTTCTCCCGCCGCATTCGCTGCACGTTGCGCCAAATTACGAACTTCTGTTGCGACGACAGCAAACCCTTTTCCTTGGTCGCCTGCTCTTGCGGCTTCAACCGCCGCATTTAACGCTAAAATGTTGGTTTGAAAGGCAATATCGTCAATCACGGAAATAATATCAACAATGCGTAACGACGATTCATTGATGTTATCCATCGTATTCACCACATCTTGAACAACTGAAACGCCTTTATTTGCAATCGTCATTGCACCAACTGCTAAATGATTAGCTTGTTTTGCATTTTCGCTATTGTGTTCAACGGTTGACGTGAGTTCGTGCATACTCGCGGCAGTCTGTTCTAACGCGGCAGCTTGCTCTTCTGTGCGATGCGCTAAGTCATTATTTCCTGCCGCAATTTCGGTTGAAGCTGATGCAATCACGTTTGTGGTTTCTTTAATTTCGGTCATTAAATTTTGTAAATTTTCAGTCGTGTTATTGATGCTAATTTTTACTTGATTAAAAATGCCGACGTAATTGTTTGTAATAGATTGTGTTAAATCACCACTTGCTAATGCCGTTGTGACGCGATTAACTTCATTTAATGCACCTTCGGTAACATTCGACAATTGATTCAATAGTTCAGCAACGGTTTTTGTATAGCCCACTTTTCCATTCATGTTAATTTTGTAACTAAAATTGCCATGATTTGCGCCTGAATCAACTAATTCCTCAATTTCTTTGATAATTTTTGACAATGAATCTACCGATTCATTCATTCCTTTCGCCGTTAAACCAAATAAGCCTTTATAGTCTTGTGTAATTTTTTGGCTCAAATCGCCTTTCGATAACGCATCGGCAACACGGATAACGTCATTCAATGAGGTATTTGTAATTTCTGACAGTTTATTTAACGCTTCTGAAACATCTTTGTTAAAACCATTTTTATCTTGAATGTTAATTTTTGAACTGAAATTCCCTTTTACCGCCGCTGAAACCAGTTGATTAACATCATCAACCAATGCTTTTAAGTTAAATTGCATCATTTGCATCGCTTTCAATAAAAACGTAATTTCATCATCGCCTTCAATCATGATTTGTGAATTTAAATTACCGTTTGCAATCGCGGTTGCCGTATTTTGAGCATTTTTGATGGCGTTGGTTAAATTACGAATAATCGCTAAACCTAAAAAAATACAACTACCTAAGCCTAGTATTAACGCGATAATTGAACCGATTAAAATCGTTTTATAACGAGATTGCGCGTCTTGATACGCTTCTTTTGCGACACTCATTTGTAAATCAATCAGTTTGTTAATATCTTCATCTGTCATTGCAAAAAGTGGACGAAATTTTTCAACAATCAATTTTCTAAGTTCTGCGTCATTACCTATTTTTATCAATTCGATTGCGGGTAATAAGGCTTCTGTTTTGTAGTTTTCACGGTCAATTGCAAATTTATCAACTAGTATTTTTTCTTCTGGCGTTAATTGTGTTGTGATGTAGCTGTCCCAAAGCACGGCAACTTTTGCCATATTGTTTTTGATTTTTGAGATACTTTTTTCGTTTTCGTCTGGCGCATATAAAGCAAGACTTGCATTGACTCTCAAGCGTGAATCAAGTTGAAGTGCGTTAATTTCAGATAATTGTGCGACAGGTACTAAACGGTCATTGTAAATTTGTTGCAGCCCCGCGTTACTAAAGTGAATACCCAATAAACCAATCGTGGTTAAAACCACTGACAGCGTGGACATAACGCTGATAATTAAAATTAGCCGAGAACGAATCGAAAGATTGTTTAACATAAATCGTTTTTCCTAAAAACTTGAATTCTTGTTGTGGTTATATCGACTGCGACTTGAGTTTTTAAAACGCAAACAAAATAAAGTTTGTTTAGTTATAAAACTTCATTTCATGCTGTCTTTTTTGTAAAACCACATTTGATAAATACTTAATAAAATTTGCATTCCCATTGAAATTCCCATTAACGCGCCGCTAAAAATCACCACATAAGCAAATGCAGGAATGTTTTTTGTGATAAACCATGACACAACATCAAGCAACATCGCCGCAAATGGCACAACCATCGCCGCGCGTTTTAAATAAACATTGATGTCACACAACAGAAAAATTTTACCGATAAAAAATAAAATAAACGCGATACCAAATAAATGAATATGTGAAATACGAATTAACGTTGGAATCGTGACACCGCCTGGTTTAGCAACTTCTGAAACCCCTTCATAATTCGTTAAATTTGGTAATGATGGATTGATAGAAGGCGTGTGACACATCACACAATCTCGATTCAAAATTGGTGCAATGTTTTCGTTATAATCTGATTCGATTGCGCCGTTATGAATCCAGCGCAAAATAACATCCTGGTCACTTTTGATTTTCAAATTTGAAGCCATGATACCTTTTACAGCGGTTCCCAAACGTGTTTGATTCGTTGAACCATAATAACTAATCACCACATCTTCGACTGAAATTCCTGCTTTACCATCTAATCCTTGATGCGTGTAATACATATTGGCTAACGCGGCTAAATAACCCAATCCAATCGTCAACAAAAAAACGGTATTTAAAATTCGTTCACTGATTGAAATATCTTTGAAACGAGTAAAACGTCTATCCGTCATAAAAATAAAATTCCTAAAAAAGAAGGCATTCAAAATTGAATTTTGAATGCCTTTGAACTATTAACCGCTTATGTTATTTACCGCTTTTTAACATTCCAACAAGCCACTTAATTTCATCAGGTTCAAACGTTGATTTCCATGATGACATAGCAGTACCTTTTCGCCCGTTAGTAATCGTTGTAATTAACAAATCATCCGATTTACTTGCTAACGCGTCAGGTTTTAATGAAGGTCCCATTGCACCTTGCAAACCCGCGCCGTGACATCCCGCACAAGTATTTTGTACAAAAGCACGAATTTCGACTTGACGTTCTGCTGATGGTTCTGCGGCTAAACAACTACTTGAAATACAAAGCAACAAAAATAATTTTTTCATGGTTTTTTCCTCTTTGTTTAATGTGCGAGTTAGGATTTTAAATACAATCATCAGTGACGACATCATTTTTTTACGACAATGTAATTACCGTATTTATTGATTGTGCTAGATTTTTAGTAACCGTTTATACTAACGATACTGTTTTTTTATTTTTAGTTGGAGAGTTTTATGCGTTTATTTTTGCTGTTATTTAGCTTGTTGTTTATATCGAATGTTGGCTTTGCAAATGAAGGTGGTGGCGAAGGCGAATCGAAAGGAGGACCAACTTATATGGAAATCACACCAAAATTTGTGGTCAATTTACTTGAAAATAAAAAGTATTTGTCTATTAACATCCAAATGTTGATTGATGGTGCGCCAACCGAAGCCGCAATTAAAAAACACATGCCTGCGATTAAACATGAATTGATTATGTTATTTAGTGACCGCTCGCTAGACAGTTTACAAACGATGGAACAACGTGAAGCATTAAGACAACAAGCTATTGAAGCAATTCACAGAACCATTAACAAAGCAGAAGGCGTTGACGAAGAAGCTGAAGCGGCGGCGGCTGTACCGCCACCTGATGCTCATGCTAAAAAAGATAAAAAGAAAGATTATTCACATTTGCCAAGCGGCGGATTTAAAGACGCTTTCTTCACTGAATTTTTAATTCAATAAAGCCAGCGGCTTTAATTTTTCCAAAAGCAAAACGCGCTGCTGTTCCGTGTAAGGCACAGCAGCAAATTTCCCCCAAATTGGCGCAGACCACGCTTTGTCATTTTCATAACGAACCACATGATGTAAATGCAGTTGCGGCACAACGTTTCCAATTGCTGCGATATTCAACTTATCCGCGTTGAAAATTTCCGCTAATTTTTTTGCCAAATAACTCGATTCTTGAATCAATAAAATTTGTTCAGCGTCTGTTAATTCGTAAATTTCACGAATATCAGCGCGTTGCGGCACTAAAATAAACCAAGGAAATTGACTGTCATTCATGAGTAAAACTTGGCAAAGCTCAAATTTTCCTAAAACGAAACAATCTTTTTTTAATTGCGAATGAAGTTGAAAATCTGACATTTTTAATCGTGTTTTGGGCGCATGTGTGGAAATAACAATACATCACGAATCGATGGTGAATCTGTGAATAACATCACCAAACGGTCAATACCAATGCCCTCACCTGCTGTTGGCGGCATACCGTGTTCAAGCGCGGTAATGTAATCTGCGTCAAAGTGCATGGCTTCATCATCGCCCGCATCTTTTTCATTCACTTGTTGTTGAAAACGCGCCGCTTGGTCTTCTGCATCGTTTAACTCGGTGAAACCATTAGCAATTTCACGTCCACCGACAAAAAATTCAAATCTATCGGTAACGTGTGGGTCGTTGTCATTTCGACGTGCAAGCGGTGAAACTTCCACAGGATACGCAGTAATAAAGGTCGGATTCATCAAACGACTTTCGACGGTTTTTTCAAAAATTTCGATTTGAATTTTGCCTAAACCGTAACCGTCTTTGACAGGAATTTTTAGATTTTGCGCGACTTTTAATGCTTCTTCGCGTGTTGAAATGTTTTCTGGTTTTAAATCAGGATTGAAATGCAAAATCGAATCAAAAACCGTCATTCGCGCAAACGGTTTGCCGAAATCGTATTCTTCGCCTTGATAAGTAATCGTTGTTTTGCCTAAAACTTCTTCTGCGATTCCACGCAACATTTCTTCGGTCAAATCCATCAGCTCATGATATTCCGCGTAGGCTTGATAAAACTCAAGCATCGTAAATTCTGGATTGTGGCGCGTTGATAAACCTTCGTTTCTGAAATTACGGTTAATTTCAAATACCCGTTCAAAACCGCCGACTACTAAACGTTTTAAATACAACTCTGGCGCAATTCGCAAGAACATATCCATATCAAGCGCGTTGTGATGCGTGGTAAATGGTCGTGCCGTCGCGCCACCTGGTATGACTTGCATCATCGGCGTTTCGACTTCTAAAAAGTTGCGTTCAATCAAAAAATTACGAATATAACCAACCACTTTTGAACGAATCAAAAACGTGTCGCGTGACTGTTGGCTCATAATTAAATCTAAATACCGTTGACGATATTTAATTTCTTGGTCGGCGATGCCATGGAATTTTT
>JBASLW010000010.1:0-3379 GCA_049656545.1 Methylococcaceae bacterium
TTGTTCAGGTTTGTTGATATATACGATATTTTTCATTATTTTTTATGTTTCTGTGTTTTGATTGGTATGTGAACTTTCAAGATATTGCTCACTTACTTTTCCTGCAATGGTTGCAGCTACTGAACAGCCATGACCACCATTTTCAACAACGACGGCAACAGCGATTTTCGGGTTTTCAGCGGGTGCAAAGGCAATAAAAAGCGCGTGGTCGCGTAATTTGAAATCAATGGCATTTTCGTTATATTTTGCTTCTTGTTTGATATTGAAAACCTGTGCCGTGCCTGTTTTTCCCGCAATGTGATAAGTAATGTGTTTGCCGATATTTTTCGCCGTGCCATGTGCATCATGCACGACTTTTACCATCGCATCGGTAATATGTTGAATATTTGAGGCTTTTAACGAAATCACACTCGCTTCAGCTTTTGCATTCGTTTGTGTTTCCGTCGCGGTAACGATTTTATCGACTAAAAACGGCGTGACTACTTTTCCTCCGTTCGCCAACGTTGCGGTGGCACGCGCTAATTGTATCGGTGTTACTTGCAAATAGCCCTGCCCTATTCCCGTAATCAGCGTTTCACCTGGATACCAATTTTGGTTTTTCTTTTCCTTTTTCCATTCGCGTGACGGTAATAAACCTGTTTTCTCACCAACCAAATCAATGCCTGATTTTTCACCAAAACCAAATTGCTGCAAAAATTGGTGCAAATTATCAATTCCTAATACTGATGCGAGGCTGTAAAAATAAACGTCGCATGATTCAGTAATTGCGTCACTCATGCTAACAGCCCCGTGACCACCGTGTTTCCAATCGCGGTATTTGTGCGGCGTATTGGGCAATTGATAAAAACCAGGGCAGTAATGTTTTTGTTCAAATCCAATCGCGTTATATTCTAATCCTGCCAACGCGACAAACGGTTTCATTGTTGAACCTGGTGGATACAAACCGCGTAAGGCACGATTATAAAGCGGCTGATTTTCGGACGATTGCAACGTTTGGTAACTGTCGTAATCAATCCCCACCACAAACGGATTCGGGTCAAATCCTGGACGACTTGAAAAAACTAACACACCGCCCGTTTGCACATCGAGCGCGACCACTGCACCGTTATAACCTTCCAGTGCGTCATACGCGGTTTTTTGTAAATCAATGTCGAGCGTTAAATACAAATTCGCACCTGCTACAGGTGGTACGGTATTAAACGTATTGATAGCGCGAGATTGCACATTTGTTTCCATTTCGGCATAACCCGTTTTACCGTGTAATTGCGTTTCATAAAAACTTTCGATGCCCAATTTTCCAACGTGACTTGAGCCGCGATATTCTGACAACGGCAACGTTTTCATTTCTGCTTCATTGATACGACTAACATAACCAACAACGTGTGCGGCTAAATCGGTGTAGGGATAATGACGAACTAACCGCGATTGAATATCCACGCCTGTAAAATAGGGACGTTGCACTGCAAATTTGGCAATTTCTTCATCTGTCATACTGAGCAACAACGGCGTACTGATAAAACGTTTTTGACGTTTTCGCTGCTTTTGGAATTGTTCAATTTTATCGTTTGGAATGTTTAATAATTGCTGCAAACGCGCCAACGTATCATCTAAATCGCTGATTTGTTCGGGAATCAATTCAAGGCTAAAGGATTGCGTATTTTCAGCGAGAATTTTGCCGTTACGGTCGTAAATCATGCCTCGCGTCGGTACGAGTGGTTGAATTTTAACGCTATTTTCTTTCGCCAGTGTGGCGTAATGTTCATGTCCCACAATTTGCAAATACACCAAGCGCACACCTAAACCGATTGTCAAAAAAACGACAATACAAAATGCCGCAATAATGCGATTCACAAAAACTTGGTTTTCGACAGAATTATCTTTGAGGGTTTGAAGGCGTGGCATGAGCGCAATTTCTTTGTCTTTTCGGTCAACAATTGTAAATCAAGCGGTGTTTTTTGTCTTATAATTGAAATACTTCATTTTCCTTATTCAAAAAATAAAAAACTAAAAACATGGACTTAAAATTTCTCGATTTTGAACAACCGATTGCTGTATTAGAAGCAAAAATTGAAGAACTTCGTCACGTTGAATTCGACAATAAAATTAACATTTCTGAAGCACTCCAAAAATTAGAAGGTCAAAGTAAATCGTTGACCGAATCTATTTTTACGAATTTATCAGATTGGCAAATTTCGCAACTTTCGCGTCATCCTGGCAGACCTTATACCAAAGATTACATTGATTTAATTTTCACGGATTTTCACGAATTACACGGCGACCGTGCGTATGCCGATGACCCTGCGATTATTTGCGGTTTGGCAAAATTAGACGGTGAACCAATTGTCATTATTGGTCATCAAAAAGGACGTGATACAAAAGAAAAAATTTATCGCAATTTTGGTATGCCTCGCCCTGAAGGCTATCGAAAAGCCTTGCGTGTAATGAAATTAGCGGAACGTTTCAAATTACCGATTATTTGTTTAATCGACACACCAGGCGCATATCCTGGAATTGATGCAGAAGAACGCGGTCAAAGTGAAGCCATTGCGCGGAATTTATTTGAAATGGCAAAACTCAAAACCCCCATTATTTGCACTATTATCGGCGAAGGCGGCTCAGGCGGTGCGTTAGCGATTGGCGTTGGCGACCGTTTAATTATGTTGGAATACAGCACTTATTCTGTAATTTCACCTGAAGGTTGCGCGGCGATTTTATGGAAAAGTCCCGATAAAGTTCAAGCGGCCGCCGAAGCTATGGGAATTACGGCTGACAGAATTCGTGAACAAGGCTTTTTAGATGAAGTTGTGCGCGAACCTTTAGGCGGCGCACACCGTGATTTTTCAACAACGGCGTTAAACTTAAAAGAAACATTAGCACGTCATTTAGATTCACTGAAAAATCTCGACACACACACATTACTTGAACATCGTTATCAGCGAATTATGAATTTTGGCGTATTTGAAGAAACAGCGAAATAGGAAATTAAACGGTGAAAGGCGAATTGAGTTTTGATGTTTTGATTATTGGCAGCGGTGGCGCGGGTTTAACGCTTGCGTTAAAACTTGCCAATTCAACAACCCACGTTGCGGTTTTATCAAAATTCGCCTTAACCGCTGGTAGCACTTATTACGCGCAAGGTGGTATTTCAGCTGTGTTTGATGCTGATGATTCGCTTGAATCGCATTTGAACGATACGCTCGATTCAGGTGCAGGCTTGTGTAACGAAGAAATTGTGAAATTAACTGTTAATCACGGCAAAAAATCCATTGATTGGTTACGCGAGCAAGGCGTTTTATTTACCGAAGAAGAAATCAACGGCGAAACAAAATTACATTTAAATAGAGAAGGTGGACATTCTCATCGTCGCGTTGTTCATACC
>JBASLW010000011.1:0-40055 GCA_049656545.1 Methylococcaceae bacterium
GATATTAAACTTGCTGAAGCCTTTGCCGTAAATAAGCCTGTTCGTTTTTATGCACCCAAAAGTCGCGGGGCTGAAGATTTTTGTGAATTGGCAAAAACGTTACTCGATTTGATGGCAAATAAATAAAAATACATTCACGCGGTAAAACAGACAGTTTTGACTAAAAATTATTCAAATTTGTCACTCATTCTCAACAATACCAAAACAGCTCCTGTACCTCCCTCTTTAGCATTCGCAGAACAAAACGCTTGAACATCCTTATGTTGCCTTAACCAACGATTTAATTCGTTTTTAATAACGGGTAAATTATCCAACGAGCGATAACCTTTACCGTGAACAATATGAACACAGCGACAACCTTCTTCAACACTATTGTGTAAAAAATGTAGTAAATAGCGTTTTGCGTCATTTGTGTTCAATCCGTGTAAATCAATTTCAGCATCTATTCCAAAAAAACCACGTCGTAATTTTTTCAGCACATTATTTTGTAAACCAGCAGATAAAAAACTCATTGAATCGTAAATTCCAACGGTTTCAATTTCGTCTGGATGACGCAAATTCAAATGCGCGTCGAAATTTACTTCGGCAGGTTTGGGGTAAGGTTTCGGTTTTGGCTTACGTTGTTCATGCAATGAAATTTTATCTTGTTTGATGGCTTGAACTTTGCCAATCGTTTGACGAAATAAATCTGCGTCACTCATTTTGTAATTTGCTGATTTAGCCAAGATTGTAAAATTAACTGTGCGGCAAGTTCATCTTGAACCGCCCACAATTTCGTTGCATTTACATGAACATCATCAAACAGCATTTGTTTTGCCTCAAATGTTGAAAGTGATTCATCTTGTTGATGAACGGGCAAATTAAATCGCCCGTTTAATTGGTTACAAAATTTCAACATTTTCGGTGTAACTGGATTGTCCGTGCCGTCAAATTGGCGCGAAATACCGACGACAAAACCTGCTGGTTGCCATTCTTTAATCAGTTTTTCAATGGCTTGCCAATTCGGTGTTTGATTTGGTGAACGCAATGTTTCTAACGAATTTGCTGTTTTCGTGGTTAATTGTCCCACTGCGACACCAATTTTTTTTGTTCCGAAATCAAATCCTAAAAACGTGTCGTCTGACTTCGACGCTAGCGGATCACGCATGACCTGAACCAAACGTTAATTTATTGATGTCGATACCAATTTGACTTGCTGCCATTTGCCAACGTAAATCAGTTGGTGTATCAAATAAAATCGGTTCACCAAATGGCGTGCTTAACCATGAATTTGCCAAAAATTCTTGCTCTAACTGTCCCCTACCCCACCCTGCATAACCCAGCGCGACAAAATAACGTTCAGGACCTTCACCGCGTGCAATCGCTTCTATAATATCGCGTGATGTGGTGAGAGAAATTGTGTCCGAAATTGGCAGTGTAATCGCCCATTGTCCCCCAGTCGTATGCAACACAAATCCGCGTTGTTGTTGCACAGGTCCGCCAAAATAAACAGGTGATTCTGCTGCTGTCATCGATGTAATTGGAATATCCATTTGCATGAAACTCTCTTTGAGTTTCATATGTGATTTGCGATTTATGACAATTCCTAATGCGCCATCAGCGTTGTGTTGACATAAATAAATTGCGGCTTGCGAAAAATTTGCATCTGCTAATGTTGGCATAGCGATGAGAAATTGATCATTTAAATAATGTGTTTCAGTCATTTTGTTTTAATAATAAAAAGTAAAAATCAGATTTAGCCGATACCATTATGCCGCAAAAGTGCATCAACTAATGGCTCACGTCCACGGAAATTTTTAAATAATTCCATCGCGTCATCACTACCGCCCATTTCCAAAATGTTGGTTAAAAATGCCCTGCCCGTTTGCTCATCAAAAATGCCTTTTTCTTCAAACAACGAAAACGCATCGCTTGATAATACTTCTGCCCATTTGTAACTGTAATATCCCGCTGCGTAACCGCCTGCGAAAATATGGGAAAAACTGTGTGCAAAACGGTTAAATTCAGGCACGGGCAAAACCGAAATTTTTTCTCGGATTTCATTCAACGTTTCATAAATTCGCCCTCCCCTGTTTGGGGCAAAATCGCGGTGAATATGAAAATCAAACAAACTGAATTCAAGCTGACGAACCATCATCATGCCTGCTTGAAAATTTTTCGCCGTGAGCATTTTTTCAAATAACGCATCAGGCAACGCTTCATTCGTTTGATAATGTGATGAAATCAGCGCAAGTGCGTCTTTTTCCCAGCACCAATTTTCCATAAACTGACTTGGCAATTCGACGGCATCCCACGCTACACCGTTAATGCCCGAAACGCCTAAATAATCCACTTGCGTTAAAACATGGTGTAGCCCGTGTCCGAATTCGTGAAACAAAGTCGTCACATCGTCATGCGTTAAAAGCGATGGCGTATCAGCCGTTGGTGGCGTGAAATTGCACACTAAATACGCCACAGGCAATTGCACATTTTCGTCATTCAATTTGCGTCGTCCGATGCAATCATCCATCCACGCCCCGCCGCGTTTTTTATCTCGCGCAAATAAATCTAAATAAAAACGTCCACGCTTACGTCCTGCCCCGTCTGTGGCTTCAAATAATTGCGCCGATTCATGCCAACGGTCAAATTCTTTAATTTCGGTAAAAGTTAAACCGTATAACCGATGCAAAATTTCAAATAACCCGCTCAATACTTTTTGCACAGGAAAATAACTTTTCACTTCTTCTTGTGAAAGTTGGTAATGTTTCTGGCGCATTTTTTCCGACAAATACGTTACATCCCACGCTTGCAATTCGTCGATGCCGTAATTTTTACGAGCGAATTTTTTTAAATCTTCAACATCTTGCCGCGCTTGCGGCAACGATTTTTGCGCTAAATCTTCGAGAAATGAAATCACTTCTTCAGGCGAATTCGCCATTTTTGTGGCAAGCGATAACTGTGCGTAATTTTCGAAATCAAGCAATTGCGCTTCTTCATGCCGCAAGGCTAAAATTTCTTCCATGATTTGCGTGTTATCAAATTCACCTTCACTCGCCCGCGTTGCAAATGCAGTATAAACTTCGCGGCGCAATTCTCGATTATCCGCGTGCGTCATCACGGCTAAATAAGACGGATATTGCAACGTAATTAACCAACCGCTTTCTTCTGGTTTCACGTGAAACATCTCGCCATTTTTTTCAGATTGTTTCATGTGAAACATTTCAGCACTTTGTTTTGCTTGTGCCAGATCGTTTTCGGGCAAACCTGCTAACTCGTTCACGTCGGTAATTAACTTCGTCCACGCATTTGTTGCATCTAAAACATTATCCGAATAACGACTACAAACTGAACTGAGTTGTTGCGAAATTTCTTTGTAACGTTGTTTTTGATTTTCAGATAACGCAACGCCTGATAATTTGAAATCGCGTAACGCATTCGTTAAAACTTTTTGTTGCGCTTTGCTCAAATCATTAAAGGTTTCACGTGAAACAATAGACTCGTAAGCGTGGAACAGTTTTTCATTTTGTCCCATTTCAGTGGCGTAATCGCTCAATTTGGGCAAACAGGCATTGTACGCTTCGCGCAATTCGTCATTATTCATCACAGAATTTAAATGACTCACAGGCGACCACGCTTTATTTAATGTATCTTCAGCATCTTCAATCGGTTCAATTAAGTTTTCCCAAGTATAAAAATCGTTTTTTTCTAAACATTCTGCAACCACTTTTCGTGCATTCGCTAACAATTCATCAATCGCAGGTTCAACGTGTTCAGGTCGAATTTGGCTAAAAAGCGGTAAATCAGTTTGGTTTAATAATGGATTTTTCATAATTTAAAGATTCAATAAAAGAGAGTAGGGCAGGGGAATCGAAACGCCAATTTAAAAATCGTTGGCTTTCGACGTGAAACAAAACAGGAATGAGCAATGCAAATTGTGGTTGCCATTCTTCGTGCAACGCAATATCAACGTATTCAGCGATAATTTGATTTTCGTTTAAAAGCATTTGCGCGTCTTCACACAAATGACAACCATCAGTGCCGAGTAATAATAAACCCATCAGTGTTTTGTCAGTTTATCTAAATAACCGAGCATCACCGCAGAAATCACTAAACTCATGTGAACGATGACATACCACATGATTTTGTCGCTATCGATTTTTTCAACATTCATAAAGATTTTTAGCAAATGAATTGATGAAATCGCCACAATTGACGACGCGAGCTTAACTTTCAACGAACCATAATCATGTGTTCCGAGCCAATTTAATTTTTCGGTCGTATCGCTCAAATTCAAACGTGAAACAAAATTTTCGTAACCGCTAAACATCACAATCACAATTAAACTGCCAACCAAACTTAAATCAATTAGCGTCAGCAATTTTAAAACCAGCGTTTCTTCAGTAACATCGAGTAGGTGAGGGAGCAGATGAAAAAGTTCTTCAAAGAATTTAAAAAACAACGCAATTAACCCTAAACTCATTCCGACATAAATCGGAGCTAACAGCCAACGGCTGGCATACATGGTTTTTTCAAGCGAATTTTCAATTTTTTCTAACATAGTAAATTCCTGACAATAAAAAAGCGCGAAATCGCGCCTGTTTTTTATCGAAAGTTCAAGACTCGACTGTCGAGCCTTGAACCATTTTTCATTTTAATGTGAAGCGTGTTTTTCTTTGTGCTTCAAAATTTGACGATCTAATTTATCGACTAAATGATCAATCGATACATACATATCTTCTTGCTCATCTTCGGCGAAAAATTTCGTTCCTGCAAAATGCAAAGTCGCTTCGGCTTTCTGCACCAATTTTTCCACGCTTAAAATGACGTGAACGTCCGTTACTTTGTCAAAATGACGCGCTAATTTAGCGAATTTTTCTTCCGTGTACGCTTTTAAAGCGTCGGTGATTTCTAAGTGATGACCACTAATAATGACTTGCATAAATAATTCCTTGTAAAAAATGAAGGAGGGAAAAACAACGTGCGTTTTATAACAAACGCTTGCGTTGACTGGACGAGGAAATAAACATCGCTTCACGATATTTAGCCACTGTTCTTCGAGCAACATTGATGCCCTTTGCTTTTAAAAACTCCGCTATTTTACTATCACTGAGCGGTTTTGTTGCATTTTCGTTACTGATTAACTCTTTAATTAACGCGCGAATCGCTGTTGAGGAACATTCGCCGCCGCCATCGGTTGAAACGTGGCTGGAGAAAAAGTATTTAAATTCCACAATCCCATTTGGCGTGTGCATATATTTTTGGGTCGTGACGCGCGAAATCGTGGATTCATGCAATTCTAATTCTTCGGCAACGTCGCGTAAAACCATTGATTTCATCGCAATCGAACCGTGTTCTAAAAAGGCAGTTTGTTTTTCGACGATGCAACGAGCTACTCTTAATAACGTATCATTTCGGCTGTGCAAACTTTTGATGAACCATTTTGCTTCTTGCAAATGTTCTTTCATCACGGTGTTGTCTTTGCTCGAATCAGACTTTTTAATCAAGCCTGCGTACATTTCATTCACGCGCAATTTTGGCGCAACATCAGGATTTAAATCAACACACCAGCGATCATTTATTTTTCGTACATAGACATCAGGGACAACGTATTCCGATAATCGGCTTTGAATTTTCTCACCAGGTTTGGGATCAAGCGTGCGAATTAACGCCACAATTTCATCTAATTCATTTTCATCAACACCGAGTTTTCGTACTAATTTCGCTTGATCGTGTGTTGCCAGTAAATCCAAATGGCGGGTGACTAATAATAAAGCGTCATTTTTGTGCGGTGTAGATTCGGAGAGTTGTTGCAATTGCAAGCGCAAACAATCGCTTAAATCAATCGAGCCAACGCCAGCTGGGTCAAAATGTTGAATACGATGCAAAACCGCGTTCACTTCATCCAGTTCTAAATCAGGCATTTGTTCACGCAACCCCTGAAAAATATCTTCCACGTTCGTTGTCAAATAGCCTTCGGTATTTATCGAATCAATAATGGCAATCGCAATCGCAAAATCGCGTTCTGAAAAAGACACTAAATCGAGTTGGTCTAACAAATGTGCTTGCAAACTCAACGTGCTAGTGTGTTGGCTTTCAAATTCCCCTTCAAAATTGGACGTTTCTTGAATTGAACCAAAATCATAATCGGGGGAAGGGGATTCATAATCAGGTTCTGCGTCGTAAATATCATCCCACGATGAATCAATCGGTAAATCGTCAGGAATATCGGTTTGTGAACCTTCGCTGCTATGTTGTAAATCAAGGTTATCGCTTTTTTTATCGTGCGAAGAAAAATCTGAAAAACCAAAATCATCTTCTTCAACTTCAAGCATAATGTTGGATTCTAACGCTTGCTGAATTTCTTGTTGCAAATCTAGCGTAGACATTTGCAACAATTTAATGGCTTGTTGCAACTGCGGAGTCATTGATAATTGCTGACCCATTCGTAAATTTAAAGATTGTTTCATGCGCGATAAACCTGTGATTGAACTGTTTTGTTTAAGTTACAGACTGAAATTTTCACCCAAATAAACTTGGCGAACTTGTTCATTTGCGACAATTTCTTGAGCATTTCCTTCTGCAATCACTTGTCCGTCACTCAAAATATAAGCACGATTGCAAATATCAAGCGTTTCGCGGACGTTATGTTCAGTAATTAAAATGCCAATGCCGCGTTTGGTTAAATGCTGAATAATTTTTTTGATGTCTTCGACAGAAATTGGGTCAACGCCTGCAAACGGTTCATCAAGCAAAATAAATTTGGGGTTTGAGGCGAGAGCGCGAGCAATTTCAACACGGCGACGTTCACCACCTGATAAACTCAAAGCAAGTTGATTTTTCAAATGTGTCACGCTGAATTCGTCCATCAAATCCATGATTTGCAATTCAATTTGTCCAGGCGTTAATTCTTTTCGCAATTCCAAAACGGCGCGTAAATTATCCGAAACGCTTAATTTACGAAATACCGACGGCTCTTGTGGCAAATAACCAATGCCATTTGTGGCGCGAATGTGCATTGGCATATCGGTAATGGATTTATTGTCGAGCGTAATTTCACCACTGTCTGCTTTGACTAATCCGACGAGCATATAAAAACTGGTGGTTTTTCCTGCACCGTTAGGACCAAGTAAGCCAACAACTTCGCCTGTTTTGACGTGCAACGAAACGCCTTGCACCACGTCGCGTTTGTTATAACTTTTGCGTAAATTTTTTGCCGCTAAAATCATAATTAGGGTTTTGGCTGAATCACAACGTGAACACGTTGTTTGCTGTTGTCGGTTGACGCACTTTTATCTCCTGCTTTCACAAGTGACGTTTTAATATCATATTCGATGTAATCGCTTGAATAAGTGCCATTTCCTTGTAAAACGGTGGCGTTACCGATTAAAACTAATAAATTACGTTTTGGATAAAATTCACCTGTTGAAGCCTGACCTGTAATGTCTTTCGCGCCAGCACTCGGTGTTTGTTTAAATCGCGCATTTTTGCCAGAAAAAACTAATTTCTCGGCTTCACCATTTTTAAAATGCACGTCTAATCTATCCGAATTCACGCGGATACTGCCTTGCGTCGCAACGACATTTCCCGTGTAAGTGCTAAGTTCTGCGCGTTCATCATACGTCGCGCCATTTGAATCAATCGTAATGGGTTGTTTTGCGTCACTTTCGAGTGCAAATGCAACCGAATTAAATGCAAAAAAACCAATTAACAAACCATATTTCTGTGAATTTTTCATACAACCTTTTAATGCGTAATAATTTGTGAGCATTTCAAAATCAACGCCATTTTGAAACATTTAATACGGCACGTCTTCTGTTTTAATTCCTGAATCATTGCGCGATTCAAGTGCTGACTGAAAATCAATAATTTTATTTTCTTCCATTTTGTTTTTGGCGATTTCTCTATTTTCCACTTTACCTTTCCAACCGTAATTTGGATTCAGTTTGTAACCTGTCATCGAGCCATCTTTAATTTTTAAAATAATGCTTTTATCAACCAATAATTTCATGGCGCGACTGACATTGCTTTTTTGTAATTCAAGCTGTTTTGCTATTTCTACTTGTTTAATAGAAATGTAATTTTCAAATTCCAAATTGCCCATCAAAAAAAATAAAACGGATTTTACTTCACCCGTTAATTCTTTATCTTTAGCGATTATTATCAATGAATCTTGAAAAGTCATTATCCACCTCTCGTTTCTAATTTTAGCTTTCGGGTGAGCAATGTAAATAAAATAACCCTCTTTTATTTCACCCGTTTTTGTATTCACAATTTGTGCTTTTTCATCTTTTTTCATGCTAAAAACCTCGAATTCTATGTCAAAAAAGTTATCAATAATGATAACATTGTTATCTTATCTGATAACTTTTTAATTTTTCAAGCTAGAATTGACACAGCTTTCAGCGGTTCGCTTTATTATATTCCCAGATTTGCTTGCAAATCGTTCCTCGCTTTTCATTTCAAGAGATTAAAAATCCCAATTCAAACGCCAACGGCTGACATTTTATTCAGTATTTTAAATGCCTTTGCCACCGATTCTTTTTTGTCTTTCTGTAATAATTCGATTTCTGATTGTGTCAGCATCCGCACCTGATTTAATGATATATCTCGCTTCTGATTCTGTAAGGCAATCGAATCCATAGCCAAAGTAGTCATTCCACCATTTTTCAAGTTCATCGTATTTGTCCCGTAGTTCATTTAATGTTTCATTTTTTATTGCAAGAATGGATGAATAATTTTTACCTGTGAGCGTCGTTGCGGCAATCGTTTCTATTTCAAATTGAGCAAGATAACCGCGTAAATTAGCAAGCGTTCCACCTTGTGTAAGTGTGTCATCAATAATAATGGCGTGCGTCGCATAATTACTCGGTTCACCCGAAAAAGGTGGCGGAAATGCAAGCCGACTAAATCCATCTGAGCCTGTCCTACTGACTTTTGCACTTTGGACGATATTCAATTCAACATTTAAATCAAATTTCATTCCAAGCGTCGCCGCATAAGCAACAGGAATTTCATTGATACTAATCGCCTCTTCGGCATGAACAGGAACAAGTAACGGTTTTTTATTGCCAATTATCTTTTCAAGTTGTGCGATAGTTTCTTCATGGATTGTGTCATTGACTAATCGGACAGCCGCAAACACGTCTCCCGTTTTTGCCAATTGAAAATCAACGTGTTTTGCCGCACTTCCAAGCGGTGCATTTAAAATGACTCGTGGAAAATTTTTTTGCCAAACTGTCCTATAAATTGCAGCAAAACCTGTGTTATTCATTTCAAGCCCGCAAAAATCCTAACTCATAAACCAACGGCTGACATTTCGCACTCAGATTTTTATAAGCGGTTTCAAAATCCGAAAAATCAACAGGCGTTTCAATGCGTTTTTTCAGCGCGTTACGGATTTGATACCAACCGACATCGGCGCGATTTAATTTAAATTCTTCTCGCACGTTATAAACATCAGTTTGCGAAAAATACGTTTTCCACAATTCACGCCCCGTATCTAAAACCGCTTTCGCTTCTTTTGAAAGTTTCTTTTTCTCAAGATATTGCGCCATAAAATCCGATTCAAACCGTTCAGGCGCGTTCACTTCGGCTTCGGTGAACGGAATAAAATGATTTACGATTGACCACGTTTTGCCGTTCCATTCGAGATTATTCGCGCTCGCGGTTAAATTACTACCGTTAAATAACATCCAAATCAAACAATCGTTTTTGAATTCGTCTGTTAATTCTTTTGTTGGTTGTAAAAATTGGTCTCGGTCGTTTAGCCACGTTGGTTTGATTAAACGGCGAACTGAAAAAATAATTGCCGCTTGCCAAAGGTTTTCAGGTGTTAGATAAAATCCATTTCCACCGCCATACGGCGAAGAAAATAAAACGGTTTGTTGATTTGCGTGTTGAATGTCATTAACGCCACAATACATATAAGCAATTGCATTATCTGACCAAGTTGAAACACGCGCATTTCCTGTCGTTGGTGAAATAGCATTTTTAAGTGGAATTACCTCAAGTTTGTTTGCTTTTGGACGCTTTAACCAAACATTTAAAAAAGTTTTATTTGGTAAATTGTAAAAATGTTTTTCGCCAATTGGTTGGGCTTTTTTGTCTAAAACTTCGGTTGTAATTTCTAAAATTGACATTTTCTTTTTAGCATTTTGATTGATTTGCCAAATCAAAAATCCGATTGGAAAATCGCCTTTTAAACCATCAAATGCTTTGCTATGAACAACAAAACCGCCTAAATAATTTGCGTTCCAAACTTGTCTAAATTTTTCAAAATTTGGCGCGTTCACATATTTTAATTTGCTAAACATTGCCAGCGTTGCATTGGGAATTTCTTGAGAAATTCGCGCCACAAATTGTGTGAAAAGTTCGTTACTTGCTTTGCCGTAATCATTCATTAAATGACTTGCGACTTTTGTCTTTGCAACTCCTGTTTTTCTATCCGAATTATCATTATTTGAAGTGTTTTCAGCATTTGTCGCTTCGGCATAAGGCGGATTGATTAACACTAAAATCTTTTTGCCTTCGGCAATCGCGTTGCGTAATTCTTGCGGGAGTTTGTTTGTTAAGTTGTAGTCGATTTTGCCGTCTTCTGTGATGTCATCATTCAAATAATCGTATTGAAAACGTTGCGCGGCGACGCAAGTTTTTGTGGCTTTCATCACGTCAACATCGGCTTGGTCAAGCGTACTCATAAAAATGTTGCGCGGGTTGGAATGCTTGACTTCTAAATTGCCCACGCCGCAACACATATCCCAAACGAGATAATTTTTCTGCCAGTTTTTGCCGAGCGTTTCAGTGAGTTTGTCGTAAGCCTTATCCACAACGGCAAGTGGCGTGTAATACGCGCCTTTAAAACTGCGTTCATCGAGTGGAATCAAGCTGTCGCGGCGTTCGAGTAAATAATTTCGATATTCAACTTTTGGCGGCTTATGGTAAATCGCCCAAAATTGGCGGTAGCCTTCTTTGTTGCCGAGTTCGTAAATTTTGCCGTCTAAACTGAAAACAGGCGCGTTGTTTTTGTGCAGTAATTCAGCGGGTAAATTGGCGTGCGTTGACACTGTGCCGTCGTGCATGATGTCGGCGAAAAATAACAGCGCGTAGTTCTCTGACTTTACGCCGACAATTTCACGTCCAATCATCAAAACCCATTTGTCGAACACTTGTTTTAAATTGTCGGGCGTAATTTGCGTGCGAATGATGTCGCCTGATGCAATCGCGGTTTTGACCGTTTGAATAAATTCGTCTTCATGGGTGGCGATTTTGAACGACACAAAATGCGTGCCGATGTGTGCTGAAACTTCGTCTAACGCTTCTTTGGGATATTGGCTTGCCGATTTGCCCCACTTAACGGTTTTTTTCGCCAAAAATGGCAACACGTCAGCGGTTTTCATCAACGCGGCTTTTTCGGTGTCAATGACTGACAAAAAGGGCGGGACAGGTTCGCCTTTGTTTAACGCATCTTGAACGTAATGCAACAACTGCGTGAACATCGCGTAACTCGAATGTTTGCCTGTGTCTTTGGCTTCAAACCAGATTTCATTCGTGCGAATATCAACTAAACCTTTTGTAAAAGATTTCAAACCAAGAGCTTTGATGTAAATATCTTTGACATCTTCTTCAGATTTGGCTTGTTTGAGATTAGCGTAGAGGTTTTGTGTCATAGCTAGAGTGAAGCAAAACTTTTAGCTGGTGTAATTTGCAACTGAAAGCCCAATAATTTAACCAAATGAAACACACTATCAAAACTGGTTTTTTCGGTTTCATTTGCAATCGTTAAATGTTTGGCTCTTGCTACATCTCGTAATGCCTGAGCAATAAATTCTGAATCGTCTCCCGCCTCTTCAAAACAGGCTTCCAAATATAACGCAATATCTTCTTGCGTTTTTAAATGGTCTAAAATGTTCCATTCTTTAAGTGCAATCGCCATAAAAATTCAGCCTCTTTTTAGTTCGTGTGAAAGTTGCAATACGTTCTGAATATCTGTTGATTGCGTTGTTTTATCACCGCCACCAAGCAAAATAACAAGTTCTGCTCCACGTTGCATAAAATAAACTCTGTAGCCTGCACCATAATCAATTCGCATTTCAGAAAGTCCTTCACCAATTGGTTTACAATCGCCAAAATTTCCACTTTTTGCCCGTTGAATCCGAGCTTCAATTCGTGCTTTAGCTTTTAAATCACGCAAATTTTCAAACCATTTATCAAATTTTTCAGTCGTTAAAATGCTTTTCATTTATAACTTCCATGCACCTTTGACAACAATTCTAAATGCACAGGCGAACTAAACATCGCCTTCATGCCTAAACCTGTAGTGATATTGTTGCCGCTTTTTAATTCTGTGAATTCGCTTGTTTGCGCGAAACTGATTTTAGGTGAAACCTGTAAATTCGCCGTATGAATAATTAACTCTCGTCCTTGTGAACTTGCCGCACGTTCGATTTCAACCTTGCCATTTAACCAAAGCGTTTCACCGCCTTTTTCGAGTTTTCCTGATTCGGCTTGAATTTGCCACGCAGGATTTGGCGCGTTATAAAAAAACGTTAACGGATTTTCTAATTCTGTCGTGCCATCGTCGCTGTAATGCGTCATTTTATTGGCTGTCAAATGCGAACCTAAATCGCCGTTTTCATTCATTTGCCATTTTTTGTAACCGACACTGAAAAAATCGGCACTGTGCGGCGCGGCTTCACGACGTTCAACCTCTTCATTTATCAGCCATTTTGCGAATAAACTGCTTACGATTGCGAGCGCAATCACATAACCATAAAAAGCGTTATGCCGTTCAATCATTGCAAATAATCCGCCAAAATCGCTTCAAAATTGTCTTGCGATTGCATAATCATGTCACACACTTCACGCACCGCACCAAGTCCACCGCCGAGCGTTGTTGTCCAATCCGCGCAAGCAATTACCGCTTCATTTGCATCAGCAACCGCAATCGCTAAACCCACTTGCGTCATAATCGGTAAATCCACCACATCGTCACCCACATAAGCGACTTGTTCAGGCGTTAAATCTAGTTTTTGAAGTAAATCTGCAAAGGCGGCGCGTTTATCACGTTGATTTTGATAAACCAGCGTTACGTCTAATTCTTCCATGCGTTTCGTAACGATAAACGATTCGCGCCCCGAAATCACTGCGATTTCAACGCCCGTTTGTTGCAACATTTTAATGCCGTGACCATCACGCGCATGAAACGCTTTGAATTCATTGCCTAAATGGTCAAAAAACAATTTTCCATCTGTCAAAACGCCGTCCACATCCAAAATCAAAAGTCGCACTTGGCGAGCTTGTTCCATTACTCGAACTGGTATCATCACACTATCCCCGCACGAATCAAATCGTGCATATTTAACGCGCCACACACTTTTTGCTGGTCATCAACCACGCACAAAGCACTAATTTTTTGTTGTTGCATAATTTGCATTGCTTCTGCCGCCAAACAATCGGAGTGAATCACTTTGCTATTTTTTGTCATGACTTCGCTAATTTCACAATTCGGCAAACTTAAATTATTTCCTAAAAGTCGCCGTAAATCGCCGTCAGTAAAAATGCCGAGCAATGTATTTTCTGAATTGACAATCGCCGTCATGCCTAATTTTTTGGTTGTCATTTCCAAAATCGCGCCACTTACAAGCGTATTTTCGCTCACTTTTGGAATGGCTGAATCGATGTGCATAATGTCGCTCACTCGCAATAATAAACGCCGCCCTAATTGTCCACCTGGATGCGAAAAGGCGAAATCATCTCTTGTAAATCCACGCGCTTCAAGCAACGAAACCGCAAGCGCATCCCCCATAACCAAAGCCGCTGTCGTGCTTGACGTTGGGGCTAAACCAAGTGGACAGGCTTCTTGTTCAACGGAAACATCTAAATGAATTGTGGCAAATTTTGCTAACGTCGATTCAGAATTTCCAGTCAACGCAATCAACGGAATGTTTAACCGTTTTATCAAAGGCAAAATGGCTAAAATTTCTGTCGTTTCACCCGAGTTTGATAATGCTAAAACCACATCGTGTGCGGTAATCATGCCTAAATCGCCGTGACTGGCTTCGCCCGAATGGACAAAAAAAGCGGGTGTTCCTGTGCTTGCTAATGTCGCAGCAATTTTTCCGCCGATATGTCCCGATTTTCCAACGCCCGTAACGACAATTCGACCTTTGCACGCAAATAACACCTTACACGCTGCCACAAAATGGGTATCAATGCGCTGTGCTAAATCTGCGATGGCTTTGGCTTCGGTTTGAATGACTGCAAGACCTAATTCTCGCAGCGCGTCGTCATGGAGTTTCATAGAAAAATCAGCAAAATTACAATGCCATTATTATTACATGAATTGTGGAATTGATGTTGCTTGCGAAAAATCATGTTTTGAATAGTTAAAAGTCAATTGCTAGAAATCCTGAAATTTGGCTAACCCATCAAATTTGCGTAGAATGCGCGACAATTTCAACACAATCAATTTGATTTATGTTCTCGCAAACGCACTGTTTAAAACGCTTTTCTGGATTAGCTTTTTTGCTGATGAGCGTTTTATTGTACGTTTTTTATTTTGCTGATATTTCACTGCTTGATTTAAGTAGTGGTTTTTCGCATCCGCTCGAAGGTTGGGATCATATCGTCACGATGCTTGGCGTTGGCATTTGGGCAGCGCAATTACGCGGCAAAGCAATTTGGCTTTTGCCAACGACTTTTGTTAGCGTGATGAGTTTAGGTGGTATTTCGGGTGCTGCAAAATATCTTGCTGTTCCAAGTGCGGAAATTTTAATTGCTTTATCGTGCCTGGTTTTTAGCATTTTAATTATTCGCAAAGTCCGTTTTGACATCAAAATCAATGTGTTAATCGTGGCATTTTTCGCCTTTTTTCATGGCTACGCACACGGGCAAGAAATCTCGACTTCTGCGAGTTTAATTTCTTACACCGCAGGATTTATGCTTGCAACGTTATTGCTACATAGCGCAGGAATTTTAGTTGCGAAAGTTATTTTACTGTCTATTACGTTTTTTATTGCTCAAGCCTTAAATGTTGCAATTTCAAACGAATCCACAAAAACGGCAACCGCAATTTACACGCAAGTATCTAAAACATTTGAAAAAATAGAAATGCAATCTATTGAAAAACTGCCTGCAATAAAATTGTCGCCGATTTGCAATCATTTGCTGATTTTTGAACCATTGAAAACATATTTCGTTTTGTGTCTTTTTTTAATTGTTTTTTCTGTTTCGCAATTTATTTGTTACGTTTTTTATCCAAAGCAACGAGCTAATTTTTTAAAATTCCTCGCTTTTTGTTTCAAAAATTCGTTTTACTCCTGCGCTTTACCCTTAACGCTTTCGCGTTTAAATCAATTTTTCTTTTCTAATTTTCAACATTCCAAGGGGATTTTTATGCGTATTCGTTTGTCTAAAATAAATGTAGTTCACTTATTTTCAGGGTTATTTTTGCTTTCACCTTCTTTTGCTCACGCGCACTCGATGGTATTTACGGCGATTGATTTTAATAGTGGCTTTTTTCATCCACTGCAAGGAGTTGATCACATTGTTGCCATGCTTGCTGTCGGTTTTTGGGCAGCACAACTACGCGGCGTTGCAATGTGGGTTTTGCCGCTGACGTTTGTTAGTGTGATGGCATTAGGTGGTTTTATGGGTACGTCAGGTTTTACATTCGATTACGCCGAAACGATTATTTTGTTATCAAGTTTTGTGTTGAGCGTTCTAGCAGTTAAAAAGGTGCAATTTGATTTAAAAATTACATCGTTAATTGTCGGATTTTTTGCGTTATTTCACGGTTTTGCACACGGCGTAGAAATCGCTGATTCCGCTGATTTATTTTCTTATAGTGTAGGTTTTATCTCGGCAACATCATTTTTACATCTAACGGGAATTTTAATAGCACGTTCAATTCGTGCGGTTTCCATGAAGTCAATTTAAAAACATTTCAAAATGACCATCACAGATAAATCACTTGCAGATTGGCAACATACACACGTTTTCAACGAAGGTAATCCACTTGCAGAGCGCAACACAAAATGGGCGGTATTTTTAACAGCTTTAATGATGATTGGCGAAATCTTCGGGGGCTGGTTTTACAACTCAATGGCACTGCTCGCTGATGGTTGGCACATGAGTTCGCACGTTTTAGCGTTGGGTTTATCTGTTTTCGCTTATCGCTTGGCAAGGCGTTTAAACAGCGATAAACGCTTTGCTTTTGGAACGTGGAAAATTGAAATCATAGGCGGTTACACCAGTGCAATTTTTTTAATTGGTGTTGCAGGTTTGATGCTTTATCAATCAGCCGAACGCCTTATTTCACCGATTGCGATTCATTATGATCAAGCGATAGCTATTGCTGCAGGCGGTTTAGTGGTGAATTTACTTTGTGCGTTATTGCTTAAAGATGGACATCATCACGACCATTCGCATGGGCATTCGGACGATTACCATCATCACGATTTAAATTTACGTTCCGCGTATTTGCACGTCATTGCTGATGCGGCAACGTCTGTGCTGGCAATTATTGCGCTATTTGGTGGCAAATTTTGGAGCGCAAATTGGCTCGATCCCGCAATGGGAATTGTCGGCGCGTTACTCGTTTTAGTTTGGGCATATCGTTTATTGCTCGAAACAGGACGTGTTTTACTTGATGCCGAAATGGATGCGCCAGTGGTGGCAGAAATTTTTGAAGTAATTAACGACAGCCCCATTCAAGCAAAAATCACCGATTTACACGTTTGGCGTGTGAGTAAAAATAAATATGCCTGCATTTTGTCATTACTCACCAGCAGCGAAAACGTCACACCGAATTATTTCAAAGAACAATTGAGCATTCATGAAGAATTAGTCCACATCACCGTCGAAATCAATCCATTGCAAACCACTAACGAAACGTAATTTTTATGGACAAAACAAATTCGACTTTTACAGGTTATCCAATTTTTGAACCGTCACAACAAGAGCTGAAGAACGCACGTTTACGCGGTGGTTTGATGTTAGCAACGGTGATAATTTTGCACAGCGCGATTGCATTTGAATTAGCCAACGCGCCAAAAGATGTGTCTAAAAAATTGCCACAAATTATGGACGTCGCAATGGTGACATTGCCAAAACCAGAGCCGCCTAAACCTGAAATTCAAAAACCACCACCAGAGCCACCAAAACCTGTGGTGAAAAAAGAGGTTGTCAAATCGAAACCGATTGTAAAACCAGTGCCTGTTAAAAAAATCACGCCACCAAAACCCGTTTTACAACCAAAAATTTTAACGACAACGTCTGAAAATGCCGAAGTAAGTATTCCAAAATTTGAAGCCGCACCTGTGTACACGCCACCAGTGCCTGTTCAAACTGTTGCTAAAACGGTGAGCAAACCTGTTGAAACGGCATCGGCAAGCAATGAAAGTTCTTCGGCAAGTTCTGGCGGAAGTTGCGAAAACTGCGATGGCATCGAAAAACGTTTGCAACGGCGTTATGCGCGGCGCAATTTTTCAGGTTCAGTTTCGTTCACATTCACAATTGGCGAAGACGGCAAAGTTCAAAATGCGACCGTCAAAAATGCTGAACCTGCGGATATGTTTGACGAGGATGTCATTTCTGAAATCAAAGACAGTTTGATGGAAATGGAATTCGAGCCAAAAATTGTTGGCGGCAAAGCCTTGAGTTTCAAAGGCAATAAAACAATTAAATTTCAACCTTCTAAATAATTAGGAACAAAAGATGACCGATTCAATTACCCACCTTGTTATTGACCTCACGTTTTACACACTGATGGTTTTTTCAGTGCTGACGTGGACGCTGATTTTTTACAAAATTTGGCAATTTATGGCGAACAATCGCAATAACAACGTGTTCAACGACGCATTTTGGAATACGCAAAATATGGAACAGGCAAAACGTTTGCCTGATGATGTTTTTAAAGGTACGCAATCACATTTAGCGTATGAAGGTTTATTTTGGCTTGATGAATATCAACGTTTGCGTGGTAAAAGTTTTAAATATGCTGGAAATCCGAATGAATTACTCGAACACGCTTTGCGCGGACAACTCCAAAAAGAACAACACACGCTTGAAAGTGGTTTAACACTTTTGGCAAGTATCGGCAGCACCGCTCCGTTTGTGGGGCTGTTCGGAACAGTAATGGGTATTATGCACGCCATGCACGATATTACGGCAAGTGGTTCGACGAGTTTAGACGTTGTGGCAGGACCTATCGGTGACGCGCTGGTGGCAACCGCAATTGGTATCGCCGTTGCTGTTCCTGCTGTGCTTGCATACAACTTCTTTTTACGTCGCGTGAAATTACAACGGATGCAGGTGGAAAGTTTTGTCGCGCATTTTTTGCTTGTTACTGATTTGCCAAAAGAATAGGGGATTGAAATGGCTTTTAAACCGCAATCCGAAGATGAAAGCGCGATGAGCGAAATTAACGTCACGCCATTGGTGGACGTGATGTTGGTGCTGGTGATTATTTTGCTTGTTACCGCGCCACTTTTGACGCAATCCGTGCAAGTGAAATTACCCAAAACCACGGAAACCGTCGCCGACACGCAAGCACAACCGTTGCAACTCGGTATCGACGCGCAAGGCGCAATTACACTGAACAAAAATCCGATTTCTGATTTAGCAACGTTGGAAACCGCCTTGAAAGCAGAATTTGCTAAAGACGCTGAAATCGGTGTGCATTTGTACGCTGACCAAGCGGTGGTTTATGCGAAAGTTGCCGAAGTGATGGCGACGGTACAACACGCGGGTATTTCTAAAATTGCGTTTGTGAGTGTTGAACAATGAAGTTAATCAGCTTTTTATTTTTATTTTTTTTCACGCAAATTAGTTTCGCCCATGACCCAGGTTTAAGTTCTGCCGACGTGGTTTTAAACGAAAAAGGCGTTGATATTTCAATTACCTTTGCGTTGCAAGATACCGAATCTTTCGCGCCAATGGATAAAGACGGCGATGCCGAAGTCAGCGCAGAAGAACGTGAAATATCAAAACCTGAAGTTGCCGCGCTGATTGCCAAAGAATTAGACGTGACGATAAATAATCAAAACATCAAACCGTTCGTCATCGAAAATGTGACTTTTGATGCTCAAAACAACGCCCATCTTTTATTTCATTACCAACCCGCCGCGACGAGTTTGAAACTGCAATTGCTGTTTTTAAACAAATTGCCAGATGGTCATAAACAAGTCGTGACAATTAAAGATGCAACAGGCAAAAACTTGAGCGAAAAAATGCTCAATCAACAAGATAATTCAATCGAATTAAATTTAGCGAAGAGCCAAAGTTCGTCGATGTTTAAAGATTTTTTCGTGCTTGGCATCGAACACATTTTGACGGGTTATGACCATTTGTTATTTTTGTTTGCGTTGCTAATTGTGACGCATCGTTTTTGGTCGGCGTTTGGCATTATCACGTTTTTCACAATTGCTCATTCGATAACGCTTGCCATCGCAGGTATGAATTTAATCACGATTCCTAGCACGATTGTCGAACCGTTAATTGCTGCTTCGATTGTGTATGTTGGCGTAGAAAATTTAATTGTCAAAGAGCCAAAGGGAAGAAAATATCTCACTTTTGCATTCGGTTTAATTCACGGTTTTGGTTTTGCTGCAGTGTTGCAAGAAATGAACATCACCAGCATCGAATCAGGAATTTTAGTGCCGCTATTTTCGTTCAATTTAGGCGTTGAAACAGGGCAGTTGGTCGTCACAGCAATTTCATTACCAATTATTTGGTGGCTGCACACAAAACCACTTGTCGAAAAATACTTTGTGCCAGTTTGTTCAACGATTGTTTGTTTAGCAGGCGGATATTGGTTAATTGAACGGACACTTTTGTAAAAACAGGTTTGTTTGCGTAGAATGCGCGGCTTAATTTCAACAGGAAAATACTCGGTTATGTTCACAATAACGCCATTTTTAAAACGTTTCTCTTTGTTAGCATTCTTGCTAATGAGCGTTTTGGCGTGCGTTTTTTATTTTGTGACTGATATTTCTGTACTTGATTTAAGCAGTGGTTTTTCGCATCCGCTTGAAGGTTGGGATCACATTGTCACCATGTTAGGCGTTGGCATTTGGGCGGCGCAACTTCGTGGTAAAGCAATCTGGTTATTGCCTACAACGTTTGTCGGCGTGATGAGTTTAGGCGGCATTTCGGGCGCGGCACAATATCTGGCTGTGCCTAGTGCAGAAATTTTAATCGTTTTATCCTGCCTTGTTTTTAGCGTTTTAATCATTCGCAAAGTGCGTTTTGATACCCGAATAAACGTGTTAATTGTGGCATTTTTCGCCTTCTTTCACGGTTATGCACACGGTGCAGAAATTTCAACCTCAGCAAGTTTAATTTCTTACACGCTGGGTTTTATGATTGCCACGTTGCTGTTGCATGGCGCGGGAATTCTAGTTGCGAAAGTTGTTTTAATTTCCATCGCGTTTTTCATAGCGCAAGCATTAAATGTTGTCGTTGCAACGGAATCCGCAAAAACCGTTTCAACCAGTTACACGCAACTTGCACAAGGCGATTTTCAACAAATGAAATCATCAGTTGAAAAACCACCATTGATAAATTTATCGCCGCAATGGCTGAATTTTTCTCCGCCGCCTGAATCCATTTTTCAACTTTTTATGCTTACAAAAACGTATTTCGTTTTAAGTATGTTATTGCTTGTTTTTAGCGTTTCGCAATTCGTTTGCTATGTTTTTTATATCAAACAACGACCTGATTTTGTTTGTCCTTCAAAATTCCTCGCTCGTTGTTTCAATTGTCTTTCGCTTTACCTTCAACGCTTTCGCGTTCAAATCATCTTTTTATTTTTACCCAACGCAATTTCAAAAGGATTTTTGCGCCTATTCGTTTGCCTAAAATTTGGGCAAACCAAAATCAACCTTTCTTAAAATAACTACAAATGAGGAAAATTATGAAAAATCACCCGTTTAAATTCACGCTGTTATCACTGGCGATTTTGGCAAGTTTTTCAGCGTTTGCACACGCCGAATATACCGAACCTGAAAACACGGAAACCGTAAAAAAAGTTAAAGAAACTAAAAAACTCAAAGACGCTGAACCTGTTGAACTCGATGATATTGTAATTACCGAACGAGCTGATTCATTAGTTGGCATTGCAGGTAGCGCGTCAGTCGGCAACGTCGGACAAGAGCAATTAAAATATCGTCCAATTACTCGTCCTAGCGAAGTGTTAGAAACCGTCCCAGGTTTGATTTCCAGTCAACACAGCGGCGAAGGGAAAGCTGCTCAGTATTATGTGAGAGGTTTTAATTTAGACCACGGCACAGATTTTCTGACGCAAGTTGATGGAGTGCCTGTGAATTTACCGTCGCACGCACATGGTCAAGGTTGGATGGATACGAATTTTTTAATTCCTGAATTGATTAAAACCGTGAGTTATCAAAAAGGAAATTACTACGCGGACACGGGCGATTTTTCTAGCGCAGGTTCGGCAAACATTCAATACATGACTGATTTGCCCGACCACATGGTGAAATTCACGGGCGGAATGTTCGATTATTATCGTGGCGTTGTCATGGGTTCACAAAAACTCGGCAACGGCAAATTACTTTACGCTGGCGAAACCGTTCACAACGGTGGCCCGTGGGACGTGAGCAACGAGTATTTAAAATTCAATGGTGTTTTAAAATACAGCGAAGAATACGGGCAAAGTGGTTGGAGTATCACTGGGATGGCGATGGGATCAGATTGGAATTCAACAGATCAAATTCCCCAACGCGCCGTTGATCAAGGTTTAATTTCACGTTGGGGAAATATCGACCCCACTGACGGCGGACGTAGCGACCGTTACAGCGTGACAGGTGAATGGCATCGTCAAGACAAAAACAGCAAATCACAAATCATGGCTTATGGTTTATTTACCTCGCTTGATTTGTACTCGAATTTCACTTTTTTCCAAGATGACGCGGTGAATGGCGACCAATTCGGACAACCTGATAAACGTTACGTCACAGGCTTCAAAGCCTCGCACACGATTTTTCACAAACTTGGGAAATTTGATTCAGAAAGTACATTCGGTTTGCAATTTCGCAATGACAACATTCAAAACTCGTTGACACACACCAAAGCGAAAGAATTTTTGCATTACATTCGCAACGATACGATTTGGCAAAGCACTTTAAGCCCGTATTTTGACAACAAAACGACGTGGACAAATTGGTTTAAAACCGATTTAGGTGTGCGTTTTGACGGCTATCGTTTTGAAGTTTCAAAAAGTAATCAAAACGCCAATAACGGCACGGTTTATGACGGAATGGTTAGCCCCAAACTCGGCATGGTGTTTGGTCCTTGGGCAGAAACGGAATTTTATTTAAATGGTGGTTTAGGTTTTCACAGTAACGATGCGCGTGGTGTGAATACCAAAGTGGAACCCACAACAGGTGAAAATGTCGATGGTGAAGGAAATTCGATTGAAAAAGCCGTACCATTAGCACGCACTTACGGCGCGGAAATTGGAATGCGTAGCAACTGGATAAAAGGTTTAAATAGCACGTTGGCAATTTGGTGGCTAGATATTGATTCAGAATTAGTCTTTGTCGGCGACGCGGGAACGACTGCGGCGGGTCATCCAAGTCGCCGTTACGGCATTGAATCGGCAAACTTTTATTCGCCTAACGATTGGCTAACATTGGATTTGGATTTAAGTTTTTCAAAAGCGCGTTTTCAAGGAAATCCAACCGAGGGCAGTTACATTCCAGGGGCGGTTGAAACGGTTATTGCGTCAGGCGTGACCTTCCATGATGTTTTAGGCGGCGTTTATGGTGGTCCTAGATTGCGTTATTTTGGTCCCCGCGCGTTGATTGAAGATAACAGCGTGCGTTCACAAGAAACGTTAATGCTTTCTGGAACGCTTGGTTATGAATTTAATAAACATATTAAAGTGCAAGCCGAAGTATTTAACATTTTGAATCGCCAAGACAGCGGCATTGATTACTTTTACAGTTCATGCTTGAAAACCGACCCTTGTTATACTGGTAATGGAAATCCCGTTGATGATATTCACTTCCACCCCGTTGAACCTGTAAGTTTTAGAATGTCGTTGATTACGAATTTCTAAACATAAAAAAGGCGTGAAATTTCACGCCTTTTTCCAATTTTGAAGAGTAAGTGACTTTTATTTGAAACTCATTTGTAACGCACTTAACGCATTTGAACAATCTGGTGTGGTTTGAATGTTATTAACATCAGCGCGACATTCGTTATTTTTAGCTTGAGCCAGTTTGATATTTGACACATACCACGCAACACTTTTCACATCTGATGAAGATTCTGCGACGCTAACTTGCTGAAATCCAATAATAGCAGCGACTGCTGAAATAGTTGCAGCGATAACAATTTGATTTTTGTTTAATTTTTTCATTGTATGTTCTCGGCTAAAAACGAAGGAAGGATTAAAACTTACGCGCTATGTCATAAGATGGACTTAGTTTAATCACTGTTTTAGCCTTTGAAAATGTGACAAATCGTCGCGCGACAAATTGTCACGCGGCAATTTGTCGCACGTTTTACTTAATTTCGCGTACTAATCGAAAACCAATATCACCGCTTCGTGTTGTTGGCAAACTGCTATATCGTGTGGCTGAACGCAAAAGAGGGGCTTTTGCAATCCAACTTCCGCCACGATAAATTTTATATTGTCCTGTTTCCGCGCCTTTTGGATTTGTTGCTAAACTGTGTTGATACGCATTTGGATCATACCAATCTTGCACCCATTCCCAAACGTTTCCGTGCATATCAACTAATCCCCAGGGATTTGGTTTTTTCTGCCCAACTTCATGGGTATCACCGCCGTAACCTTCATTGCCAAACCACGCATAATCACGAATCGTTTTTATATCATCACCAAAAGAATAAACAGTTTGAGTTCCTGCCCGTGCGGCATATTCCCATTCTGCTTCAGTTGGCAATCGGTAAAAATCACCTTTAGATTTGTCGTTTAATTTTTCAATAAAAATTTGCGTATCATTCCAAGTTACTTTTTCAACAGGTCGATACATGCCTTTAAATTTACTCGGATTGTTACCCATTACATCTGCCCACTGTTTTTGGGTAATTTCAGATTCACCAAGATAAAACGGTTTGTCGATACAAACTTTGTGTTGCGGCAATTCATTTGCAGTCGTTTGCTTGTCTTTGCTGTTCAATTCAGTTTGTTTATCTTGCCCCATTTGAAAACAACCCGCTTCAATTTTGATAAATTGAATACCATCAAAATTTTTCATTTCATTGGCAGAAACATTTTGGATTAGTAATAACGTACAAATTAACCCGATTTTATTTTTAGTATTATTCATAATCATTTTGACCTCTCAATGTTCTCGGTAGTTGTTTTCTTATGGTTTTAAAGTGATTTTATTAAGCCCGAGACATGAATTTACCTGTTTCGGTATTGACCTTAATTAACTCACCTGTTTCGAGATATTCAGGCACTTGAATTTCTGCACCTGTACTTAAACGAGCAGGTTTTGAACGACTGCTCGCGGTTGCGCCTTTAATGGCAGGTGGTGTTTCTAGCACTTCTAAAACGACCGCTGCGGGTAATTCAATTCCTAAAATTTCATCGTCAACCAATAATGCCACAATGCCTTCTAAGCCTTCAGATAAATAATTTACTTGTTCATCTAAATCGTCTTTACTTAACGTGTATTGTGAATAATCGTCGATGTCCATGAAAATATAATTTTCACCATCGATGTAAGAAAATTGAACTTTGGCACGCACTAAATCGACATCTTTAAAAAAGTCGTCACCTTTCAACGATTCATCATGTTTTTGTCCCGTTTGAACATTATTGAAACGGATTTTATACAACGTTGATGCGCCGCGTGAAGAGGGACTTTTTACATCGACATTTTTTACAACGTGTGGTGCGCCGTTGATTTCGACAACCATGCCGCGCTTTAAATCACCTGCTTTTGCCATTTTTACGCCTCGATTGCAGCCGCTAACATTGGGGCTAATTCACCTGATTTGTACAAATCAATCATGATGTCGCAACCACCAATCAATTCGCCTTTAATGTAAAGTTGTGGAAAAGTAGGCCAATTTGAATACGTTTTTAAACCTTCACGAATTTCTTGATCTTCAAAAATGTTGAAATGGTCAAATTTCGCGTTGCAAGCGTCCAAAACTTGAATCGCTTGTCCTGAAAAACCGCATTGTGGAAAATCGGGTGTGCCTTTCATGAATAAAATGATAGGGGCAGAATTTAATAATGTTTCGATACGTTCGTTAATGCTCATAAAAAATAACTCCAAAGATTGAAATAAAAATACCTACTGATTTTATCAACTTTATGAACGGTCACGAAATCTAATTACATTTAATTTCGCAGAAAAAACATCAAAAAAATTATGACTCAACAATGCCAATAAAATAAGTGTTGTGCCAAGCATAATTTCTAATGTCATGGGTTCATTATTTAAACTGTGTCCGAGCCAAAGTGATAAAACGGGACTGATTAACGTTACCAGTGAAACTTGTGTTGCCGAGCGTTGCGACAACAAATAGTAATACAACATAAAACCGACTGGTGTAGCGATAATGCCTAAATACAAAACGGCTAAAAAATGTGTAAGTGAAAACTGCAATGGAAGCTGTCCACTTCCTATTTCAAATGTCAAAAAATAAAATGGTAATGCGAACAATAACCCGCCTGTTACCTGTGTTAAAGCGGGTAATTGTGTTGAAAGGCGTTTAATTGCAATGGCACTAAGAGCTTGTAATGCGACGGATGCTAAAACGCCAAAAACACCCAGCATCGCGCTTGAATTTAATTTATCTGCCGAACCAAACATGACAGCTAAACCGATAATGCCAAGTAAATAAGACAAAATCTTACCTACAGTCAAACTGCGTTCGTTAAGCCAAATTGCCGCAAATAATGCCGTCACCAAAGGTGTTAAACCGCTAACAACCGAAATCCAACCTGAAGGAATGAATTGTGCAGCCCAATAAACGACACACATTGCGCCATAAATTTGTAACGCGACGGCGGCATACGTTAAACAAGCAATGCGCGAAAATGGCAGTCGTTTTTTAAATAGTAACAGCAACAAAATCATACACAACGAACCAATTGTCATGCGTGATGTCACACCACCTAAAACACCAAAACCATCGACGCTCCATTTAATCGCAAGTGGTGTAGTTGCCCACAATGCGACCATTCCAAAATAAGCGAGTAAAACACGCATTTATTTCGACAAACTATTTTGGTGACCAAGCAGGCTCACGCACTTCTGCACTATCGAAAACGAGTTTTTGTTGAATTCGCCCATCCGTAGAAACGGCTGATAAATAACCTGTACTGCCTTTGCGTGAGGCGTATAAAACCATGCTGCTATTCGGTGCAAAACTAGGCGATTCATCAAGAGGCCCCGACGTTAAAACGCTGATAGATTTTGAATTCGCTTCCATTAAACCAATACGATAATTGCCTCCGTCTGAATGCACCATTGTGATATATCTACCATCAGGTGAAAAACTCGCACGGGCGTTGTAACTGCCGCTAAACGTAATACGTTTTTCTTCGCCGCCTTGTACAGGAATAGAATATAACTGCGGTTTTCCGCCTCTATCAGAGGTAAAAACAATTCGACTACCATCAGGCGACCACGTTGGTTCAGTATCAATCGCACGATTTTTGGTTAATTTAGTGAGAGATTTTGAACCTAAATCTAAAATATAAATATCAGGACTGCCGTCTTTTGATAATGTGACTGCAAGTTTTCCGCCATCTGGCGACCATGCAGGTGCGCCGTTAATACCTGGAAATTCAGCTACTCGTTCACGTTGTCCTGTTGATAAATTTTGTGTGTAAATCGCAGCAGATTTCTTTTCAAATGAAACATAAGCAATTCGTTTTGCGTCAGGTGACCAAGCAGGTGACATTAGCGGCTCAATTGACGCGGCTACCGCTTGAGCATTTGCCCCATCTGCGTCCGCTACCATCAATTTATGATTGCTTTGTGTGCCTTGGCGTGTGGTTGTGATGTAAGCAATTTTGCCGCTGAAAACCCCTTTTTTACCCAGTATTTTTTCGTAAATCATGTCGCTGATTCGATGCGCAGCTTTGCGTAAATCATTTCCAGAGGCTGCCATACGGTAGCCTAATAATTGCGAACCGTTGGCGACATCAAATAATTGAAATTCCACTGTAAATTGTCCACCATTGGGAATAACACGCCCAATCACAACGTAATTTTGGCGAATTGCTTGCCAATCAGGAAAGTTAATTGCTTCAGCTGTGCTTGGACGACCAGGCATTTGTTGTGCGGCAAGCGTTTTGAAATAGCCACTGCGTGTTAAATCTGAGTCCACAACGCTGCTTACATCTAATGGCGCACCTTGTGACGCAAAAGGCACAATCGCAATTGGCATCGCACTTTCAACGCCTTCTGTAATTTCAATCGACATTTCAGCATTTACGGCTGGCGCAAAACACATTCCGATTGCAGAAGCTAAAATCAATTTTTTAAATAAATTCACATGGACACCTTTTTTTTCGATATAAATTAAAAGTATAGTTACTGTTAAATTCATTTTAACAATGTTGATGTTTATTTTGCCATACAACACAAAAAGAATATCTATAGATGTACAAATGGAATTTAAGAGATTCACAACTTGAATTTACGATAAACTGACCACAATTTAAAACGACTATCTTTAAAATTTGAGTCGGTAACAAATTTAGTCAGCCGTGATTTTGTTTTATAATTAAAAACAAGGGCGTGACATTGTTGTTATGCTTAAATTTTCAACTTCCCATTTTGGAAAAATAAACAATGAAATTAACAAAAATAGTTGCCTCCCTCGTTATTGCAAGTTCATTAGTGCTCGCTGGTTGCAGCGGTGATGAAGAAAAAGATGCAAGTTTGACTGACGGTAGTTTAAATGGCGGCATGAATGACGCTTCAGTAAATGGTTTTGGCGACGGCTCTGGCATGGATGGCGGACGTTTTGGCGCAAATGGCAAATATGGCGCACGCGGTGCAAATGGATTACCACCCGAATTTAGCGACCCAAACAATCCACTTTCAAAACGTACGATTTATTTCATGCTGGATAGCAGTCAAGTTCAACAAGATTTTGTTCCCGTGATTGCCGCTCATGCACGTTATTTGTTAGCAAATCCCAGCCAACACGTTGTATTAGAAGGTAATGGCGATGAACGTGGTTCACGCGAATATAACATTGGTTTAGGCGAACAACGTTCAAAAACTGTTGCAAATATGTTGAAAGCGCAAGGCGTGTCAGAAAGTCAACTTAGCATCGTAAGTTACGGGGAAGAAAAACCTGTTGCAATGGGACACGATGAATCGTCTTGGGAATTAAACCGTCGCGTTGAAATTACTTACTAAAATGAAAAAACTGCCTGCGCTTTTACTTTTTGCAAGTTCATTTGCTTTAGCCGATTCACTTGCGCCCGTGATTGACAATTCGAGTTATCCAACAGGTGGTGTGCCGCAACAAACGCCAACTCCTGTCAGTTCTTCGATGAATAGCACATTTGAATTGATGACGCGATTAGACGAAGCGCAGGCAGAAATTCAACAATTGAATGGCAAAATTGAAGAACAAACCTATTTAATTTCTGAATTAAAAAAGAAACAATCGGCGATGTTTGCAGATTTTGATGACCGCTTACAGCAAATCGAAAATAAAGCGAGTGGCGCAAAATCAGCAGAAACATCAGAATCTGCTACAACAAAAACAGTTGAGCCTGTTTCAGAAACTGTACCGCCGCCAAAACCAACACCTACTACATCTACCGCTGTAAGTTCTGTTCCAGCTGCGGGTTCACAAACGCCTTATCAAGAAGCATTTGCCGCATTTCGTAATGGACAAGTTACGGAAGCAATTAACCAATTCAATGCGTTATTAAGTAAAGATCCAAATAATCAACTCGCCAACAATGCACAATTTTGGCTAGGTGAAGCGTATAGAGTAAATAAAGATATTCCGTCAGCGAAAAAAGCCTTTAGTGCGGTTTTGGAAAAATATCCAAACAGTCAAAAAATTCCAGATGCACTTTTAAAGTTAGGTTCAATCGAAATGGATGCAAAAAATTCGGCAAAAGCTAAAGAACTTTTTACGCGCGTGATTACCGATTACCCTACTTCAAAGCCTGCTGAAGTTGCGGCAAAAAAATTGCAACAACTCAACGGCACGCCTTAGATGTTAAGAATTAGCGAAATTTTTTATTCTCTACAAGGTGAATCAAATAGCGTTGGATTACCAACAGTCTTTGTGCGTTTAACAGGTTGCCCTTTGCGTTGTAATTATTGTGACACCACTTATGCGTTTTCAGGTGGGCAAAAAATGTCCCTTGCGGATATTCTCACAGAAATCAAAAAATACGATTGCAAAACCGTTTGTGTCACGGGAGGCGAACCACTTGCACAACCTGCGTGTTTAGAATTATTAACAAAATTAGCTGATGAAAATTTTGCCGTTTCGCTTGAAACCAGCGGCGCGTTAGATGTGTCAAAAGTGGATAAGCGAATCGTCAAAGTCATGGATTTAAAAACGCCAAGTTGTGGCGAAGCTGAAAAAAATCGTTATGAAAATATCGAATTTTTAACCGCGCAAGACCAAGTTAAATTTGTGATAGCAGATGACGAGGATTACAACTGGGCAAAAAAAATGATGACCGATTACGATTTGCCGCAACGTTGTCAGATTTTATTTTCGCCTGTTGTGCCAACGCAAAATCCAACACAACTCGCCGAAAAAATTTTAGCGGATAGATTGCCCGTGCGCTTTCAAATTCAACTTCACAAACTCTTGTGGCAAGACGCGCAAGGAAAATAAATGCAAAAAAAAGCAGTCGTTTTACTTTCAGGCGGACTAGATTCCGTTACCGTTCTAGCTATGGCAAAGGCGCAAGGCTACGAATGTTATGCGCTCAGTTTTGATTATGGGCAACGTAATAAAGCCGAATTACAAGCAGGTGAAAAAATCGCCGCAGATTATGGTGTAGTGCGAAAAGTCGTGAGTTTAGGACTAGGTACTATCGGTGGCAGTGCGCTGACCGATTCACAAATTGCCGTGCCACAAACGTTGGAAACAGGTATTCCCGTGACTTATGTGCCTGCACGAAATACAGTTTTTCTCTCACTCGCGCTCGGTTGGGCAGAAGTGTTGCACGCACAAGATATTTTTATCGGCGTGAATGCGGTTGATTATTCGGGCTATCCTGATTGCCGCCCTGAATTTATTGCCGCGTTTGAAACGATGGCAAATTTAGCCACCAAAGCCAGCGTCGAAGGTGAACCGTTTAAAATCCACACGCCACTGATTCATTTGAGTAAAGCACAAATTATTGAAACAGGCACAAAATTGGGCGTGGATTATCGACAAACCGTTTCGTGTTATTCCGCGAATGAAAACGGCGAAGCCTGTGGAACGTGTGATGCGTGTCGCTTACGCAAAGCGGGATTTGAAGCGGCGGGGATTGAAGATTCAACGCGCTATTCGTAGCAAAATTAAAATACGCCTCGAACCAATAAGAAAACCAGTATTACGGTAATTGCAGTAAAAAAGATTGAAATCGCAATGGTGAATTTGGTTTTAGATTCTAATTTTTCATTGATGACGTTAAAAAGCTCAATCGTAGTTTTTAATACGTTGTTAAATACAAAAATTAAAACGATAACTAAAATAAAGTAAAACGCAGATAAAGTTGCCGAAAATTTTGAACTTGATGATTTCTGTTCAACTTTTTCTTCTGATTTATCTGCACTATTTTCAAGAGTTGCAAAATTTGATTGTGATGCGTCTGCATCATGCTCATTTGGTTCAATGATTTTTTCAGCACCATTTTTTACCATTGTGTCATTAGTAGTTTCATGACAATGTTCTACGTTGGTACTTTTATCAATATGACAACCATTTATATTTGTTCTACCGCTATGAGCAAATAAATTTGTTGATAATAAAAAAGTGAGTAAAAGCAGTATTTTTATCATTAAAACAACCTAATTTAGATGGTGTGGGATTTTGATTTTAAATTACTCTCAAGACAAGAAGATACATATTTTTAACTTAACTAAGAGGCAACACCATGAGCAAAGAAATTTCTAGTACCACCTTGATGTATTCCATTTTAGCCGTGAATAGCGAAGCGGACATTCAACGCGACTACCTTGATTCTGATGAAATTCCTGCCGATGACATCGAAAACGAAGAAGGGATTTTGGATGATTTAGAACAAGCATTGATGGAACTGATTGATGTTTATAAAGGTCGTTGCAAAGCTGAACCTGATTTACCATCAATTGATGAATTACTCGGCGGCGCAGAATAAATGACCACCATTTACGGCATCACTAATTGCGACACCGTCAAAAAAGCGCGTGTTTGGTTTGATGATCATCAAATCGAATACACGTTTCACGATATTCGCAACCAAGGTTTAACGCTCGAAACGTTAAAACAATTTGCCGCTCGTCTTGAAGATTGGCAAGTTTTGCTGAACCGTAAAGGCATGACTTGGCGCAAACTCACACCGCAGCAGCAACAACTTTGCACAAGCATTGAAACCGCGTTGCCGTTAATTGCTCAAAATCGCACTTTGATGAAACGCCCTGTGATTGATAACGGGGCAATTTTGCTGGTCGGTTTTGATACGCGAGCGTACGAAAAACATTTTTTATGACAGACACGTTAGAACTTTTAAAAGGCTTAATTCGCCGCGAATCGGTTACGCCAAATGATGCGGGTTGTTTAGATTTAATCGCCAATCGTTTAACGCCGTTAGGTTTTGTTGATGAGCGGTTAAATTTTAATGACACTGAAAATATGTGGCTACGCCGTGGCGAAGCAAAACCGTTGTTTGTATTCTTAGGTCACACAGACGTTGTGCCAGTTGGCGCGTTGAATTTATGGGAATCGCCACCGTTTGAGCCGACCATTCGTGACGGTCAGTTGTACGGACGTGGCGCGGCGGATATGAAAGGTGGTATTGCTTGTTTTATCACGGCGGTTGAGCGATTTGTGAAAAATCATCCAAATCACGCAGGTTCGATTGCGATTATGCTCACCAGCGACGAAGAAGGCGCGGCAACTAATGGCGTGGTAAAAGTCGTTGAAGTGCTTGAAAAACGTGGCGATAAAATCGATTGGTGTTTAGTTGGCGAACCGTCGAGCGATAAAAAAATTGGTGACGTAATTCGTGTCGGGCGACGTGGTTCGTTGAATGCAAATTTAACCGTTCACGGCATTCAAGGTCACGTTGCGTATCCCGAAATTGCTGACAATCCGATTCATAAAATCACACCCGCGTTAAACGATTTGGTGAATGAAATTTGGGATGAAGGCAACGAATTTTTTCCAGCCACAAGCTTACAAATTTCAAACATTCATAGCGGTGCAGGTGCAGAAAATGTGATACCCGCCAATGCGAATGTGCAGTTTAATTTGCGTTTTAGCACAGAATTAACCGACGAAATCATCAAACAACGCACCGAAGAAATTTTAAATCGACACGATTTGAAATACGAAATCGTGTGGCGTTTGTCGGGAAATCCATTTTTAACCTCAAATGGCGCGTTGATTGATGCGGCACACAGCGCAATTAAAACCGTAACAGGTTTTGAAACGGTTGACGACACAGGCGGCGGTACGTCAGACGGGCGTTTTGTTGCCCCAACAGGCGCACAAGTTATCGAACTCGGCGCGTTAAACGCGAGCATTCACAAAGTCAATGAACATATCGGCGTTGCGGATTTGGATATTTTAAGTAAGATTTATGAACAGATGTTGATTGAATTATTAACCGAGTAAAATTTTAAACAATTTTTGGAGAGTTATTTTATGAAAACAGTAAAACAAACTTTGGCTTTTTTCGGTGTGTTATTTTTTGCCAACGCAACTATTGCAGCGACGGATTTAAGCGCACAACAAAAATTTCTTGAAGCGCGAGTTGCAACTCACCAACAAGGCAGCGAACACGCGAATCATTTAACACCTGTCGAAGAAAGTAAAAAATTTCACGGCGTTTTTTACGGTTTTTTACCTTGTGATAACTGCAACGGCATTAAAGCCACATTATCTTTGAAAGATAACAACAATTATTTACTTGTTACCCAACCCGCAAAAGAATCGTCAAGAGAATTTTATGAAAAAGGTAAATACAGTTGGGATGATGAAAATAACCTTGTTTTACTAACACCAAAAAATCACGAATCAACAACTCGTCAATATCGAATTAAAGATGAAGGAACATTGATTCAACTTAATGACGAGGGAAAACAATACACAGGCGAGAAAGCAGATAGTTACATTTTGCGTCGCAGTGACACGGTTCAAACACGCGAAGTGCATATTCATTAAAAAAGATTCCGACACATTCGCTGTTTTCACACTTAAACTTTTAAGGTTTTATGCAATTACTTAAACTCGCACGAAAAGCTATTCTCACGCCTGCAAACATTCAGGATTCAGACATTGAAAAATTGATGAATCACTTATTAAGTGCAGAAGTCGATGCCGCTGATATTTATTTTCAATCCAGCCATAGCGAATCATGGGTTCTCGAAGCGGGTATTGTTAAAGAAGGACATCACAGCATCGAACAAGGTGCTGGCGTGCGAGCGGTTTCAGGTGAAAAAACAGGTTTTGCTTACAGCGACCGTTTAGAAATTCCCGTGTTATTTGACGCAATTAACAACGTGAAAGCGATTACTCGTCAAGGACAAAACGCGCAAGTCAATTTGAAAGCGGTTGAGCAAAATGCCCGTTTGCTTTATCCAACGTTGAATCCGCTAAAATCATTAGAAGACCAACAAAAAATTGATTTTTTAAAACAAATTGATAGCCAAACCCGTGCTTTAGATTCACGCATTGAAGAAGTAATTGTCAGTTTATCAGGTGTTCACGAACATATTTTGGTGGCAAATCAAGATGGGCATTTACTCGCCGATGTTCGTCCGTTAGTGCGTTTGAATGTCACGGTTATTGTTGTTGAAAATGGTAAACGCGAACAAGGCAGTATGGGCGGTGGTGGACGTTGTGATTATGGAATGTTTTTTGAACAAAATGCTGCGATGAATTACGCTCGTGAAGCAGTACGCCAAGCTCTTGTCAATTTAGAAGCAGGTGAAGCTCCCGCTGGAAATATGACGGTCGTTTTAGGTGCTGGTTGGCCTGGAATTTTATTGCACGAAGCAATTGGTCACGGTTTGGAAGGCGATTTTAATCGCAAAGGCACGTCAGCATTTAGCGGACGAGTGGGCGAACGAGTTGCCTCTGAATTATGCACGGTTGTTGATGATGGCACATTGTATGGACGACGTGGTTCTTTAAGTATCGACGACGAAGGCACGCAAACTGAAAATACGGTGTTAATTGAAAACGGAATTTTAAAAGGTTATATGCAAGACCGTTTAAATGCACGATTGATGGGCGTTGCACCGACAGGTAACGGACGGCGCGAATCTTACGCACATTTGCCGATGCCGCGCATGACTAACACTTATATGCTTGCTGGGAAACATCAACCTGAAGAAATTATTGCCTCAGTGAAAAATGGTTTGTACGCGAAAAACTTTGCAGGTGGGCAAGTTGATATTACTTCTGGAAAATTCGTGTTTTCTGCTAGCGAAGCGTATTTAATCGAAAACGGCAAAATCACACGCCCTGTCAAAGGTGCAACGCTCATTGGAAATGGCCCTGATGTTTTGACCAAAGTTTCAATGGTTGGCAATGATTTGGAACTCGACAGCGGTGTTGGAACGTGTGGCAAAGACGGACAAAGCGTACCAGTAGGTGTTGGTCAACCTACATTAAAAATCGATGGCTTAACGGTTGGTGGAACGAAAGTTTAACGTTTTTGAATTTTATTATTTTCGATAGACAAACGGCGGATTTTTCGCCGTTCAAAAAACTGCACACCGATAAACGTTACCCAAGAAACAAAAGCTAATCCGCCGAGTAATGCGCTGTATGAAAATTGCCAAGGAATCCCCGCTGTCATCATTGAAAATTCAGACATTCCACCAATTCCTGCAATCACGTTTAACGGCATAAAAACCAAACTAATCACTGTTAAACGTTTTAAATCTTTATTCTGATTAACGTTAATAAAACCAACTGTCGCATCCATTTGGAAGTTAATTTTATTAACTAAAAATGAAGTGTGTCCGTCGAGCGATTCAATATCACGCAAAATTTCGCGCACATCTTCATGTTGGCTTTCAGATAAAAATTTGCCACGCATCAAAAATGATAACGCGCGGCGTGTGTCTAAAACATTTCGTCGAATTCGCCCATTTAAATCTTCCTCTTCGGCAATCGCAGCAAGAATTTTCGCCGCTTCTTCGTCGGTCATGTACGATTTGAAAACTTGTCGTCCAACGGCTTCCAATTCGGTATAAATATCTTCGAGCGCATTCGCTGAATACTCGACATCCGCCGCATACAAATCGAGCAATAAATCTTTCGCATCAGAAATATAATCTGATTCAGCACGAGCGCGAAGGCGTTGCAAACGAAATGCAGGTAATTCTTCACTACGAACTGAAAACAGCGTGTCTTTTTTTAAGACAAATGCGACTGCGACGTTTCGAGATTCATCTTTTCTATCGAGTAAAAAATCCGAATGTAAATGCACTTCGCCGTTGTCTTCAACGTAAAAACGCGCACTGGTTTCTAAATCGGTTAATTCATCAGGATTGGGCAAATCGACATCAAATAAATCTTGCGCCCAATTCAAATGTTCATCTTCAGGCATTACCAAATCAATCCAAATCGGTTTTGCGTGTTTTAAATCCGCTTTGGTTTCAATCGGAATTTGCCGCAACAAACCTTCATGTAAATCAAAAACACGAATTACCATATTTCTATTTTTGGGGCGAAAATCAGCCGCTAATTCGACGCGCGTGTCATAAGGCATCGCAATTAAAACGTCTTCTTTACGACTTTCAGGGATTAAATCCCACACAACTTGCCTATCTTCTGGCGAAAAAATCTCCAACATTTGCACAACGGAATCGGTATCAAGTTGTTCAAGCAAGCGTTGTAGTTCGACTAAATTTTGTTTTTTTACGAGTTCTTCAACAAGCCGATGCCGCGCTAAAACGCCACGCACGTTTAAAATCGTTTCTTGCGTGTAATTTTCAGGGGCATCGCTCATTGTCACATCCAAAATTGAAGTTTAAAAATCAGTAAAAATTATCGCATAAACTGTAAATCCCCCGCTTGTTCATTCACTTTTATTACATCCCCCGCGACAAACTGCCCACTCAAAATAGCTTGCGCGAGTGGATTTTCAAGTTGTTGTTGAATGGCGCGTTTCATCGGTCTTGCACCATAAACTGGGTCAAATCCCGCTTCGCCTAACAAATCCAACGCCGCTTCGGAAATTTCAAAACCAATTTCGCGTTCTTGCAAACGTTTCCGCAAATAATCAATTTGAATCGTCGAAATCGCGCGAACTTGCTCACGTCCAAGCGAATGAAACACCACCGCTTCATCGATACGATTGATAAATTCAGGGCGGAATTTCGTGACCACAATATCCATCACCGCGTTTTTCATCACGCTATACAATGCTTCGCCCGATAACGCTTGAATCGTGTCCGAACCGATGTTGGAAGTCATGACGATAATGGTATTTTTGAAATCCACCGTGCGACCTTGACCATCCGTCAAACGTCCATCATCTAAAACCTGTAACAAAATGTTAAATACATCAGGATGCGCTTTTTCGATTTCGTCGAGCAAAATCACCGAATACGGTTTGCGGCGTACGAGTTCGGTTAAATAACCGCCTTCTTCATAGCCAACATAACCCGGAGGCGCACCGATTAAACGTGCCACCGAATGTTTTTCCATAAACTCTGACATATCAATCCGCACCATTGCATCGGGCGTATCAAACATAAATTCAGCTAACGATTTGCACAGTTCGGTTTTACCCACACCCGTCGGGCCTAAAAATAAAAACGAACCATTCGGACGATTCGGATCGGACAGTCCCGCGCGTGAACGACGAATCGCGTTGCTGACGGCTTTCAACGCTTCTTCTTGTCCCACCACCCGCTGTTTTAAGTGGTCTTCCATTTTCAACAATTTTTCGCGTTCACCTTCGAGCATTTTTGAAACCGGAATGCCTGTCCATTTCGAAACGACCTCGGCAATTTCATCTTCGGTCACTTTGTTACGCAGCAATGTCATTTTTGACATATCGATGGTTGCTGATGCGGCAATTTGTTTTTCAAGTTCTGGAATGACACCGTATTGCAATTCAGACATTCGAGCTAAATCGTTGCTACGTCGTGCATTTTCAACGTCTAAACGCGCTTGTTCGAGTTTTTCTTTAATCGCTGCGCTGCCTTGCAATGCTGATTTTTCCGCTTTCCAAATTTCTTCTAAATCCGAATACTCTTTTTCGAGTTCGCCAATTTCTTGTTCTAAAATTTGCAGACGTTTTTTCGAGGCGGCATCTTTTTCTTTTTTCAGCGCAACTTGTTCTATTTTGAGTTGAATTAAACGGCGGTGTAATTTGTCCATCGATTCAGGTTTAGAATCAATTTCCATCCGAATCCGACTTGCCGCTTCGTCGATTAAATCAATCGCTTTATCAGGCAATTGACGGTCAGCAATGTAGCGATACGAAAGCGTTGCCGCCGCGACAATCGCAGGGTCAGTAATATCTACGCCGTGATGCACTTCGTATTTTTCTTTCAAACCGCGCAAAATCGCAATCGTGTCTTCAACGCTCGGTTCATCAACTAACACTTTTTGAAAACGACGTTCTAACGCCGCATCTTTTTCGATGTATTTGCGGTATTCGTCGTGCGTCGTCGCACCTACGCAATGCAATTCACCACGCGCTAACGCAGGTTTTAACATATTCCCCGCATCCATCGCACCTTCAGCTTTACCCGCCCCGACCATCGTGTGCAATTCGTCGATGAACAAAATAACTTGCCCTTCTTGTTTGGCTAAATCACTCAAAACCGCTTTCAAACGTTCTTCAAATTCGCCGCGAAACTTCGCCCCCGCAATCAACGCCGCCATATCGAGCGATAACACTTTTTTATGTTTCATGCCTTCTGGCACTTCGCCGTTGATAATGCGTTGCGCTAAACCTTCAACAATCGCAGATTTACCCACACCTGGTTGACCAATTAAGACAGGATTATTTTTGGTGCGACGTTGCAACACTTGAATCGTGCGACGAATTTCATCGTCACGCCCAATCACAGGGTCGAGTTTGCCTTGTTCGGCACGTTCGGTTAAATCGATGGTGTATTTTTTCAAGGCTTGACGTTGGTCTTCGGCATTCGCATCTTGCACGGTTTCGCCACCACGCAATTTTTCAATTGCTGATTCGAGCAATACTTTTGAAATGCCGTGTTTTTTGAAAATTTCAGTCAACGCGCATTTTTCTTCCGCGACCGCGAGCAAAAATAATTCGCTTGAAATGAAATTATCGCCACGTTTTTGCGCGAGTTTATCGGTGAGATTTAATAATCGGTCGAGTTCGTTTGATAAGCGGACATCACCGCCTGTGCCGCTCACGCTGGCTAATCGGTTGATTGACGCTAACGTGTCGGCGCGTAAGGTCGGGACATTGATGTTGCTTTGTGCGAGTAACGGCTTAATGCTGCCGCCTTCTTGGTCAAGTAAGGCGAGCAGTAAATGCGCCGCTTCGATGAATTGATGGTCTTTGCCTAACGCTAAACTTTGTGCGTCTGCAATGGCTTCGTGAAATTTACTGGTTAATTTATCTGTTCTCATTGTGGTGTCCTCTTAACGTTAAACATCATTGATAACGATATGGAGCAAAACCCAAAATTTCCAACAGTAAATGAAAAATAAATTACGTTAAGAGCTACAAGAAAGCATTGAACAACCTGCCTTCATTTTTGCCCATTCAGGACGTTTTTTTGCATACTCAGAAAATTCTGGTTGTTCATCGTAAGGCTTGCGAAGGATATTTAATAATTGTTTAATTTCAGAAAAATCGCCATTTTCAGCCGCATCGATCGCTTGTTGTGAAAGATAATTTCTCAAAACATAGTTTGGATTTATCGCATTCATTTTTGTTTGACGTTTTAATTCATCAACGGTACTCAAATTTGCATAACGTTTCAGCCAAGCATTCAATTTATTTTGATAACCATCATTTAAATACGCTTTGTCATAGTAAGCATCGGTTAAAGGTTGTGTATCAATAAAATCTTTAGTTAAATCGACTTTCGCTAGTTGACGGTAAAAAATCGTCATATCGGTTTCAACCGATTGCAATAAAGTCATTAAATCTGAAATTAACACTTCATCAAACGTATCTAAACCTAATTTCTCTGCCATCATTTTTTCATAACCGCGTTGAAACGTTTTTGTATATTCACGTTCTAAAATATCTTGCAACGGTTTTGAATCTTGAATTAAAGGAAAAATAGCATTTGCTAATTGTGCCAAATTCCAAAACGCAACACGCGGTTGATTACCAAAATGATAACGGCGATGGTCAGCATCAGTGGTGTTAGGAGTCCAGCTTAAATTGAAATCTTCCAACCAACCATAAGGACCATAATCAATTGTCAATCCTAAAATCGACATATTGTCGGTATTCATCACGCCATGAACAAAACCTACTCGTTGCCAATGCACAATCATTTCAGCCGTTTTTTTACAAACTTCACTAAACCATTCCAAATACGTTTCAACGTTAGGCGTGCCTAAATGAGGGAAATCTGTCTGAATTGTATAATCAACAAGCTGTTTCAATAACGCCATATCGTTACGCGCGGCGTGAATTTGAAAATGCCCAAATCGTGTAAAACTTTGTGCGACTCGACAAACGACAGCCCCAGATTCATACTTTGGATTGCCATCATAAAACATATCTCGAAGTACGGATTCACCCGTTAAACACAAACTCAACGCACGAGTTGTCGGTACACCTAAATGGTGCATCGCTTCACTGCATAAAAATTCTCGAACCGAAGAACGTAAAACCGCTAATCCATCCGAATTACGCGAATAAGGCGTTTTTCCTGAACCTTTGAGTTGCAAGGTTAAACGCTGTTTTTGGC
>JBASLW010000012.1:0-2656 GCA_049656545.1 Methylococcaceae bacterium
AAATTAAATCACCACTTTTCGCGTTATTTTTAGCCGCTAAAAAGGCTTGGGCAAAATTTGAAAAACCAAAATTCGCGCTAGAAATGTCACATTGCAAAAATAATTCCCGCATTTTTTCTTCGGAAACGGCACGCGGATTTTGTGATAAGGGTGCGAAAAACCAATCCGAAACAACAGGCTTCATCAATTCCAAAACGCCTGTAATGTCTTTATCTTTCATCATCGAAAAAATGGCGTGAATGCGGCGATTTGCGAAGTTTTCAGTTAAATAATCGACCAGCGTTTGCACGGCTTGCGGATTGTGTCCAACGTCCAACAGTACAGGAATGTCGCAGTCAACTAATTGAAAACGTCCCGCTAATTTCACATTTTTCAGCCCCATTTTTAACGATGTTTCGCTAACGGGTAAATCATTTGCTAAACATTGCGTGGCAAAAATCGCCGCTGACGCATTACGAAATTGGTGATTACCTTTCAATGCAGGATTCGGTAAATCTGAAATAGATTGCGACAAACCTTGCCACGTCCATGTTTCACCGTGTTTTTCATAAAAAAACGTTTTACCGAGTTGCAACAGCAACACATTTTTTTCGTAAGCGTAATTAAGTAGCGACGCGGGTGGTCGCAAATCACTCACGATTGCGGGCGTATTCGCACGAAAAACACCTGCTTTTTCCAGACCAATTTCGTCGCGCGTTTTTCCAAGATATTCAACGTGGTCAATGGCAATACTCGTCACAATCGCAATATCCGTATCGACGATATTCACCGCGTCCAAACGTCCGCCTAAACCTACTTCTAAAATTTGAATCGCGACATTTTGTTGTGAAAAAATCAGCAATGCCGCGAGCGTACTAAATTCAAAATAACTGAGTGAAATCTCACCACGCGCTTTGTCGATTTGTTCAAATGCGGCGCAAATTAGCTCATCTGAAACCGATTTACCGTTAATTTTGATGCGTTCGTTGTAGCGTAAAATATGTGGCGACGTGTACGCACCAACTTTGTGACCCGCCGCAAAATAAAATTCCTGCAAATATGCAACGGTTGAACCTTTGCCATTTGTTCCCGCGACCGTAATTGTGGGTGGTTTTTGGGTTTTATAATTGGGCAACAACTTTTCAAAAACACGCTTCACCCGTTCTAAACCCAAATCAATTGGTAACGGATGCAAACTTTCTTGCCACGTCAGCCAATCTTGCAAGGAGTTAAAACGGTTCATTGAAAATTAACCTGCGTCTTCGATTTCGTCAGCGAGCAATTCTTCTGCTTCAATCACGATTTCAGGCATTGAAACGCTTTTATTTGCTGTCAACATTGCCAAAATGTTACCAATTTTTTCACGAATATCACGACGATGAATAATCATGTCGATTGCGCCGTGTTCTTGTAAAAACTCGCTACGTTGGAAACCTTCAGGTAATTTTTCGCGCACGGTTTGTTCAATCACGCGAGGCCCTGCAAAACCGATTAACGCATTGGGTTCAGCGACGTTTAAATCACCGAGCATGGCTAAACTTGCTGATACACCGCCCATTGTTGGGTCAGTCATAAAAGAAATGTACGGAATGCCGCGTTCTGCTAATTTTGTGAGTGCCGCGCTGGTTTTCGCCATTTGGAAAAGTGAAAACAACGATTCTTGCATTCTCGCGCCACCGCTAGCCGTGAAAACGATAAACGGTGCGCCACTTTCTAAACTAGCATTCACGCCGCGCACGAATTTTTCACCGACAACTGAACCCATTGAACCGCCCATAAAGGTAAAATCGAACGCGGCGGCAACAATTGGTTGTCCGTGCAATTCGCCTTTAATCACAATTAAAGCGTCATTTTCTTTGGTTTGTTTTTGCGCTTGTGTGACGCGGTCTTTGTATTTTTTGCTGTCTTTGAATTTAAGCGGGTCAACAGGTTTGACGTTTTTGCCGATTTCTTCACGTCCATTTTCATCTAAAAATAAATTTAAACGCGCACGCGCTGAAATTCTCATGTGATGGTCACATTTTGGACAAACACTGCCGTTTTTTTCTAATTCAGAATTGTACAAAATCGCACTACAGCTAGGGCATTTTGCCCACAAACCTTCGGGAATCGTTTTTTTATTGGTCGATTCGGTTCTGATAATCGACGGACGTAATTTTTCAAACCAACTCATGTTTAGTTATCCATTGCCTGACGCATTGAAGTTAAGAGTTCAATAATTGCCGTTTTCGCTTGCGCGGGATTGTCTAAATTCGCTTCAATCTCTTTAATTAACGCGCTTCCGACCACAACGCCATCGCCTAAATTTCCGATAATTTTTGCAGTTTCCGCATCTTTCACACCAAAACCTACTGCAAGCGGTAATTTTGTATTGGCGCGAATTTCTGCGAGTTTGGTTTCCACTTCTGCTGAATTCAAATGCCCTGCGCCTGTTACGCCTTTTAATGAAACGTAATAAATATAGCCTGAGCCGATTGCGTCCATAATTTTGACGCGCTCAGGTGTGCTATTTGGCGCAAGTAAGAAAATCGGATCAACGCCACGCGCTTTCAATAATTCTGCACATTCTTCGGCTTCTTCAGGCGGTAAATCAACGGTTAAAACACCATCAACACCCGCAGCTTGAACAGCATCCGCGAATTTTTCATAACCCATGACTTCGACAGGATTCAAATAC
>JBASLW010000013.1:0-1561 GCA_049656545.1 Methylococcaceae bacterium
TAAATGATATTTTGAATCACACTCGAATTATGTTTTACCAAATCGCGTAAAAAACGAGTGAATTCCATTTGATGAAGTTGTTCTAAAACAATGGCACGGGTTCGTAAATCTTTCAAACGGTACATCGGCGTATTTTCGTTAAATGCTAGTCCAATGATATTGCCGCGCCCTTGAACGGGAACAAAAAGCAATTTCCAGTTAAATAATTTTCCTAACCACAACGCGATTTGTTGGAATTGGGGACGTTGCACACCTCCCCAACAATTGATGACTAGCATTCCGTCTTTTTTGAGTAATTGTTGACAATGATCAAAAAATGACCAGTTACAAATTGCTTCTGCCATTCCCGTTGCATCAAACGCATCAACCATAATTAAACTGTATAATTCGCGTTCACTATCAAGACGTTTTCGGACATATTCCGCGCCATCTCCCACCATAACTTTTAAACGCGAATCAAGCGGCAAACCAAAATGACTACGCGCCACTTTCACTACGCTTTTTCGATATTCCACCGCTTTGATTTGACAATCTGGAAATTGATGCAATAAATGTTTTGCAAGTGAACCGCCACCTAAACCAATTAAAAGCGCGTCATCGTTTAACGTTTCTTTAAATAACATCCAACTCGACATCGTTCGCGCATATTCCAAATACAACTGATTGGGATCACTTAATAGCATCGAACTTTGACGCGGAATTGAACCAAAATGCAACGAACGCACGCCATCAACTTCAACAACTTCAATAGCTCCATCTTCATCAAAATCTTGATGAATCAAAAAACCATCGTATTTATGCAATCTATGATTGTTAAATAACCGTTTAAATTTACTGTCTTGAGAATGTGGCATTAAACTTTATCTAATTCTTAGTGGTTAGAATACATATCGTTGTTTCGTTTAGAAAATAACAAAACTATACAGCCAATTAAGCTAACAAAACTCAATATAAACGCGGTGACAATAAGTGATAATTGAGTCGATGATTCTTTAATTGTTAAAGCATTTTTAGCCACTTCGACAGCAAGTTTTTTATTAAAATCTAAATGAGAATTTAATGCCTGATCAAATTTAAGTGCTATGTCTGACCTATTAGCTAACTCGTCTCTCGCTTGTGTATTTTTATTTTTCAAGGATAACGCTAGGGGGAATTCAAGACTTTTAACATAGGCTTCAAAATAAAACTTATCTAAAATAAGTAATTGTTTATCTTCATTATTTGAAAGTAATGATTGCTCATATTCCGAGAATGTTTTCTCTATTGATTCAGTATATTTTTGAATTTCCTTTTCAATACTACTACTTTTTAATTCATCGTCATTCAAAATATGGTCTCGTACAGCAACTCGTAATCCATAAAATTGAGCAAGTGCATTTCCCATTGCAAGTACACTTGGAACAGTATTCACCGTTGCATAACTAGCCGCTTCATAAACTTTGTTATTTTGGTAATCATTTATCACAACGATGCCAATTATTCCCATCAATGCAACAAATACAATTCCATAAATTTTTATAATGATTTGGTATTCAGAGAGGCTTTTCATTTCATTTTTTGT
>JBASLW010000014.1:0-1505 GCA_049656545.1 Methylococcaceae bacterium
CGTTTGCAACGTGGTCACTATTTCGGAATTTTTTAGTAAATCGCTCATTTTCTTTTCTCATCATAAATAACCGTTAGTTTACGGTTTTGAAAATTTTACGTTTACACAGAATTATTTACAGTCTCCCTTTCCATTTTTAGTTGAACGTAATGGCGAAACGTTAGCGCGTGTTCCCATTTCTGTTGAAGAAGACGGCTCGCTTCAATTTGTTGCGGATGTTCGTACTGGCGAAAAATTCAAAGTCGGTTATGGAAATCCCACAACGATTATTCACGATGCAAAAGAAATTCAGGCGATTATGCGTGCATTCATGCCTGATGCGATTTTTCTTTATACTTGTGGTTGTCGTCGTTTTTTAATGCAAGAAGAAGTTGAATTAGAAACCTTGCCATTCCAAGAAATTGCACCAACGGTGGGTTTTTATACTTACGGTGAATTCTTTAGGCGGAATAATAATTTACATTTACTCAATTCTGCGATGGTTGCCGTTGGAATGCGTGAGGGTCAACACGCTAGAAGAACAACCTATCCTAAAAAAGCATGGACAGATAATCAAATTACACAACAAGTAGATGACCCTTATGTAAATAAACACATTCGCGTTATTTCCCATTTGATGCACTTTATTAACGTCGTCACGTCTGAATTAGAGCAAGTGAATTCTGAATTAGAATTGCTGTCGATTACTGATAAATTAACGCAGATTTATAATCGGGTGAAATTAGACAGCGTGCTTAACCATGAAATCAATTATGCAAACCGTTATCAGACGGATTTTTCTGTTATTTTGATTGATATTGACCATTTTAAACAAGTCAATGACGCTCATGGTCATAATACAGGCGATTCCGTATTGATTTTTATGGCGCAAATTTTAAAAGAAAATGTTCGTAATTCCGATATTCTTGGACGTTGGGGTGGCGAAGAATTCTTAATTATTTTGCCTCAAACAAATGCTCAACAGGCTTTTGAACTTGCTGAAAAAATTAGGAAAACAGTTGAATCTGCTAAATTTCCTGTGGTGAATCATAAAACCATTAGTGTTGGTGTCACTCAGTATTGTAGTGATGATTCCGTGATTGAATTGATTGAACGTGCGGATGGAGGGCTTTACGATGCAAAAAATACGGGACGGAATAAAGTTGTTTTGGTAACCGATAATTTAGATTGAAAATCTACTTTCTTATGTTAACTATCAATATACAACAAGCAATAATCGCCGCGCCTTCGTTTAAGAATTCTTGGCGATTTCGTCCATGCCAATTTTTAACGCTTCTTCGTCAGCAATACCTTTTTCAGCCGCATAATTTCTAACGTCTTGGCTAATTTTCATCGAACAGAAATGCGCGACTTTTGAAGATTGTTTTGGCAAGGTTTCATCGTGGAATTCACGCGCTTTTTCAGGGTCTAAACCGATGTTGAATTGGTCTTCCCAACGGAATTCAAAACGTGCTTTGGACATCGCATTTTCAGGGCGGGGATAAACCCACGCCCCTACAACATTC
>JBASLW010000015.1:0-7222 GCA_049656545.1 Methylococcaceae bacterium
GCCCTGCTCTCAGCTCTAATAATCCAGCGGCAAATTGTGCTGCCGCGTCTTGAACTGAAACCATACCACTTTCAAAATTTGGTAATGATGTAACGCCAACGGGTTTTAATAATCGAATAGCAGACGGACAGTTTTCAACCGTTTCGGCTTCAATTTCTAAATCAGCGAGTTGCTGTAAATAATTTTCGCGTGTCGTTTGTAACGCATTCACTCGCAAAACCATCGGTGGCGGTTCATTTGCCGCTTGAAAAATTGACGCGGCTTTTTCGCCCCAATCATTTTCAATTCGAGAAATCAACCATTTGGGATGTGAATGTAAAGCGACAGAATTTGAATTTGCAAGCGTTTCGAGTTGTTCTTGTTCACGCAAATAACGGCGCAACAAGGCGTTAATTAAATTTTTTGCCCACGATTTTTTTTTCGGCGTAGCGTCAACCGTTTCAGAAACAGCAGCGTGTGTTTTCACTCGCATAAATGCCAATTGATACAAACCAACCAAAGCGAGCGCGTAAATTTCAGCGTCTTTAATGGGTTTATCGAGAAGTTGTGAAAGTAGAAATTGCAAACGGTGATAATAACGGCAAACACCATAACAAACCGCTTGTACAAACGCTTTTTCTTGTGAATTTTCAAGTTGAGTTAACGTTTTTTCTAATGCACTGGTGAGCGATTGTCCACCATCTAAAACACAAACCAACGTTTGCGCGGCAATAATTCGAGTATTTTTTGCCATTATTTTTCAGCCAAACAACGTTCTAAAACTGTTTCCCAACTTGGCATCTTTAATCCGAAATGTTGTGTCAATTTTTGCGTTGAAAGTCGTGAATTAAGTGGACGCTTTGCAGGTGTTGGATACGTTGACGTTGAAATCGGATTGATGATACGATTTTCTAATTCGATGTTTTGTTGTTTTGCCAATTCAACAATTTTTTCAGCAAAACCGTGCCACGACGTTTCACCCGAATTGGTTAAATTATAAATTTCCGATTTGAATGTTTTCGCACTTCTTTCTTGTTGGATTTGACGCAAAATATGCGCGGTGGTTTCAGCGATAAATCGCGCAGAAGTCGGCGCACCAATTTGGTCTGCAACGATATTTAATTCTTCACGTTCGGCGGCTAATCGCAAAATACTTTTCACGAAATTTTGTCCGCGTGATGCAAAAACCCACGTCGTTCGCAAAATTAAATAATCCGCGCCACTTTGTTGAATCGCTTGTTCGCCCGCTAATTTACTTTCCCCATACACATTTAACGGATTTGTTACGTCATCTTCATTGTAAGGCGCGTTTTTTGTACCATCGAAAATGTAATCGGTCGAATAATGAATTAGCAACGCATTTAATTTTTTCGCTTCTTCTGCTAAAACTGCCACCGCTTTTTCGTTAATTAAAAATGCGGTTTCACGTTCTGATTCGGCTTTATCAACAGCGGTATAAGCAGCTGCATTAACAATCACATCAGGTTTAATTTCTTGAATTGTGGCGCGACAGTTTTCTAAATTGGTTAAATCAAATTGTTCACGCGAAAGCGCAAAAACGTCACCTAACGGTAAAAGTGTTCGTGCTAATTCAAAACCGACTTGCCCGTTACAACCTGTGATGAGAATTTTCATATTTCCTGTTATTTAGTTAAGAATGAAGGGGTATTTAAATTTTTTCAGCAATTGCAATATCCATATAATCAATTTTCTTTAAAATATCCGCATCCGAATCAACGTAACGATCAGCAATGGCTTTAAATTCGTCTTGTAATTCTAAAAACGCATCAACCATATCGGGGTCAAAATGTGTCCCTTTGCCTTCTGCGATAATGCCAACCGCTTTTTCATGCACCATCCCTATTTTATAAACACGGCGGGAAATTAACGCATCATAAACATCGGCAACCGCCATTAAACGCGCTGAAATAGGAATGTCATCACCTGCTAATCCCATTGGATAACCACTGCCATTCCATTTTTCTTGATGATAATAAGCAATTTCTTTCGCCAATTTTAAAAATGGTACTTCTAATCCCAATTCTTTTTCGGCTTGCAAAATCGCGTCACGTCCAAGTGTCGTGTGTGTTTTCATAATTTCAAATTCTTCAGACGTAAATTTTCCTGGTTTGAGCAAAATTTTGTCTGGAATCCCCACTTTGCCAATGTCATGCAATGGCGCAGATTTAAACAACATCTCAATAACTTTGTCATCATTGAGAAAATTGGAAAAACGTGGATTGAAACGTACTTTTTCAGCCAAAATTTTAACGTATTGCTGTGTACGTCGAATATGATTGCCTGTATCGCTATCGCGCGTTTCTGCTAACGATGCCATTGCATGAATCGTGACATCTTGAATTGCATTGATTTCAGCGGTGCGTTTTTTAACTTCATTTTCTAAAAAACTGTTTTGGTCATGCAAAAAATCCTGCATTTTTTTCATAATGCTATTTTCATCACGCAACAAATCTTCGGTTTTTTTCATTGCAAGATGCGTTTTAACACGCGCCATCACAATTGGCGGACTGATTGGTTTAGTTATGTAATCCACTGCCCCAATTTCTAATCCTCTGGTTTCATCTGCCACTTCGGTTTTTGCGGTGAGAAAAATAACAGGAATATATTTTGTTTTGCTGTCAGCCTTCAAACGCATACAGACTTCGTAGCCATCCATTTCAGGCATCATAATATCGAGCAAAATTAAATCAGGTGGAAAGGCAGATTGTGCAATTTCAAGGGCAAATTCGCCACTGTTAGCAATTTTTACTTTGTATTCTTCTTTGAGCAAACCGCTCATCAGTCTTAAATTATCTGGCGTATCATCTACAACTAAAATAGTTGCTTTTTGTGTTTTAGTTATCATTTTACTTAACCCAGTGAAATTAAAATTTAGTTGTTGCGTTCAGAATATCCAATGCGTTCTTGAAATTAAATTGTTGCATCGCACTATTCATGTTTGCAAAAACATCCGCTTCTAAAACAGTCCGAATCAACTCTAAATTCTCTTCAAAAACTTCATCTGCTTCGCTGTCATTTTCAGCTAATAATTGCCGCAAGTTTATTAAAACATCCTGCGCTTTTGATGTATCAATTTCAGATAAATTCGCCATCGGTAAATCAACTGATAATTGTGATTTAAGCGCGTTAATCATGGCATTTTGTGCAATTTCAAACGGCGTAATTTTCAAAAGAATACTTTCAGAATCTGCATTTTCATGAATCATTTTTTCAATTTCTGCTGCCATGATTTGCAGGTTCGATGCACCGATATTTCCGCTTACGGCTTTGGCAGAATGCGCGACACGTTCAGCGGTTGAATACTCGTTTTCTGCTAATGCAAGGCGTAATTCATTTGATGTATTGGCTTGATTCGTGACATATTTGCGAAGCATATTGAGATAGAACGTTTTTTTACCAATTACTCGTTTCAACCCTAATTCGACATCCAAACCCTCAATAATAGGTAAATCTTCATTTTGTTGTGTGATGTGTTTTTTATTGGGTAGCATTCCTGACAACATCATATTTTGCTTGGGCTTTATCCACTTCAATAACGCACGGAATAAATCATCTGGATCAATTGGTTTTGCAACGTGGTCATTCATCCCTACTTCAAGACATTTTTCACGATCTTGTAGCATCGCATTTGCGGTCATTGCGACAATCGGTAAATTATCAAATTGTGATAATTTACGAATTTCAATTGTTGCGCTCACGCCATCCATCACAGGCATTTGCATATCCATCAACACAATGTCATAGTTTTTTTGATGAATTTTGTCGATAGCAATTTGTCCATTTTCAGCAATATCGACTTCAAAACCTTCACTTTCAAGCAATTCTTTAGCAATTTCTTGATTCATGTCGTTGTCTTCAACAACCAAAATTTGTGCGCCCACAATTGCTGATAAATCTTGAATCGTAACAAAATTAGTGTCAAAAACATTTGGTTGCGAAATTTCTGCGCCAAACACTCGCGCCATACTATCGAGCAACATCGACGCATTTACAGGTTTTAATAAGACTTCATCAAAACCCGCTGATACCGCGTTTTGCAATACTTCTTCACGTCCGTAAGCCGTTACTAAAAGCAATTTTGGCATCGGCGATAAATTCATTTCTAATAGCGTTCGCGCCACTTCAATGCCGTCCATATTTGGCATTTGCCAATCAAGAAAAATGGCATCAAAAGGTTGTGCATCATGTAACGATTTTTGTACTGTTTGAATCGCTTTTTGTCCCGATTCCGCTTCAAAAACTTTAAATGACAAGGAATCAAGCAACGTCACAATCACAATGCGTGCATTTTCATTATCATCCACAACTAACACCCGTTTACCACGCAAATCAGGATGCGGCAACAAACTAAGATGCGTTTTCGTGCTTTTGTTTAAACGTGCTGTGAACCAAAATTCTGAACCGCACCCCAATTGTGAATTTACGCCAACTTCACCGCCCATCATGTGTGCTAAGTTTTTACAAATTGCAAGTCCTAGTCCTGTACCGCCATATTTTCGGGTTGTTGAACTGTCGGCTTGTTGAAATGATTGAAATAATTTTTGTGTTTGCTCGTCACTTAATCCAATCCCCGTATCTTTTACTGAAAATTTGATTAACACGTTTTTATCGGTTTCTTCAAGTTTACGAAGTACGACATCGATTTCGCCTTTTTCAGTGAATTTAATCGCATTTGTACAGAAATTGATTAGCACTTGTCCTAAACGTAACGGGTCGCCCACTAAATTATTTGGCACATCAGGTGCGACATCAAAGACTAATTCGAGTCCTCTTTCTGTTGCTTTGTCATGAATCAATTGTGAAATGTTGCTTAATACATTTTCTAAATTAAATTCGATATTTTCGATAGCTAGTTTGCCTGCTTCAATTTTTGAAAAATCTAAAATATCATTCAAAATGCCAAGTAAATGCTGACTAGAAGATTGAATTTTTCGTAGATATTCACGTTGTTTATCGCTCATTTCGGTTTTCATTACCAAATGACTCAAACCAATAATCGCATTCATCGGCGTGCGAATTTCGTGGCTCATATTTGCTAGAAAATCGGATTTCATTTTGGTCGCATTTTCAGCCATTTCTTTGGCTTCTTTGAGCGCAAGATTCGCTTCATGTTCACAAGTAATGTCATTGATAATCCCGACAACGCCTTTTGAAAAATCATTCTCATCAATCGGTTGAATCCGAACTCTTGCCCAAAATAAACTGCCATCTTTTCGGATATATTGTTGTTCAAGACTTTCGCTTGTTTTACGGGCGTTATAAATAACATTTCCCGTTTTAGTAAACGATTCTTCGTCTGGATACCAAATTCGAGTAGATTGACCAATAAGTTCGCCTGATTCATAACCAAAATCTTCTTCTAGTTTTCGATTACAGCGAACGATAATACGATTTTTTGTTAAGACAATGCCAGAAGAAGCAGAATTGAAAATGGCTTGTTGTTCTTCATTTACAAGCCTTAACGTTTCTTGAATATATTTTTGTATTTCAAGTTGTGCTGCAAGTTGTTTTTGGTCTTCAATGCGTGACGTAATATCGTAAAACCAACCCAAAATAGCAGGCTTTTCTTGATATTCAATTTGCATATAAGACGCAAGCACCCAGCAATCTTTACTGTCAGGAATGTTGAGTTGCATTTGGCGATTTAAAACGGTTTCACCATTTTCTAATTCACGCAAAATCTGGGCGTATTCTTCGGGATTTGTGTAGAAATGCTCTGGATTTTCACCGATTGCATCGAAATTTTTAATCAATTCGCCATAACTGCGATTATAAAAAATCACTTCGCGTCCTTCATTGATTGCAATTCGCACCGCAATCGGACTGACATTTAAAATATCAAATAAGCGAATTTCGATTTTACGATTTTCTGATTCAAGCTGTTTGCGTCGTGTAATATCGCGTAGCGTCGCGGCAACCAAAATAGGTTCTTGTTGAATAATTCCCAAACTTAAATCGATAAAAATTTCTTTTCCTTCATGATTTAAGGCAACTAGTTCAAGCGCAATCGCCATTTCACGGTTATGCCTGTTTTGCATAAATTGCTGACGTAATCCAATGTGTTTTTCTCGAAAACGTTCAGGAATCAACATTTCAACAGGGTTAAATAACAACTCGTCTTTTGAATAACCAAAAAAAGTTTCAGCTTGTCGATTCACCATTTTGATTAAACCGTGTTCACCAACAATGACCATTGGGTCAGGTGTTGATTCTAGTAGCGATTGAAATTGTTGTTCCCGCGCAAGTAATTTGTTTTCAGCTTCAATGCGCTTGCTTATGTCACTAAACAATGCAAATGAATAAAGAGCAACACCATCATTGTCTTTCACCACATTGCCATGAACAAGACAAGGCAATTGACTACCATCACTTTTTTGTAACGTAATTTGCGCTTGATAATCCCCTTTCATTCGATTGCAACTACCCGAAGTCACGACGCTACAATAAAACTGCCCAATTAGCTCACTTTGCGTTGTACCAATTAAATTCGCCATAGATTGATTGCATTCAACAATAATTCCATCGTTATCCATTACAATAAAACCATGGCTAGTGGTCGTTAAAATGGCATCCAGACGATTATAAATACGGCTGATTTTCCCACCCAAAAATGTAAACACAATTCCAAATAAAATCAGGCAAATCGTAATTACACTGACTGTAATGGCAAGTAATTTCGGCTCAGTTGCAACGATAATGGTGTCGTCGCCACTAGGGTGTAAATGTAAAAAATGCGCGGCATCCATAGAAATGTAGTGCATTGATGACATTGCTAAACCAAGAAATATGCCACTAATCAACGAGGCAATAAAAGGCGTTTTGATTTGCATGGTTTTTTCTAAAACGGATTTGCCACATACCGTTAAAATTGTAATGCCTGTTGGCACTAATAAAGCGAAGATAAATGGTTTGAATTCATAACGTAAAACGCCATCTAGCTCAACCGCACTCATGCCTAGAAAGTGCATGGTGCTAACGCCTAATGCTAATACAACACTTGCAAGAATACGTTGTGTGATGAGAGCTTTTTTATTGGCTATGATATTTAAGGCAAACGACGCAGATAAAATACTTGGTAACATTGATAATGCCGTTAGCCACGCATTGTAGCTAATGGAACATTGAACATTTAATGCCAACATTCCTAAAAAGTGCATTGACCAAATGCCTAAACCTAAAATTATCGACCCTAACGGCAACCAAAAACTACGCGGTGTAGCAC
>JBASLW010000016.1:0-9795 GCA_049656545.1 Methylococcaceae bacterium
CAACAATACTTTGTTATCTTTTTCAAAAGTTGCCATCAATAATTTTGCGGCTAATTCAACCGATTCGTTACAGCTCTCGGCGAGTTTCATAACGGCAACGTGTTGTGCGAGTTCTTCACCAAAGGTTTTCAATATCTATTCTCCACGTGGTGTCACCTGACAAGATAAATCACCTGTTTTGTGGAATGTTATTTTCCCTTTCGTAATTTTTCCTTTCATGCTTGAAGTGAACGAACCAGAAATATACTGTTTATCTGCTGCCATTTTTGAAACGGTAGAGATTTTTAACCCATTATTAAAAGTCATGCTTGTTTTTACATTACATGTTTTTGAGATAGTGCCGATGCCATCAAATACGTCAGTTTCCTCTGTATCATTAACGTTGACGCACTTTCCAGAAGGCACCATATTGTTGTCCAAAACAATCGTACACGTTCCAACAAATACAGGTGAAGAAACGAAATACTCTACTCCCCATTCACCTGTTAAATCACTATTTGTACAAGTTTTGGCAGCTTGTGCCGTCATATTCAAACCTAAAAATAATGCAGCGGTTAAGGCTAATTTTTTCATAAATGACCCCTAAAATTTTGGTAATGATTACTATATTTTTGCTGCTTATATTCTAATTCGTTTGCGTACATCATCAATCACCACATACAGCGATGGAATCAAAATCAACGTAATCAACGTCGCAAAAATACTACCAAAACCAATTGAAATAGCCATCGGAATCAAGGTTTTTGCTTGGCGCGACGTTTCCATAATCATCGGTGCAAGTCCGCCAAACGTTGTTAATGTCGTTAAAACAATTTGCCGAAACCGTTGTGTCACAGCGGTTAAAATAATTTCTCGCGCTGATTTTTCGGGCGAAGCGTCACGCAAATAAATCGCATGGTCGATTAAAATGAGCGAATCATTCACCACAACACCTGCTAACGCCACGATGCCAAACAAACTTAAAACGCTTAAATCGTAACCCATAATCGCGTGACCAATCACTGCACCAATTACGCTAAACGGAATACTAACCATCACAATAAAGGGCAAAGTGTAACTTTTAAACGGAATAGCCAGTAACAAATACACCACGAACATTGCAAAAATAAAATTGGTTTTAAGACTGTTCATGCTTTCAACCATATCGGCTTGCCGACCTTCAAAACTGATTTCTAACCCTGCATATTTTTCCTGCAAACGGGGAATTTCTGTCATTTTCAAATCGTTCGTAATATCGCCCACTTTGCTACGCGGAATCACATCCGCTTTGACTTGAATGTTGCGTCGTCCATTGCGGCGATTGATTTCAGTATCCGCGTTTGAGCGTTCAACTTTCACCACGTCACGCAACGGAATTTCTTTTCCTGTCGGAGTCCAAATCAATAAATTTTCAATATCTTGCGCGACTTCACGTTCAGCTTCGGGCAAACGCACCATGACTTTTAATTCATTTCGTCCGCGTTGTTCACGCAACACTTCTGCACCGTAAAACGCATTTCGCACTTGTCGCGCGACATTTTGCGCGGTTAAACCTAAACTTTTTCCTTCGGGCAAAATTGTGAAATCGAGTTGTTGTTTGCCGCCACTAAAACCTTCGTCGATGTCTTTGACGATTGAATAACCGCGCAAGGTTTCAGCCAGTTCATGACTTGCAGCTTGCAAAACCGTTAAATCACGATGATTGACTTCAATTGTCATCGCCGCGCCTGAACCTGCGCCACCTGAATCGGATTCAAAAATCAGCGATTCCACGCCAATCAATTCGCCCGTTTCGTCGCGCCATTTGTTGGTAAATTCATCGGTACTCATAATGTTTTTGCGAATTTCAGGTGGTGCTAAGTAAATCCGTACTTCGGCGGTATGACTGCCTTTTTTGGCGATTTCAGCAAAAACGCCTTTTAATAACAAATTTCCATTAGGTGTTTTTTCAATCACGCGCCGCGCCGAATCCGAAAGTTGTTTGACCACTTTTTCTGTTTTTTCAACAGGTGTACCAAATGGCAACGTGACGACAACATTAGAAAAATCGGCTTCAGTTTTAGGAAATAACGTCATACCCATTCGACCGCTAATGACATATGAAAACACAATAATAATCAGTAATAGTGCGACTAAAATGGTTAAATAACGGTGCTTCAAACTATTATCTAAAAAATATCCAAACGAATGTCGAACCCAGTGCATAAACGCACGACTAAAACGTTGTTGATGGTGAAAAATCCACGCCCATAAACCACGCGGTTGATAATCTTCAGCGAGATGTCCTAAATGATTTGGCAAAATCAACAAACTTTCGACCAGCGACATAATAAAAACGCTGATAATCACCAACGGAATGACATAAAAAATTTTGCCAATTTCACCAGGAATAAACAGCAACGGTGAAAACGTCGCAATGTTAATCAAAATACTAAATGTAACAGGTACGACCATTTCTTGTGTGCCACGAATCACCGCCGCCATTGGCTTCATGCCTTGTTGTCGATAGTGGTAGGCGTTTTCACCAATCACAATCGCGTCATCAACCACAATTCCTAGCGCAATCATAAAGGCAAACATCGACACCATATTTAGCGACGCGCCTAAATACGGCAAAATCAAAAATGAACCGAAAAACGCAATCGGAATGCCAATCATCACCCATAACGCGAGGCGTAATTCCAAAAAAATCCCCAATGCGATAATAACTAAAATTAAGCCTTCGAGGCTGTCATTCATTAAGAAATCCATTCTCGATTGATAATCAACAGACGCATCGTAGCGAATTTCAGCCGAAATCCCTTTGGGTAAATCAGCACTTTCAATGTGTGCTTTGACCGCATCAGACACTTCAACAGGCGTTTCTTTGCCAACACGATAAACTTGTAACATCACAGCAGGTTTATCGTTGTAGCTGGTTGAATAATTGGTGTCTTGATAACTATCGTCGATTTGCGCTATGTCACCAAGCAAAACGTGTGAGCCGTTTGCACTGTTAATAATGGGAATTTTGGCAAATTCTTGTCCTAACAATTTGCGCTCTTTCATGCGGATTAAAATTTCACCGCTTTCGGTTTTGACACTGCCGCTGGGCAAATCAACACTGGCATCACGCACACGCTGGGCAATTTCACCCAGTGATAAACGGTAACGGCGCAAATTTTCTTGGGAAACGCTTATGCTAATTTCAAGCGGACGCACACCTTCTAATTCAACGCGCGTGACGTGTGGGTCTTGAATTAAATCATCTCGAAATTGTTCGGCTAATTCGTGCAGCACTTTCGCAGACGCATCACCGTATAACGCCATTGAAACAACGCGCCGTTTGGTTTCTAAAATGGTAACTTGTGGTTTTTCAGCGTCGATTGGAAACGTGGTTATTCGATTGATGGCGCGTTGAACGTCTTCGGAAAGTTGTTGGATATTTTGCCCATCGACAATGTCAATCGTGACAACGGCTTTGCCTTCTTTGGCAGTGGCAGTCACCTCGTCAATGCCTGTTAAACCACTAATGGAATCTTCAATAGCAAGCAAAACACCGCTTTCAATTTCAGCAGGACTTGCGCCTGCATAAACGGTGGTGATGGTAATTTTGTCGAGTGAAAAATCGGGGAAAACTTCTTGTGGAATTCGGGTCATAAAAAATAACCCGCCAACTAAACACACAAACATCAGCAAATTTGCGGCAACAGAATGCAATGCAAACCAGTGAATAATGCCTTTTTCTTGAATGGTCACGCTTTGTTGTTATTTCAAAAGTAACGCAATCGCTTGAACAGCAATGCCTTCTTTGCGTCCTTCAAAACCTAATTTTTCAGTGGTGGTGGCTTTGACGTTGATGCAATCAACGGCGACATTTAAATCTGCCGCGATATTCGCGCACATTTCAGCAGTATACGGGGACATTTTCGGAGCTTGCGCGATAATCGTAATATCGGCATTCCCTAAACGGTAGCCTTTTTGTTGCACTAAACCATAAACGTGACGCAACAAAACGCGACTGTCTGCGCCTTTAAAATTGGGGTCGGTATCAGGAAAATGTTTGCCAATATCGCCCATAGCAACTGCCCCTAAAAGCGCGTCACACAAAGCGTGTAACACCACATCACCATCAGAATGCGCTTCTAATCCTTTTTCATAAGGAACTTTTACACCACCTAAAATGACATCACCGTCGTCTTTAAAACGGTGTACGTCATAACCTTGACCAATTCTTATCATATTGAAATTCCTGTTTGTCTTGACCAATCGCGGTAATTAAAAACTTGCCCTTCAGCGCGAACTTTTTCGCAGTTTTGCAAATCAATTTCAGCAAAAATCCATTGTGGTTTGTTAAATTCGCCGTTTGCTAAAATGCCATTATCAGGAAAGCCGTAATCGACTGGCGTATAAATTCCAGCTGCACCAACATTCACATCAACCGCTGGCGACCAAGGTGCATCACCAACTAAAGCCGCTTGTACGACGTAACATTGATTTTCCAACGCACGCGCTTGGCAACCAATTTTCACCCGATGAAAACCTGCAACCGTATCGGTGCAACTAGGAACTAAAATTAAATTCGCGCCCATTTCGACTTGTTTTCGCGCTAATAATGGAAATTCGCTGTCATAACAAATGTTTATCGCAATCCGTCCAAATTCGGTATCGAACGTTTTTAATTCATCGCCTGCGCTAATTAACCATTGTTCGTTTTCAAAGCGCGTCATCATCATTTTGTCTTGAAAATGCGTTTCACCATTTGGCATGAACAAATAAGCACGATTGTGATAAACACCTTCTGCAATCGAAACAGGAAAACTCCCCGCTTGAATAATACATTGATATTGTTGCGCCAAACCTTGAAACAAATTTAAAAAGGCTTCGTGAACACTTTGCATTTCAATCAGCGACAAATTTAGCGACGAATAAACTGTTTCTGAAAAAAGCGACGCTAATTCCATCGTGTTGTATTCAGGAAAAAGCAAAATTTTCGCGCCTTGTTCAGCCGCTTCACGCACCCAGCGTTCTGATTTACGTTGATAATTTGCCCACGTTTCTAAAAAGCTAATATCGTATTGCGCCGCCGCGATATTAACGTTCATGTTTCAACCAAAAAGTCATCGGTTTTGCCGTTTCTTCGGTTTCGTCTAAATCTTTCCAAACGTATTCGGTGTGCAATTCAGGGTGTTTGACGTAGCCACGTTTGTTCCAAAACGCATCGAGTGAAACGTGATTTTCTGGGCGACGTGGGTGGTCAATTGGACGTTCGACACAACAAAACGTAATGTGTTTAAAACCACCTAGTTCGGCGGCGTGCGCTTCGCGTTCATCAAAAAATTTCACGCCAATGCCTAAACCACGATAATTTTTATTTAAAACAGATTCACTGCAATAAAAAACGTCATCTAGGTTGTAACATTGGTCGATAAACGGTTTCTGAATTTCAATCGTTTCGTGTTTCATCGGAATAGCCGTTGATGCGCCTACCACTTCATCACCATCAAATGCCAAAACAATTACGCTTTCAGGGCAATCAATGTAAGTTTGCAGATATTTTTTTTCGTACTCAAAATCACCATCATATAAATAAGGGAAATCACGAAAAACTTCGATTCTCAAGCGAGCTAAATCTGAAATATGTTCGATTAAGGCAGCGCCGCTTTTGCGTTCAATACGGATATTTTTAGACATAAAATTTACGAATGTGGGTAGTTATCAAGATTGTTACGAATGGCATTAACCATTGCATCAGTTAAAGGTTGGCGACGATGATCTAAAACCTGACCATCCATTTTTTCAGCAAAAATCGCCGCTGTGTGAACATAATCTTCAAAAACATCTCTAGGATTTTCCAATCCATCAAAATCCATAAAGAATGTTACGCCAGAGCAATAATGATTTTCTAAATCTTCGTCAGGAAATATGCCAGGTGGATCCATATCAGCCACACAAAAATGTACAATTCGATTTTCATCGATAAGTTCAAACACTTTCATACTGCCGTATTCCAATCCCAAGCCTTCTAAAACATGAAAAATTTTGGCTACATTAAAATCTTCATTGCCTTGTGTAATAACACTAAATTGCAAAATAGAGGGTGACGTGGCAACACGTTTAGGTTCTTCGGGTTCTTTATGTTTTTTAGGTGGTTCAGATTTGATGTCAAATTGCGGTTCAAATTGTTCTCTAGCAATTGGTTGGATTGATTTTTGAAATTGCTGAACCTTTTGTGAATAAACATTTTTAAGTGATTCTGTAATCGACTGTTTTTTTATAGGCTCAACAAATTCTTCGCTTTCTTCAAAATCACCCTCATCAAATTCATCATCGTAATACTCGTCTTCATCGTCTTCATGAGCTTGTTTATCTTTAAGATACGCAGAAATAATCATCCCCACGATAATGATTAAACCTGTGCCAATAATTGCAATTCTTAATAATTCTTTGTCCATTAAACTTCTGCCAGATTTACTGCGTTTTCAATTCACAACAACTCAAAAGCATATTGTCGCGTTAACTATTCATAGATTCTATTGTAACCTTAATAACTCGAAAATATAAAAACGACGTATCGCGTTATGAATCTTACGCGGCATGAATTAAAATGAATTCTTCTTTTCAAATTGATAATTAAAATTTTATGACAACAAAACCGAGCAAAGAATTAGAAACTTTTCCTAATCCACAAACTGATCGCGATTACACAATTCGTTTTGATATTCCTGAATTTACTTGCCTTTGCCCAAAAACAGGACAACCTGATTTTGCAACAATTAAAATTGAATATGTGCCTGCTGAATTATGCGTTGAATTGAAATCTCTCAAATTGTATATGTGGTCATTCCGCGAAGAAGGTGCTTTTCATGAAGCGATTACGAATCAAATTTTGGATGATATTGTAAAAGTCATTTCACCAAACTTTATGCGTGTTCGCGCCGATTTTTATGTTCGTGGCGGAATTTACACAACCGTTGTTGTTGAACATCGCAATTCGTCTTGGGTTGCACCTGAATTAGTCACACTTCCTTAATAAAAAGCTATGTTGCCGCCTAATTTTGCTGTTGCGTTAAAATACGACCAAGAAAAAAACAATGCGCCAATCGTAACGGCAAAAGGCGCACGTTTAACCGCTGATCAAATTTTAAAAATTGCTGAAGAGCATGACATTCCACTTTATAAAGATCCTGAATTGGTCAAAATGTTGTCAAAAATTCCACTCGGCGATGAAATCCCTGAACATCTTTATCTTGCTGTTGCCGAAGTGATTGCCTTTGCTTACGGACTGAGCAATAAAACCTTGCAAAAATAAAACCTTATGACTTTAAAAAATACAATTGTTGAACTGTCGCAAACGATTTTGCCACATCATTTGTTGTCGCAAATTGTGAGTAAATTCACGCATTGTGAAAATGTAACGTGGAAAAATTTTTTAACACGCCAAATTATTCAACGTTACGGCGTGAATATGAATGAAGCAGCCATTTCGGATTTAAATGCGTTTAAAAGTTTTAATCACTTTTTTACCCGTGAATTAAAACCCGATGTACGACCTTTAACGACTGAAAAAAACGCGATTGCAAGTCCAGCCGATGGCGTTGTCAGTCAAGCGGGAAAAATTACAAATGGTGATATTTTTCAAGCAAAAGGTAAACGTTTTACCGTGACAGATTTATTAGGTGGCGATTCGCAACGTGCTGAAAAATTTAATGACGGCGAATTCACCACAATTTATTTATCACCAAAAGATTATCACCGTTTACACATGCCAATTTCGGGTAGCTTGCGTGAAATGATTCATGTTCCAGGTCGATTATTCAGTGTGAATTCTGCAACGACTGAAGCGGTAGACGGTTTGTTCGCTAAAAATGAACGTGTCGTAGCGATTTTTGATACCGAAATTGGACAAGTTGCCTTAGTTTTAGTGGGTGCAATTTTTGTGTCAAGTATCGAAACCGTTTGGCATGGCGTTGTTACACCACCATCCATTAAAACTGTTAGAACATGGAAATATGAAGCCGATGCACCAACATTAAAGATGGGCGACGAAATGGGACGTTTTAATATGGGTTCAACCATTATTGTTCTGTTTGAAAAAGACAAAATGGTTTGGAATGCTGATTTGTCAGCAGGAAAATCCGTAAAAGTAGGTGAAAAAATTGGTATTCAATTGAATAAGTCTGCTACGCCTTAAAACAAACCGCCGCAAAACCACCGCCCAACGTTCTAAAGTTAGTTGTTTGCCCTTGATACAAACGCGCACAAGTAAGTTGGATTTCACCATCATAAACATAAGCGCGTAAATCAAACTTAAATGTTTCAGGTTTATTGTTAACGAAAACTTGCTGTGTTGAAGGTGATACGAAATGTTGCGCGACATAATCACCTTTTAAAATCTCACTAAAAACCCGTTTTGTTAGTTTTTCACCTCGATACGCTGCTTTACTACCGTAGCCTTTTGTCGGTTTGAAAAAAAGTTGCTTTCGATTTGCCCATAAATTTTCGGCATTTTGAGGTTCTACTAAAATTGTTTCGGCAATACCATTTTTTAAAATATCGCGTGTTTTTTCGTCAATACCAAACGCTTCTAAAATGGTTGAATTGCTTAAAATCGTTAAATTTTGTTTGTCCGCATAAAGCGCGTGCGCTCTAGGATGCGGTGTAATGACAACATTTTCATCCAAATAAGCGGCAAGCAAATTGTGTTGAGTTTGTCCAAGTAACGCAAAATCTGTCAAACGGTTATAAACCAAGTCAATCGGGGTATTTTCATACCAAAGTTGCTCTGAGTGATAACGTAATTCTTCAGGCGCACAAATTACAGATTGAATTCCATTCTGTTCAAAAAACTGTTTGAATAACAAAAATTCGGGATACAGATATTGTTGCCTTGGTGATTCATCGACGATGGCAATCGTTTTTAATGATTTTAAACCGCGTGAAAGTTGCCATTCGTTTTGAAACATATTGACAAAAAAATGTTCTGAATTGGTTTCAAACTTCAACGAATTCAACAATGCGCCACCTGCATTCGTATTGATTTCAATCAGTTTTAAATCACCATTTTCATCAATATGAAAATCGTAACCCAAAAAAACACCTTTTGCTTTTGGTAAGAAATGCGCCGTTTTTGGTGCAGAAGCTAAAACTTGATTTTGATAATCAGAATTTGCAATCACTGATTCAATTGCAGTAATAATGTTACGTTGTTGTTGCAACGTATTTTCAGAAACAAAAACCGTAGAATTCGCAAAAATGTTTTCAGGCAGAGGAACATCGAGATGCAATAACGCATCTCGATTTAGTGTTTGAAAATTCACTATTTGCGCGTGAATTTTTGCATTAACGCTGATTTGCGTTGTGGTTCTGTTTGCGTAACTGTTGGTTGTACTACTGGTGGAGGCTGTATTTGCGTGATAACAGGTTCTGGCGTAACAGAAGCAAACACTTCAGGTTCAGCAAAAACAGGCGCAACAGGTGTTGAAACAATAGGTTGTTCAATAACCACTGGTTTAACAACGGGTGTCGAAATTTTAGGTGTTACAACCGTGCTGTAAAGACTGAAATTATCATTAAGCGATTGCACTAATTCTTTGGTTTTATTTCGTAAAACAGATAATTGCGATTTTGTTTTTTTGTTCCAACCAATTGGTTCGCTAATTGGCAACATCATCCGCGAAAATGTCATGTTTTGCTCAAACAACACCACTAAATTTTCAGTTAAATGCAGTTGTTTTTGACGTTTTGTTAAGGAATTGATTTCAAACTTTGCTTGCATTTTTGACAATAAAACGTGCGTTGGAACCATAAACGCAACAGTTATTAACACAATGGCTG
>JBASLW010000017.1:0-3340 GCA_049656545.1 Methylococcaceae bacterium
TGGCACAACAGTTGTCGCTGAAATCGAAGGCAAACAACTTCAAACTACCCGTGATTTTGACATCGAAAAAAAGTACGTTGCGGAATTATTGGAAAAATGTAGCGCGTTACAACCTGAATCCTCGTTGAAATGGTCACTCGAAGAAGCTGACACGGCATTGGAAACATTATTGAATTTGCAAGCGTTGGGCAAATTTGCATTACTCGAATGGCCAAAAGGCAAAAAAATCAAACTCAGCCGCGAAGTGGGTTTATCACAAACCCGCTTTTCAGTCCGCGCTAAAGAAAATTGGTTTAGCGTTGAAGGCGATTTAGAACTCGATGACGGGCAAGTGTTGTCGATGCAACATTTAATGCACTTGTTGGCGAATTCGACTAGTAGATTTTTGCAACTCGAAGACGGACAAGTTGTCGCATTAACCAAAGAATTACGCCAAAAATTAGATGATATGCGTGGTGTTGGCGAAGTTGTGGACGACAAAATTCAATTTCACGCTTTAGCTGCACAAGCCTTAGACGAAATTACTAACGGCATGGAAATTAAAGCGAGTAAGCCTTGGAAAGAGCAGCTCAAAAAATTAGATGAATTGGCAGACTTAAAACCGAAAGTGCCTTCGACGTTGCAAGGTGAATTGCGCGATTATCAACATGAAGGTTTTGTCTGGATGAGCCGCTTGGCACATTGGGGTGCTGGGGCGTGTTTAGCGGATGACATGGGCTTAGGGAAAACGATTCAATCTTTGGCGTTAATTTTATCGCGTGCGCCAAACGGAGCAACTTTGATTCTCGCGCCAACCTCCGTTTGTATCAATTGGGCAGAAGAAGCCGCCCGTTTTGCACCGACGTTGAATGTGCAAGTTTTTGGCAATGGCGACCGCCAAACGATGCTCGATAATGCTGGCGCGTTTGATTTGATTATTTGCAGTTACGGCTTGTTGCAAACCGAAGGTGAGCGATTGCAATCTGTTCAATGGCATACGTTAATTGCTGATGAAGCGCAAGCGATTAAAAATGGCATGACGAAACGTTCAAAAGCCGCAATGGCGTTGAAAGCAGATTTTAGAATGGTGACTACAGGTACGCCAATTGAAAACCATTTGGGCGAATTGTGGACACTGTTTAATTTTATCAATCCGAGTTTATTAGGTTCGTTAGGACAATTTAACGAGCGTTACGCAAATCCGATTGAAAATAATCACGACCATAACGCGCAACAACGCTTGAAAAAAATTTTACGTCCGTTTGTATTGCGACGTTTGAAAAATGACGTTTTGACCGAATTGCCAGCGCGTACTGAAGTGACTTTACACATTGAATTGAGCAAAGAAGAACGTGCGTTTTATGAAGCCTTGCGCCGTGAAGCGATGCGTATCATGGAAGAATCACAAAAATCAGGCGGACAACAGCAATTACAAGTGTTAGCCGAAATCATGAAATTACGTCGTGCATGTTGCAATCCAAAATTAGTCATGGCAGAAAGTCCCTTGATGAGTTCAAAGCTCGAAGCCTTTGAAGAATTAGTCGATGAACTTCTCGACAATAAACACAAGGCATTGGTGTTTAGTCAATTCGTTGGACATTTGAGTTTAATTCGAGAATTGCTCGATAAAAAGAAAATTCCTTATCATTATTTGGACGGTTCAACGCCTGTCGCGCAACGTAAAAAAGCCATGAATGCCTTTCAAGCTGGCGATGGCGATTTATTCTTGATTAGTTTAAAAGCGGGCGGCACGGGTTTGAATTTAACCGCTGCCGATTATGTGATTCACATGGATCCGTGGTGGAATCCTGCCGTTGAAGACCAAGCCTCAGACCGAGCGCATCGAATGGGACAAAAACGCCCTGTAACGGTTTATCGTTTGGTTGCCAAAGACACGATTGAAGACAAAATTGTAGCGTTACATCATCAAAAACGCGATTTAGCAAATAGCTTGCTCGAAGGCGGTGAACTCAGTGGCAAAATGTCCGTTGATGACATGCTGGCATTGCTTCGTGACGTAGATTAACAACAGAGGAAATAAAAAATGAAAGCCATTTTAATGACAGCGATTGGCGACAGTGCCGTTTTAGTTGAACAAAAAATCGACGAACCCCATTTAAAAACAGCAACAGAAATCAAAATAAAATTACGCGCCGCTGGTGTCAATCCAGTCGATACCAAAATTCGCAAAAATGGACTTTTTTACCCGAATGCCATACTACCCGCTATTTTAGGATGTGATGGGGTGGGTGAAATTGTTGAAATTGGTAAATCGGTAACAGATTTTAAAGTCGGCGATAAAATCTGGTTTTGCAACGGTGGTTTAGGACGTGAACAAGGAAATTACGCTGAATTTACCACAATTGAACAGCGTTGGGCGAGTTTGATGCCGCAATCTGTTTCATTTGAAAATGCTGCCGCCGCACCACTGGTTTTAATTACGGCGTGGAATGCGTTGTTTGAACGAGGAAATTTACAAGAAGGTGAAACAGTTTTGATTCATGCGGGTGCAGGTGGTGTCGGTCATGTTGCAATTCAACTTGCAAAAATCGCTGGCGCACGAGTTATCACAACCGTCAGCTCAAACGAAAAAGCCGATTTTGTGAAATCACTTGGCGCAGATGAAGTCATTTTTTACAATCAAACAGATGTGGCTCAAGAAGTGAATCGTTTAACTCAAAATCGCGGAGCAGATTTAGTTTTTGATACCATTGGGGCAGAGGTTTTCAAACAAAGTATTGCTTGCACGGCACATTTTGGGCGCATTGTAACGTTGTTGGATGCGTCAAATTTAGATTTAAGTGAAGTGCGAATGCGTAATTTATCAATTGGATTTGAATTGATGCTCACACCCCAGTTGCGTGATTTGGATTCAGAACGCGATAAACAGATTATATTGTTAAAAAAATGTGCCGATTTTATTGATGCTGGAAAATTAAAAATTCACGTCAGCCACGTTTTACCATTGTCAGAAACAAAAAAAGCACACGATTTAATTGAACAAGGTCATACGATGGGAAAAATCGTTCTTTCTATTTAACGCGGATTACTATGTTTTCTTACGTTTCTTCTAAATCGGAATTATCGTTTCGACAAAATCTGCACTGGCTATTTGTGTTGCGGAATTTGATGCTATTTAGTGAAGCCTTTTTAATTTTTATTTCAACAAATGGCTTGTATCTCGAATTACCACAACGTCCTTTATGGTGGATTGTTGCCAGTATTGCGGCTATCAATATTTATACTTGGTTTCGTTTAGAAGACGAAACGCCTATCACCAAAAAAGAAATTTTTATCCAACTGGTTTTTGATGTATTTGCGATTACTGCCCTACTCTATCCAACGGGTGGCGCATCAAACC
>JBASLW010000018.1:0-14288 GCA_049656545.1 Methylococcaceae bacterium
AATTTTTTGTAGTCTGTGTTTAATGGTACGATGACGGTCTTCAATCACGTTGTTATTAAACAGCGTGTCACTATTCACTATTTTTTAGATAACACCCCGCGCGTTGTTTCAAAGGAAAGATAAAAAATGAAAGCACCACTTCATATTGCTGTCACAGGGGCGGCAGGACAAATTAGTTATTCGCTGTTATTTCGCTTGGCAGCAGGGCATTCCTTTGGAAAAGACCAACCAATTTTTTTGCATTTATTAGAAATTCCATCAGCGATGCCTGCATTAGAGGGTGTCGTAATGGAATTAAACGATTGTGCAAGTCCGATTGTTTGCGGGATTGAAATGACGGATAACCCGTTGGTGGCATTTAAAAATGCAGATTACGTTTTTTTAATTGGCGCACGACCTAGAACATTAGGCATGGCGCGTAAAGATTTGCTACAAGTGAATGCAGAAATTTTCGCAACACAAGGAAAAGCGTTAAATGCTGTAGCGAATCGAAACGTGAAAGTGTTAGTAACAGGAAATCCTGCGAATACAAATGCGTTAATTGCTCTAAAAAATGCGCCTGATTTATCAGCAAAAAATTTTTCTGCTATGAGTCGTTTAGATCACAATCGTGCGATTAGTCAGCTTGCAGAAAAATGTGGCGTTTTAACGACTGATATTAAAAGTATGACGGTTTGGGGGAATCATTCAGGCACGCAATATCCCGATTTACATCACGCCAAAGTTCGCGGTCAAGATGCGCTATCGATTGTTGATGATAACTGGTTTGTTAATGATTTTATTCCTATTGTTCAACAACGTGGCGAAGCAGTTATTAAAGCGCGTGGTCAATCTAGTGCTGGTTCGGCAGCAAATGCGGCATTAGACCAAATGCGCGTCTGGGCGCACGGCTCACCTGAAAATGATTGGGTTAGCATGGGCGTTTTGTCTGATGGCAGTTATGGTATTGAAAAAGGTTTAATTTATTCTTTTCCTGTCACGGTTGAAAATGGTGAAATTCAAATTGTTCAAGGATTGTCTATCAATGAATTCAGTCGCAAAAGAATGAAATTAACAGAAGAAGAATTAAAACAAGAACGCGATGCTGTAAAACATTTGTTTTAAATAAAAAAACAACGTTGTACTTTTCACTTTAAATTATACTAAAAAATGCCTTTATTAAGATTATCAAACGTTTCCATCGCTTTCGGTACACACGCACTGCTCAAAAATGCAGATTTTCAACTCGATGCGGGAGAACGTGTCGGTTTATTAGGTCGCAACGGCGAAGGTAAATCAACGCTGATGAAAATTATCGCCAATGATATTCATGCCGATGATGGTGATATTTGGCGACAACCTGAATTACGCCTCGCGTGGCTAGCGCAAAATCCTGATTTGCCAGACGACGCAACCATTTACGACGCGGTTGCAAGTGGATTAGGGGATTTAGGCGAAATCATTGCCCGTTATCATGATTTGTCGTTGACGATGGATTATGAAGATGAAAAAGCCTTAAACGAACTGGGTAATTTACAACATGAACTCGAAGCGCGTAACGGTTGGGCATTTCAACAGCGCGTCGAAACGACGTTGAGCAAATTAAATTTACCGCCTGAATTAAAAATCAAAGGTTTATCGGGCGGTTGGAAACGACGTGTCGATTTAGCGCGTGCGCTGGTGATTGAACCTGAAGTGTTATTACTCGACGAACCGACAAACCATTTAGATTTTGAAAGTATCGCTTGGCTAGAAGAACAAGTTTTAGCATTTCAAGGTGCTGTGTTATTTGTCACGCATGACCGCGCATTTTTACAGAAATTGGCGACGCGAATTGTCGATTTAGATCGAGGTAATTTAGTCTCGTGGCAAGGAACTTATGACGATTATTTAACTCGTAAAGCTGCTGCGCTTGAAGATGAAGCCAATCAAAATGCCGAATTCGATAAAAAACTTGCCGATGAAGAAGTGTGGATTCGTCAAGGCGTAAAAGCACGCCGCACGCGAAACGAAGGACGTGTGCGAGCATTAGAACGTTTGCGAGCAGAACGTTCTGAGCGTCGCAATACGCAAGGTACGGCAAAACTAGGTTTGGATTCAGGAGAAAAATCAGGCAAAAAAGTAATTGAAGTCACAAATCTAGGTTTCACTTATGGCGAACGAACAATCATCAACGATTTTTCAACGCTGATTCAACGCGGCGACAAAATTGGTTTAATTGGTGCAAATGGCGCGGGAAAATCAACGTTATTAAAATTATTGCTGCAACAACTTGAACCAACTAGCGGCACAATCGAACAAGGCACAAAACTCGAAATTGCGTATTTTGACCAATTACGCGACCAATTAGACCCTGAAATGAGCGTGGTGGATACGATTGCCCACGGCAATGATTTTGTCGAAATCGGCGGTCAGCAACGACACGTTATTTCGTATTTGGGTGATTTTTTATTCGCCCCAGCGCGAGCGCGTTCACCTGTAAAAAGTTTGTCGGGTGGTGAAAAAAATCGTTTGTTACTCGCACGATTATTCACCAAGCCCGCGAATTTAATCGTGATGGACGAACCAACCAATGATTTAGATTTAGAAACACTTGAATTATTAGAAGCAAAACTCGTTGAATTTGACGGTACTTTATTATTAGTCAGCCATGACCGTGCTTTTTTAGATAATGTCGTGACAAGCGTTTTTGCGTTAGATGGAACGGAGAATGTAGAAGAATTTTTTGGTGGTTATAGCGATTGGCTGGAATATCACAATTCGTTGAAAGCCGATGCTGCAGCGGTGAAAAAAGCCGCTCCAAAAGTTGAAAAACTCGCGCCTGCTTCAAATTCAACCGCCCCGAAAAAGAAAAAGTTGTCGTTCAAAGAACAGCAAGAATTCGACAAATTGCCTACGTTGATTGAAGAATTCGAAGCAAAACACGTTGAAATTACCGCAAAAGTAAATGAACCCATTTTTTATAAACAAGAACAAACGGTAATCAATTTGGTTTTAGCGGAACTGAAAAATTTAGATGATGAACTAGTAAAAAGCTATGCGCGGTGGGAAGAATTAGAAGAAATCGCGGCTTGAACCTTGCAACATGGCGCGAAGTCGCTTATTCTTTGCGCCCTTTCGAGTAGTAATCAAATAATTGGAGAGTTGGTCGAGTGGTCGATGGCGCACGCCTGGAAAGTGTGTGTACGGCAACGTACCGAGGGTTCGAATCCCTCACTCTCCGCCAAACAAGCGTCTAACAAGGTGCAAAGAAGTCTATAAACCCGCAATTTTTATAACTTAGCGGGTTTTTTATTGTCTTACAATGTCCAATACAATCTATTGACATACCGCCATCAATGGCGGTACTTTTGACGGCATATCGCAATTTTACAAACAAGATACCGTCATGGCTCTCACAAATACCGCCTGCAAGAACACGAAACCCAATACTGATAAGCCTTACAAGCTCACAGACGAAAAAGGTTTGTATTTGTTAATCAATCAAAATGGTTCAAAGTATTTCCGAATGGATTACCGTTTTGGTGGAAAACGCAAAACATTAGCTTTAGGTGTTTATCCTGAAATCAGTTTGAAGCAAGCACGCGACAAACGCGACGAGGCACGTTCACAACTTGCTGATGGTATTGACCCATCTTTAAAACGCAAGGCTGAAAAAACGGGCAGTTTGGAAAATACCTTTTCTGCGATTGCTAAAGAGTTTATTGAAAACAATCGTAACCGCTGGAGCGAAAGCCACTTTAACCATGTTCAACAAAGCTTAGATCGTGACGTTTATCCGTGGATAGGTAATCGCCCAGTTAAAGAACTAACAGCACAAGAAGTTTTAGCAACCTTGAAACGTATTGTTGACCGTGGCGCGTTGGAATCAGCCGCAAGAGCCAAACAACTAATTGGGCAAGCACTTCGTTATGGCATTACTACAGGACGTGCCGAGCGTGATGTGACGGCTGATTTGCGCGGTGCGTTACCCTCGCCAGTGAAAGGACATTTTGCGGCAATTACTGAACCCAAACCATTAGGGCAGTTGCTTCGTGACATTGATTCTTATGGTGGCAATTTTGTTGTGCGAACTGCTTTGCAATTACAACCATTGATATTTGCCAGACCTGCGAACCTTGCAATGGCAGAATGGAGTGAATTTGATTTAGATGCCGCTGAATGGCGTATTGCTGCCGATAAAATGAAAATGAAAGACGCACATATTGTTCCGTTAAGTACGCAGGCAATAACCTTATTGCGTGACATTTATCCACTGACAGGTTCAGGACAATACGTTTTTGCAAGTAATCAAGGCAAATCAAACGAACCACATATCAGCCGTGAATCCATTGGCGCGGCATTGCGTCGAATGGGGTATCAAGGGTGAGTTTAAACAAAAGGAGTCAAAGTTCCACGAGATTTTAGAATCTGAATCGCTCGCGTGAGGTCATCAAATTATTTTTTTTGAGCCAATTATGTAAATTTGCTTCTGTCGTTTTGTAACGTTGTGCGACAAATTTTTGAGTTGAGCCATTTGCCAACAAACTTTCAATTTCAGGTTTAAAAACATCTAATTTACTTTTCCCCATACCTGTTGGTCGCCCCAGTTTCATTCCTTGTTCCTTCTTGAATTGCAACGCTTCTCTGGTACGTTGCGAAATCAAATCCCGTTCAATCTCTGCCGCCATCGAAAAAGCTAACGCAATAATTTTGCTTTGAATCGTGTCGTTGAGTTGCCAATTCCCTTTGACCGAATAAATACAAATTTCTTTGCGAGTAGCGAAGGCTAGAATTTCCATACACTCAAGCATACTACAACCTAAGCGTGATAATTCAGCGACGATAATGTTGTCGTGCGGTTGAAGTTCTTCAAGGATTTGAGCGATTAAACGTTCCCTCCAAGCTATTTTATCCGAGCAAATTTCTTCAACAAAATGCACTTTTCCTAGATCGTGTTGATTCGCAAAGTGCAAAATCTCAGTTTTGTTTTTCTGAATGTTTTGATCGAGAGTTGAAACTCGTAAATAGGCGACAGTCTTATGCGATGTTGAGTTTTCCATGAATTAGATAAAAACGGGTAGGTTTAAACAAAAGGAGTCAAAGTTCCACGAGATTTTGATAAATGCTAGATACGGCAAGGGTTTGAACTACATTAGGACTTCCCAAATTTAAGCAGTTTTGAAGCGTGAAATTTTGGGAGTAAAACTTGCCGAACTATTAACCAAAAACCATCGTTTTAACTATAACTTATTTGGGGATTGTCCATGCCAAAAATGAGAATCTTCAATCGGTTAGACGAATTGAAGTTTGACTCACTACCAAAATTCAACAGCGCAGAAAGGAAAAAATTTTTCGCATTATCAATGGCATTGGAAGAATTACTTGAAAGCCCAAGAACTACACCCACAAACAAAGTTTGCTTTGTCGTGTCACTGGGATATTTCAAAGCTAGAAAAAAGTTTTTTGCCCGTCAATTTTTACAAACAGATATTGAATTCGTTGCCAATCAATTGAACGTACCTTTATCTGAAATTGATCCTGAGAATTATAGCAAAGTAACGTATTTAAGGCATCAACAACTTATTTTGAGCCATTTTGGTTACTCTAAATTTGATGAAAATTTCGCTAAATCCGAAATTCAATCATTGGTGCAAATTCAGCATCGTCCAAAAATTGTGTTATTAGAATTGCTTGAATCATTAGCGCGTAGAAAAATGGTGATACCCACTTACAATCAACTTTGCGAGTTAATCGTCAATGCTTTTAACCATCACGAACAAATTCTCAGTCAAACAGTTTTCAACTCGCTCAATGAAAATCAACGCCTCAAACTCGACAGTTTTTTGGAAAAAGAAGATGAAAATTTAGATTGGAGTTATCGGCTCACACTGTTCAAGAAAACGTACCAATCCACGAAGCCGTTCAAAATCAAAGCTAATTTGGACGATTTAAAAGCCCTACAGCGGCTTTATCTCGAATTTCACCCTGTGATAACGAAATTGAATTTAAGTGCTCCGAGCATGCGGCATTACGCTTATTTGGTCATAAAGTCCCAAACCCCACAAATTTCGCGGCGTTCAGTTCCAATTCGTTATTTGTATTTGATTGCTTTTATCGCTTATCAGACGTTCAAGTTGAACGATATGTTGATTGATACGCTGTTGCAAACTGTGAAGAATGCGACAAATTCTGCCGAACGTCAGCAAAAAGAAGCCTATTTTGAAGAGCGTGAAAAACGTAGTGCGTCATTCAACTCATTCAAACAAAACATTTTTGAAACTTTATCTGCAATACGGCACATCGTTGATGATAACCAATTGAATGATAATCAAAAAGTACCTTTAATTCGTCAAGCCTTAGATACTGAAACGGTAAAATTTGAAACGCTAATTTCATCAGAAAAGAAAACTCAGAGCATGGACAAGATTATTTTGAAGCCTTGGAAGAGCAATCACTTAAATCACAACGCCGTGTTTCCGATATTGTTCGGCAAATTCAGTTCGATAAAATAGCAGTAATCCCGCAGCGTAAAGACGGCACAGTTCACGTCAAAACACCAAAACAAGAAGAAGTTGACTGCTTGCCATTGAAAGTGTTTTTTCCCGCTAGAAAATATATTCCGATGATTGAAGTGCTGGCAACGATTGACCAAGCGACTAATTTTCTCGATGAATTTGAACATTGGCAGCCAAAATACCGTCGTGAAAAACCTGCGGCAAAAACTTTTTTCGCTGGAATTATGGGTTATGGCTGTGACATCGGTCATCGAAAATTGGCTCAAATTTCTAATCAAATCAATGAGAACGAACTTGAAAATGTCGTACGTTGGTATTTTTCATTACAAAATGTTCAAGCTGCCAATGACCGTATTTTGCAATTCACCAGTCAGCTCGATTTGCCGAAAATTTATCAAGCCAAACAAGAAAAATTGCACACATCAAGCGATGGTCAAAAACGCGAAAATGAACGCGAGTCGCTCAACGCGAACCATTCATTCAAGTATTTTGGGCAGAATAAAGGTTCCAGTACCGTTGGATTTATCGATGCTCGAAATTTCATGTGGTATTCAGCCGTTATAAGCTCTGCCGAACGCGAAGCAGCTTATGTAATCGACGGTTTGATGCACAACAACGTGGTAAAAAGTGAAATTCATTCGACTGATACACACGGTTATTCTGAAGTTATTTTTGCCTCCACTTATTTTTTTGGATTGGAATTCGCCCCAAGAATCAAAGGGCTGCATAAACAGAATTTATATGCTTTCAAGCCGCGAAAACATTATGAAGAACAGGAATTTGTTTTGCTGCCCACGCGCTGTATTCGAGAAAATCTGATCGAAAATGACTGGGAGGATATTTTGCGTTTCATTGCGACGATTCAGCTCAAAATCACATCTGCTTCACAGTTGTTCAGACGGCTCAATTCCTACTCCAAACAACACTCGCTGTATCAAGCCCTGAAAGAATTTGGCAAAATCACTAAGTCATTGTTTATCTTGAAATACTACGATGATTGTGCGTTTAGACAATCGATTGAAGCGCAATTGAACAAAATTGAAAGTTCAAACAAATTTTCCAAAGCCGTGTCGTTTGGGCATAGCAATGAGTTTCTTCAAAGCGAAAAAGAAGAACAGGAAATCGCTGAAACTTGTCGCCGATTGATTAAAAACGCGATTATTTGCTGGAATTATTTGTATTTGTCGCGTGAATTAGCAACTGAAAAAAACGAGGAACGAAAGGCAAAATTATTGGAAGCGATTGAAAATGGTTCGGTGATGACTTGGGCGCATTTTAACTTGCATGGTGAGTTCGATTTTTCCGATGACAAAATGCAGGATTCGGTCGGGTTATTATCTCCCAAAAAATCACCCTCAAAAACGCCTTAAATTTGGGAAGTCCTTATATCGTTCAAACCATTACTGTTCCTAGCATTGATAAAAATCTCGTGGAACTTTGACTCCTTTTGTTTAAACCTACCCGATATTAGATGTTCCAGCCATTTGAGTGGTTTTATAACGATGCAGTGAGTTCGTTTCTTCTTGGGTAGTTTCCCCCGCCTTATTGATGATTTGAGCTTGAATATCATCTACTATAGGTGAATTGAAAATCGTGTTAATACGATGCTCTAAAGCTCGTTTATTTAGCCCTTTTTGAAGAACATCATCTATTTCATCAATTCGGTTAGGGTCGTAAGATTTAACGCTATATCCGCTATTTAAAGCATGGTTAAAGAAGTTGGTTCGGTAATCATTCAAATTTTCGTTAAATTGAACCTGTAATTTCAGTTGTAATACTTCAATTGGTTCTAATTTAACGTCTGACGTTTGAAGAATGTTGTCTTTAGTAAGTTTTAAACGTTGACGTTGTTTAATACTTCCATTTACAAGTTGTTCAAGATTAGTGGGTAATTTTTTTCCATCATCTTTAGCAAAACTGCAATAAACCGTTTGAGCCGTTCTATCACGGGCAATCATTTGTAAGTTTTCATTCGACTGTAAAACTTTATGAAACATCGCATAGTGACGGTCAAAATGAGGCTCTACGATGGATGTACCACTCGTAATCGAAGGAGTGTAGATAAGAAAACGATATTGTTTTATCTCTTCATCAGGATTCAAATAGAAGGCTTTAACACGATCATCTTTTCTGTTATCTCCTGTGATGTCTAAAATCTCACTTTCTTTGATACCACATTCGCGCCAATACAGAATATTTTTTCTAGCTTCAGCAATGGTTGACACAGCCACCATCGAATTTAGTCCATTAAAGTAATTTTGGACGCATTCTTTGCGGATGAAATTGTGATTTTTACGTTCAATAATTTGTTTGTAGTGAGGTTCTATATGACGATGAATCCGATAAATCGTTTTATCCGTATGTTCCAACAAATAGTCCAAACAGAACTCATTAAAATCTGCATCAAGGCACATTAAGAAATCAGTGTTATTTAATAGAGCATCAAATTCCGCCAAAATTTCTTTTTTATTTTCAATGAGATTTGACATCAAAATGGTTTCAAGTGTTTGACGAAATTCATCAACCACCCCATTTTTGAATCTTTTTGATACGTTGAATTTTTGAATCGAATTCACACACACCGCAAGATTTCTCAAGTATTCATGTGGTGTAGCATCGTTGTAGTTGGTTAAGTTTAGATTTTTGCTTAATCCATGAATCAATGAAATTCGGTGAGCTATGGCTACAAATGATTCGTAATTAAGCTGTTTAGCGATTGTGGCAGCGAGTTTAGTCTTACCAGATGCCATTGCACCAGAATCCACAATAGCCGTTTTTTTATCGTTTTCGGCAATGCTGACGATAAAGGCTGTGACCTGCTCAGAATTCAAGTGTTCTAAGTGACAATCAATGATTCTAGGGTTTGAATCGGTGTTTAATTCTTTATCTGAATTAAATCCTTGTGCTAATATAGAGGTCGAAGGCTTCATAACACCTGTTCTCCTTTTTGTAGGTTTGGTGTTTTTGAATGACTTTCCTCTAATCTAAGGTTTAATTCTTTTTTCTTACGATTGGTTGTATAAAAAATTTTTCTCATAACTATCCGTTGTGACCTAAAGCCCTGAAAATCTCTCTTACCGACCAAAGTAAAGTGTGAGATTTCGGGGTTTTCTGTATCTACCAGCCCACCATTGAGCTGAATTCTGCTGATTATCCTTTTTTCTATCCGTTCAAACAAGACACGAATTCTTGTTTGAGGAATATTCCTCACCTATAAGCCCATCTTTATTGCGATTCCAATAGGTTTTTCGCCAAAATTTCTGTATCATCAAAAGAACGTTTTAGAACGATAAAAAGAACGAAACAGAACGATGCCTAAATTCACATTATCTCAAGCCGCAACAGAAACTGGTAAAAGCAAATCTGTTATACACAATGCCATAAAAAACGGTATGTTATCGGCACATAGATGTGAAAATGGACGGTTTGAAATAGATGCTTCTGAATTGTTCAGGGTATTTGAAAAGAACGTTCAAGAACCCCCAGAAGAACCCATAATCAGAACGGAATCAGAACGGTTAGAACGCCTGTTATACGAGCAGAAAATTGATTCCTTAGCCCAACAGTTAGAACGTGAAAAACAGTTTAACAGGGAGTTGTTATTGAGGTTAGATAGTGAAGCCGAAGAACGCCGAAAATTGAATTTGTTGCTTACGCAGCAACAGGAACAACCGAAATCTGAGCTTAAAAATAAGGCAGAAAATGCGTTGTGGAAGAAGATATTTAAGAAATGAAGGTCTTGTTGATACTATTTAGTGATATTTTTGATTGGAAACTTTGATTAATTGTTAATAACCGATCCTAAAACCACCATAAACAGCAATCCCATTAAAACTAAAAGTATTAATTTCCATGGTGCGGTTATTCGATAAATTTTCACCGCGTAAATAAAATTCCGTTTTCGGCGTAAGCGAGTATTTCAAAATGGCATTAACTCTTGCGACATTTTCAGCGGGTACCTTATTTCCCCCATCAAAAAAATAGCCATTATGGTATGTCAGTTCGACATTTAATTTGAGTGGTTGCAATAGCGCAAATTCATTCCAAAAAGTCACTTGATGGTCGGGTAACACGGGAACACGCAAGTTTGTATTCGGATTTTTGGCGTATTGATAACCATAATGCAGTTCGGTTTGCCAAAAATCCGTCCAAAAATGTTTAATTTTTAAATCCGCGCCTAACATATCGACTTCACTTAAATTTCCTGCTCTAACGCTACCAGTTCTAGGGTCAAAAGCCATTAAAATCATTTGCCGATAATTTTGATAATAGCCATCGAGTTTAATTTCACTTTTTTCAGCTAATTGAAAAGTTAAACCTAGTTCACCGCCTGTATTGTGTTCACCTTGTAACGTGCTATTTCCCAAGGTCGGATGCGTTAATTCACTCACACCTGGTTGTCGATAACCTGTTCCCCCATTTGCCCAAAGATTAAGATTTTTGAAAAGGTTGCTGTTAATGCCGAGTGAAAACGTTTGATGATTACCATAAACATCGTTGTGATCTAAGCGAGTATTTGCAGTTAATTGCCATTCTCCCAACATGGTTTGCATATTTAGATTTGGTGTAATGTTGGTTTGAGCAGAAGGTAATACTGAACTTTGTTGATGCTGGGTATTGATGCCCCAATGCCAAATAATTTCATCTTTTCCACTGAGTGATGTGTGATGCGTATTGACCCAATCGAGCAAAAATAATTGATTTGTAATTGAAAAGGGTTTGATTCGTCTTGTCAGTTTTTGTTGATCTTGTGTAAAGCCCATTTGCAATGAACTGTTCCAATTTTTCAGCAGATTATGTTGTACCTGAAATTGCGTAACCCATGTTTCATCCGACAAATAAGCATTTTTGTCATCTATCCAACCAAAGTTTTTGCCATCAGGTAAAAGCCCAGCATTATCAATTTCCTGATCACTACGAACAAAATAGAGTGAACCGCTTAATTTACCGTTCTCTAGCACTTTTTCCCAATTGCCTGAGGCGCGTGTTGCGCCAAACTTATCGCGTTCAACGCCTGTATTCGCTTCACTAATTCCACTAAAAATATCACTGCGTCCCACTACGCCTGAAAAATTTCCCCATTCTGATTGCAAACCGCCGCCCATCGATTCTCGCAGTGAATCATAACTGCCGCCTTCTAAATGTAAAAAAGGCGTAATAGCTTTGCGGGTTTTGAGATGAATTGATCCACCTAATGTTCGACTTGCTTGTTGCTCACCTGAAAAACCTCGTGTGACCGTCAATGAATCAAAACTATCGAGAGCGTGGCGTTGCAAAGAATAAACGCCAACAAAATCACTGAAAATGGGTACGCCATCTATCGTCATCATTCCTTGTCCACCTGCACCACGCAAACTCAAATTGGATGTCATTTGAGAACTGCCTTGACTAACGGTTACGCTGGATTCTTGACGCAAAATTCCATTTAAATCAGATAATTCCATTCGCTTTAAATCTTCAGCATCATAGTGGCTGATATTGGACGTTGAGTTGGAAAATTCTCCTGTAATTAACATAGACGGCAACTCTACCGTTGATTCTGCATAAAGATTTACTGGTATGAAACTAAAAATAAAAGCAAAAGAAACATGTTTTTTCATTTTATAAGAAATTGGATTGACGGTGCAGTTAGCTTTGTGAATTTTTCGCGTATTCTCTCAAATATGACATTTACCTGACAATCGAGAGCTAATCTATTCGCGCACAAGCTCAGTGAGTTTATTTGTATAAATTTCAGGCAAGGATAGAAAATGATGAATAATTTTTTGAAAATTGTTGGGTTAATTTTAGTTGTTGGCAGTATAAATACAAATGCCAATGAAGGTGACTTGATTAAAAATTTAACCCCAGTAAATCATAGATACATAACAATAGTAAAAGGGGGATTTGTTTGTGCATCAGCAGATTCTTACAAAAAACTTGTTGATTATGTAAATGGTCAGTTTGATAATCCGATTCCATCGGATTGTTTGAGAATCAAAGAAGATAAGTTTGTAGAAACGGTGGTAACTCAACTTTATAGGGGAATAAACATTATTAAAGTTATTAACAATGAAAATAAATTTTATTGGGTCGCAAAAACGCTTACAAAATAAATTAGATCAAGATAATAAAAAATGAAAATATTACTCATAGAAGATGATTCTATATTAAATGAAACAATTGCGGATTATTTAACTCTAAAAGGTAATGAAGTAACAAATTTAGAAGATGGTATAGATGCTATCAATATTATTGATAAATCTAATTTTCAGTTATACATTATCGACATCAACATTCCGCATATCAATGGATTGGATATTGTAAAGTATATCCGAAATAAGGATATAAACACGCCAATTATTATGATAACAGCTTCAATGGAGTTAGAGAGTTTTAAGTCGGCTTATAAAAATGGTTGCGATGATTACATTAAAAAACCGTTTTATTTAGAAGAATTAAACATCAGAATTAGCAAGTTAATCGGTAAGTCACAAAATAAAAATAATCTAATCAAAATATCAGATTCAATAAGTTACGATTCAGAATACGAAGAATTAAATGTAAATGGCGTTGTGAAACGATTAAGAAAAAAAGAAAAACGGCTTCTCGAATTATTCTTGAAAAATATCAATAAAACGCTAACCACTGAAAAAATTGAAAACTACGTTTGGGAAAATGAAATTAAAGATTCTTATCCTTTAAGGCAGTTAATCAATGACTTGAGAAAACATTTCGATAACGGTGAAAATTTTATTTTTGCAAATAGAGGAATAGGATACAAATTTGAAATTTGAAATTAAATTAAACCATTACATCATTTCGTTTTTTTTATTAGCCATAATGGTGATTGTTGTTGGTGATGCCATTAAATTTAAAAATTATCGAGCTACACTAATTCAAAATTATTCAAATAAATACATCAATATCACGCAACAAATCCGCGAAGATTACCGCCTACTTTTTGATAGATTACAATATCAATTTGATAAACATGAAGCTGTCAATATCTCAAAATTAAATCAACTGTATAAAATATATAAAAGAGATGGTAAGCATTTTAATGTTGACAAAGCCGCTGAAGAATTAAACAAAGATGTCTACTTTGGACATTATGAAGTTTTTGTAATTAATAAAGATTATATTATTGAAGACGGCTCTTACAAAGTGGATATAGGACTTAGCTTCAGTCAAGCAATGATTGCAAAAAAAGCGATAAGTTCTATTTTTAATAAAACAGCAGCTATTGATATATCTCCTGTCTTAATTGACTCATCATCTATGGGGTTTAATCGGTATTTTATAAGATTATCACATGATGAGAAATATGTTTTACAAATTGCATTCCTCTTAGATTTTTCAAAGGAACTCAAAGAAAAATACAATTTAACCAAAAATTTTGGACTAATTAAACTTTATCTTTGTAATGCAATTTTACATAAATTCGAATTTGATAAAACAAGTTATACTAAAAAATCTGCGGAGGAAAATTGGCAAGAAACAAAGAATTTTATGTTTCAGATAGTTGATGATTTGTCTATGAAGGATAATCGACTCGAGGTACTAACAAAATTAGATATTAAAAATAATGAAATACATATCAATGAATTAATTGATAAACTATTTAATGATGACAAACTTCTTAATCATCTTAATTTATCTCAACATCAATTTATTATCTACTCTATCACAGATGGAGTTTTTAACAAATTAAAGGGAACAAAACTCATAGTAAAAAAAACTTATTCAACTGATTCATTAGAAAAAGATATACAAGCAACATTTATTCAATCAGTTATACAACTTCTTTTAATATCGAGTGGTTTTTTTTTA
>JBASLW010000019.1:0-1815 GCA_049656545.1 Methylococcaceae bacterium
GTGCATTAGCTCTCGACGAACACGGCGTTTTAGCAAAATATAACGTCGAAATGATTGGCGCAACTAAAGAAGCCATTAACAAAGCCGAAGACCGCCAACTTTTCAATGATGCGATGGCGCGAATTGGTTTAGAAGTTGCGAAATCTAAAACTGCCCATTCGATGGAAGAAGCCTTAGCAGCTCAAAAAGAAGTTGGTTATCCAACCGTGATTCGTCCATCTTTTACGATGGGTGGAAGTGGCGGCGGGATTGCGTACAACAAAGAAGAATTTATCGAAATTTGCGAACGCGGTTTGTACCTCTCGCCAACCAACGAATTGTTAATTGAAGAATCGGTACTAGGTTGGAAAGAGTACGAAATGGAAGTTGTCCGCGACACAAAAGATAACTGCATCATCGTGTGTTCGATTGAAAACTTTGACCCGATGGGCGTTCACACAGGCGATTCGATTACCGTCGCGCCAGCGCAAACCTTGACCGACAAGGAATATCAAATTTTGCGTAACGTATCGCTCGCTATTTTGCGCGAAATCGGTGTTGATACAGGTGGTTCAAACGTTCAAGTCGCTATCAATCCTGTTGATGGTCGGATGATTATCATCGAAATGAATCCGCGTGTTTCGCGTTCTTCGGCGTTAGCCTCGAAAGCAACAGGTTTCCCGATTGCAAAAGTTGCCGCAAAATTAGCGGTTGGTTTTACGCTCGACGAATTACAAAATGAAATCACAGGCGGCAAAACGCCTGCCTCGTTTGAACCGTCAATTGATTATGTTGTCGTAAAAGTCCCACGTTTTACGTTTGAAAAATTCCCACAAGCTGACGACCGTTTAACGACGCAAATGAAATCTGTCGGCGAAGTGATGGCAATCGGGCGCACTTTCCAAGAATCGTTACAAAAAGCATTGCGTGGTTTAGAAATCGGCATCAGTGGGCTAGATGAAATTACTGATTTAACAGCAGATGATGCGGGCGATAAAATGCGTCGTGAAATGCGTCATCCAGGTCCAGATAGATTGTTGTACGTTGCCGATGCGTTCCGTAGCGGCATGACGATTGCCGACGTTCACGAATCAAGCAAAATCGATCCGTGGTTTTTGGCGCAAATCGAAGATTTAGTTTTGACTGAAAAATCGCTTTCAACAAAAACACTATCGACGTTAAAAGCAGGCGAATTATACAAACTCAAACGGAAAGGTTTTTCAGATTTACGTTTAGCGAAATTGCTCGATGCGTCTGAAACCGAAGTGCGAAATACACGCCACAAACAAAACATTCGCCCTGTTTATAAACGTATTGATTCATGTGCGGCAGAATTTGCCTCAGATACCGCTTATTTGTATTCGACTTATGAAGAAGAATGCGAAGCGCGAGTTTCTGACAAAGAAAAAATTATCATTTTAGGCGGTGGTCCTAATCGTATTGGACAAGGGATTGAATTCGATTATTGCTGTGTTCATGCGGCATTGGCGTTGCGTGAAGATGGTTATGAAACCATTATGGTGAACTGTAATCCTGAAACCGTTTCGACCGATTTTGATACGTCAGACCGTTTATATTTTGAATCGTTGACGCTCGAAGACGTGTTAGAAATCGTCCATATCGAAAAACCAAAAGGCGTGATTGTGCAATATGGCGGTCAAACACCGTTGAAATTAGCTCGCGCACTAGAAGCCGCTGGCGTTCCGATTATTGGCACATCGCCCGATTCAATCGATTTAGCCGAAGACCGCGAACGTTTCCAAAAACTATTGGAACGGTTAGGTTTAAAACAACCACCGAATGCAACCGCCCGTTCAACTGAACAAGCCATTAACG
>JBASLW010000020.1:0-2677 GCA_049656545.1 Methylococcaceae bacterium
CTTCGATTTCTCGCGTACTCAAGCCTTTGGCATACAACGCTAAAATCTGAGCATCGAGCGTCCCCAATCGTGTTTGATATTTTTTCAGAAACACAGGATTAAACTCCCCGTTCCTATCACGCGGCGGGGGGTATTTGTTGTTTGATGCGTGGATTGCAAATCAAGACAGGCATCATGAAAATTGGGGTGTTGTGAGTTATGACGACAAAATTTATCTAGCACCTACTTATGACCATGCCGCCTCACTTGGACAGAACGAAACGGATTTTAAACGTGCTGAAATGTTAAGCACCAAAGATAAAGTCACAAAAGCACGGTCAGCGATTTACGAAACTAAAACCGCTAAAAAATCCATGACCACCGTTGCAGCATTTGAATTTTTAACCAACAAACGTAAAAACGCTGCCCAATTTTGGAAACAACGCCTGCAAGAAATTTCAATCGAACAATGCACGGCTATTTTTGAACAAATACCGAAAACAGAAATTAGTGAAACTACGATTAAATTTGCACTGGCTATGCTTGAGCTGAATAAAAAACGATTATTAGAGGCAACACAATGACAACACTTTACATTGCTTGGCAAGACCCACAAACATGCGCTTGGCATACAGTGGGTAAATTGGAGAAAGAGAAAAATGCTTATTTTTTTCTTATACTCGTGGCGCGACAGCATCACCGCGTTTTAAGTCATTGGGCAGAATGCTTGATGTAACAAAACAGTATCACTCGCGTGAATTGTTTCCTTTTGTTTGCGAATCGTATCTTAAACCGTTCGCGCCCCGAATATCCTGATTATTTGCGTTGGTTAGCATTAAGCGAAGGCGTTGAACATGAGCCGATGCAATTGCTCGCTCGTTCAGGTGGAAAACGCGCCACAGACGAACTTTGTGTCTATCCTTACCCTGAAAAAAATGCAGTTGGTAAAAATGAACTTTATTTTTTAAGTCATGGTTTACGTTATTTAGACAAAGCCTCTTTGGCGCGAATTGAAACATTAAAAACTGGCGACCGTTTGACGCTACGCCCTGAAAATAACGCGCATGATGAATTTGCTTTATTGGTTGAAACCAGCCATGAACCTATCAGAGTTGGCTATTGTCCACGTTATTTAAATGCCGATTTACGAAAAATTTCAGAAATTGAATTGATTGTTGAACGCCTAAACCACGACGCGCCACTGCAATTCCGTTTACTGTGCAAAGCTATGTTTAAATTGCCTGCTAACGTTGATATTTTTCAAGGTGGTGAATATGAGCTTTTGAGCGTGGAGCGACAATTATTTTCTTTTCACGGATAGAATAACTGAAATAATAAAACCAGTTAGTATTTTCAAAAAAATGGCTGTGAAAATTAGGCTTTAATTTTGAAGCAATAACGTTAATAACAGATGAGACGAATATGTCACTTTTTCATCGTGTAATAGAACAATACGGCGGTTTTGAAAATGCTATTGAAATAATTGGAGAACCTTGCCTTGATGCCTACTGCGATAAAAAAAACCACCTTGTTATCGGCGGTCATAATCAAATCATTCAACTGGTCACAATACCGTTCAAATCTTTCTTTGCAAATTTGCCGTGCTGATTTACTGCTGATATATTTCAACCGTTTGGCGAAGGGGGCGTGTATGTTCTTATGAACTAGGCTGCGGGAGTTAGCTGCCCGCGCACGTTACACCAAACATTTAAATCGCATACGGAAGAGTCGGTGTATTTTGTACACTCTCTGTTAGCCCTGAGATAGTTCACCTTCATGGGGTTAGTTTCTCCCAAAAATTCACCTTCAAAAACAGCTTGAATTTAGGAAGTACCTAAGCGCCTTCAAGCCATAGTAATAAAGGCTTCTGGAAAAATATCGTGGGACTTTGGCTCCTTTTGTTTAGTGCTACCCCAATTATAAATGCACTTAATAAACTTAAAAGTGTTCGCAGCGTATTTAACGTTTCTTTCACTTCATCAATTTTTGCCATAAAACTTCCAGCGCAAATCCTACCACGCTCCCCACAAAAAAGCCCCATCCGAAGACAGGGCTTTTTGTGACTTCATTACAACACTAACAGATTTTCACCGCAATCAGTTTGAACCACATTACCGCTACGTTGAAGTACAAAAAAACCGCGTTCTAAGGCTTTTTCTATCGCTTCATCGTACAAATGAAATGAAGCGATTGCGCCATAAATTTTGTAATTTTCATAAACTGGAAACAGCTTTTTAAAATTTTTCATTTTGCGTTCCAGTTTGTCTAAGTCATTTTCATGTGCTTTATATTTCACTTCGATAATGCCAACAGCATTTCCGTTAGTCGTCACAATATCATATTCTTCTTGAACATTTCCTCGATGTTTAAACTGGCTTTTCGCAATATCGTCAAAATGTATTCCACCCAAATGCGGGTCATCAAGCAAACTGTTGAAAAAAAATTCTTCGGCAACATCGCCTTGATTTTTCTTCATATTGCCAAAATCAATACCAATTCGCTTTAACGTTTCATTGGTTTCTCGTATTTGTGCATCTAATCTATCTGACTTAATCGCCAAACTAGCAACCAATTCCTTCAATTCTTCGTCTGTCATTTTTTAGTCCTAAAATTCTGTTGAATGTTGCCAAATCATAACACAACCAAAAAACACCACGCCCGCCACAAAAAAGCCCCATCCGAAGACAGGGCTTTTTGT
>JBASLW010000021.1:0-6046 GCA_049656545.1 Methylococcaceae bacterium
TTTGCTGGAATTATTTGTATTTATCGCGGGAATTGGCTGCTGAAAAAAACGAAGAACGCAAAGCAAAATTATTGGAAGCAATTGAGAATGGTTCTGTGATGACTTGGGCGCATTTTAACCTGCATGGTGAGTTCGATTTTTCCGATGAAAAAATGCAGGATTCTATTGGGTTAGTTTCTCCCAAAAATCCACCTTCAAAAACAGCTTGAATTTGGGAAGTGCCTAAGTGCCTTCAAGCCACAGCAATAAGGGCTTCTGGGAAAATAGCGTGGGACTTTGGCTCCTTTTGTTTAGCGCTACCCCAGAACCTAAAATCCTATGAAACTTGTATCTTAAAACCCGATGGCAAGCTACCATCATCCCAAGAAAGAATGAGCTTCATATGAGACTGAAGACGTAAGAGCTTGTGCAAAAGATTAAGCCTTCTTTCTTGCTTTTTAGCCAGCTCAAACACTGAACGGTAGCATAGGGTACGACCCTGAATTTACAAGGCAAGTGGGCTAAGTTGGTAACTTTATGGTGATGAGGGTTAGTCATGTTTTATATCGGAATCGATGTTTCAAAAGCCAAATTAGATTGCAGTTTGTTAATGGATGTAACAAACAATAAACGTAAATCTAAAGTCGTTATAAATTCCACAACGGGGATTTTTGATTTGTTAAATTGGACAAACAAGCAGCACGTCCCAAACGACGAATTACACGCCATTTTAGAAGGAACAGGCGTTTATCATGAACAAGCGGCGCAAGCTCTACATGATGCGGGAGTTCGCGTTTCTATTGTCAATCCAGCTCAAGTAAGAAATTTTGCTTTTGGATTAGCCATCCGAAACAAAACCGACGATATGGATAGTTTTGTCCTTGCGCGTTATGGTGCATTAGTAGAGCCCAAGATATGGATTCCACCCAGTAAGGAAGCTCGAACTTTGCAAGCGTTACTCAAACGTCGTGAAGCCATTGCACAAGACCTTATCCGCGAAAATAATCGTTTAGAAAAAGCAGATTCAACTGATACGTCCATTATAATTCGACAATCGATTACGGATTCAATTGAATTTTTAAAAATACAACTCACTAAAATTAAACAAGATATTGATGACCATACAAACAACCATACGAATCTTAAAGAAGATTTAGAATTGCTTCAAAGCATTCCTGCTGTCGGTCCACAAGTCAGTAATCATCTGTTAGCTGTTATTCATAATCATTATTTTGATACCTCTGAAAAACTGACTGCATATCTTGGTTTAGTACCAGTTCAGCGTCAATCGGGTTCATCAATTTCAGCACGAACTCATATTTCAAAAGCAGGACCACCACACATTAGAGCTATTCTTTTCATGGCGGCGATTACGGCTACTCGTTACAATTCACACATAAAAGCGTTATATCTTCGATTGTTAGAACGTGGTAAATCCAAACGTTCTGCGTTATGTGCTGCAATGAGAAAATTAGTACAGTTGTGCTTTGGTGTTCTTAAAACACGTCAATCTTATCAGGAAAATTATGCTCATATTTCTTGACTTTTAACACGGTATCTTTTGTGTCGTTTGTTTAAACTCACCCAAGATACTTTCGCACTCGATAACGCAAAGTTTCGCGTGTTGTTCCAAGCATTCTTGCAGCAGCGGCTAAATTTTGTCCTGAACGCTCAAGCGCGGTTTCAATAATAAACTTATCCATATCATCTAAAGCCATCGAACCATCAAGCGGCAAATGAATCTGATTGTTATCAATACTTATTTTTTGATTTGTTCCTAATTGCAACCATTGCTCAGGAAATTCATTGTTATCCGCAAATAAAACACACCGTTCAATGACATTACGCAATTCACGCACATTGCCACGCCAATCGTGATTTTTGAGTTTTTTCCAAACATCAGGAGAAATTTGTTTAACTTGTTGCCCTGCTTTTGCATTGTATTCAGCAACAAATAGCGGCACGAGTTCATCTAAATCTTCAACCATTTCACGCAACGGCGGTAAATTTACGCGAAACACGTTTAAACGATGATATAAATCGGGGCGAAACGTTCCTTCTTTTGCCATCATTTCTAAATCACGATTACTTGCCGCGATAATTTGCACATCGACATTGATTTCTTTTTCACTGCCTAAACGACGCACTTTTTGGTCTTCAATCACTTTTAACAATTTCGCTTGCAACTCCAGCGGCATTTCGCCTAACTCATCCATAAAAAGCGTGCCGCCGTCAGCTTGTTCAAGTAGACCACGATGACGACCTGTCGCGCCTGTAAATGCACCTGCTTCGTGTCCGAAAAGTTCTGATTCAAGTAATTCGCGTGGCAACGCGGCACAATTAACTTCAATCATTGGTTGTGTAGCGCGTGAACCGCCATAATGCAAAATCTTTGCAATCAAACCTTTGCCCGTTCCCGTTTCGCCACCGATGATTAACGCGCTAAATGGCACGTTTGTAAGTTTGATTAAAAGGTTTCTAATTTGTTGCGCTTTTTCGCTATGACCTACAAACGCATCGGGAAAATATCGACGATGTTCTTGCAACGATTGCTGCATGACTCGCCGTGACATTGACGCACTGCGAGATGCGCTGGCAATCACTAAATCTAAACGGTCTAAATCACACGGTTTTTCTAAAAAATCATAAGCACCTAAACGTAATGCGCGAACCGAATCAGGCACATTGCCAAACCCTGTTAAAAATAACCATTCCGTACTACCAACGTATTTTTTGATCGACTCCATAAAGTCAAGTGCGTTGCCATCGGGTAAATTCATATCTGACAAAATCAATAGTGGGTCGATGGTTTTGGAAAGAAGCAATTCCCTTGCTTCTTTGAGCGTTGATACTAAAACAATTTCCCAGCCCATTTTTCGATAATGGCGCGAAAGCTCTGAGCCTAATAATTTTTCATCTTCAATAATTAACAAGGTTTGAATCATTTTTAATCCTTCAAGTTCGGAAAAATCGCGCTAACAACTGCACCATTATCATTGCTTAACTTCAAAACGCCGTGATTATTTTTCACAAACCTCTGCACCATAGACAGACCTAAACCTGTACCATTTTCACGGCTAGTGCGAAACGGTCGAATTCCGTAATCTAGCCATTCTTGCGCGAAACCATGTCCATTATCACGCACTTGAATTTGCAAACCGTCTGTGGTTTTTTGGGCTGAAATTAAAACTTCTCCCGATTTACCATCTAAGGCTTGTGCAGAATTTAAAATTAAATTGAGCAACGCTTGCCTCAAGCTGCTTTCAGGCAAATAAACTTGCAAATTTTTCGAGGTTTCAAAATTCAACTCGATATTTTCAGGAATTTGATAACGCACCAATGTCACCAAGTCGGCAATCAAAACAGTTAAATCAAATTTGCTTGGTGTTTCGGGATTATGTTTGCTTGCGCCTAGCATTTCATTGAGTAATCGTGCCAACCGTTTTAATTCACTGTCAATTAACACAAGCCGTTCTTGTTGGTCTTCGTCTTCAATTTCACGGCGCAGATTTGAAAATGCCATTTGAATTCCAGCGAGTGGATTACGAATTTCATGGGCAAGTTCGGCAGAAACTTCACCTACCGCTGCTAGTCTTTCTGCACGCGCTAAATTTTGTTGTTGTTCGAGCAGTGCTTGCGTTGCAAGACGTACTTCGCGTTTTAAGGATTGCGCGTATTCTCGTTTCGTTTCTTCGAGTTCACCTAAATGTTTAACCAATTCGTTATAACTATGAAAAACAGGCAGCAATAATGAATCAATATGTTTTGTGGTAATTGGCGTGTAATTTTCGTTAGTGATGCGTTCAAGTAACTGACGTAAATCATTTAACGGATGCAAAATTCGCCGTTTTAAAAATAAAATTGCTCCTGTAAAAATTGTGCCGAACATTAACAATGCAACATATAACTCAGACTCGGTATCCATGTTAATGTCTTCTAGCATTTGTTCACGTTGCATGGTTTCATTATTTAAAATTTCACTCATTGATTTGAGAACTAGAATCAAATTTTGTTGCTGTTGTTCTTTATCAAGGTTTTGACTTTGAGATAACAATAAACGGACATTTTCAAGATGTTCTCGCGTGCCATTTGAAAGATAATTACGGTCAGACATCAAACCATCAATTTCGGCGAGTAACGTTTCTAAAAGTTGTGGGGCAGGATTAGCGGTTTTATCAGACAATCTTTGAATAACCGCTTGTTGAAAATCGACAGAGACATTTTGAATACGATGAGAATAATTTACATAGGAAATAGCATTATTAAAATGATGATGCGTTCGCCAAATCATACCCGCTAAAATACCTAGTGCTAGAAATAATAGTCCTAGAAATGCAAGACCGCGTAATTTTGCGAGGTTGTAAAAAATAGGCGACATATTAAATTTTCATTTCAAAAATGTTTGCTCAAATAAATGTGATCAACAAGCTCTTTAAACCATTTTGGTCTTTTAAACAAAATCCATATTAGAAAAAAAGCTGTAACGGGAATAGGTCCTATATCAATGAAAATTAAAATGACTAGGACTAAAAAACATTCAAATTTAGTTAAGTAATAGCCTTCTTTATTCATTTGAAAAACCTAACGATTATCCTGCAATTTAGGCATCCACATTTGGTAAATGCTTAATAAAATCTGCATACCCATAGAAATTCCCATCAACGCACCACTTGCAATGACAACATACGCAAATTCAGGAATCGTTTTAGTGATAAACCACGATACAACATCAAGCAACATCGCGGCGAAAGGAACCACCATCGCCACACGTTTCACATAAACATTGATGTCGCACAACAAAAAGATTTTGCCGATAAAAAATAAGATGAACGCAATCCCAAATAAATGAATATGAGAAACACGAATTAACGTTGGAATTGTCGCACCACCAGGTTTTGCTACTTCGGAAACGCCTTCGTAATTTGTCAAATTTGGCAATGAAGGATTGATAGCTGGCGTGTGACACATGATGCAATCACGATTCAAAATTGGCGCAATGTTTTCTTCGTAACCTGATTCGCTCGCCCCGCTGTGAATCCAACGTAAAATCACATCTTGGTCGCTTTTTATTTTTAGATTCGATGCCATGATGCCTTTTACGGCTGTTCCTAAACGAGTTTGATTTGCTGAACCATAATAACTAATTACAACGTCTTCAACGGAAAGTCCTGCTTTGCCATCTAACCCTTGATGTGTGTAATACATATTCGCCAGTGCGGCTAAATATCCCAGCCCAATTGTGAGCAAAAACACGGTGTTCAAAATCCGTTCACTAATCGAAATATCTTTAAATCGTGTGTAAGTATTGTCAGCCATAACCTTTCCTAAAAATAAAGGCATTCAAAATTTTACTTTTGAACGCCTTGAAAAATTAACGTCAATCTAAAATTAGAATGCCAACATTCCGTTCAACATAAACGTGTTGTTGTCTGAACTTTGTTGCGTCACGCCATTTACTTTTGCAAAACCAATGTATTGCAAACTGGTACGCAAATTAACCCAAGGCGCAAGCATTGAATCGCTTTTACCGAATGGCACATAAACTAATTCAGCGGTGTAATAATCACTGTTTGGTCTACCAAAACTATAAAATGTTGTGCCGTCATCAGCTGTTTCCAATGTCGAAACATTTGAGCCTTTCACATTGTTATAACCAAACGTAATGCCGTAAGTTTGGTCAAATGTGTAAGAGGTATTGAATTTAAACGTATTTAAATATGACTTTGCATTCGGATTCAAACCATTGTTCACATTCCATGCAGATAATTTTTGATCTTCATAAATGTAAGTCGTTTTGACTTCAAAAATATGTTTTGGATTTGCCATGTATTGATACGTTGCATCAAAAGCAATGTCTGTATAACGATCAGAACCTGCGCTACGATTGCGCTCTGGAAATACATTTGCCATCATGCCGTAATGACCAACGGCGAAAAAGTGACCTTTCCAATCTTTTTGTAATGCCATGCGCCAATAAGGTGCTGCGCCGTCAATTTCTAATCTATCACCCGTTGGAATACCGATACCTCTTTGAATTCCATTTGAAAGGCTCGTATAACCACCTGCT
>JBASLW010000022.1:0-20702 GCA_049656545.1 Methylococcaceae bacterium
CAATGTGGCGAAACCGTCACTTTCCCCCGCCCCCTCACTATGACGCGCCCCACCTTGAACACGCCACCCCTTCACGGAAATCGCTTGTTCGACTTGAAAACGCACCGTGGCAAGGGATTCGACGCGCATTAAATCGTTGAAGTCAGTGAGGGGATTAAATATGCTGGAATATCAGCTCGTTCCGTTTTTCCACGAATCAACCAATAACTAACATCTGATTGTCTTACGCCTAGCATTGATGCCGCACGGCGTTGATTGTTTTCAACAGATGGATGTTTCAAAAAAAATTCAATTAGTTTCATGTCTAAAATTTAACCTTAAAAAATAGTTTAAACAACTTAAAAATAACTAATGACTTTAACTTAAAAATCCGTACTATTTGATTGGAATAGTTTTTTATAAGGGGATAAGCCATGAAAACATTTGCAGAACGACTTAATTATGCGTTATCAAATGCGGATATGAATCAAACGGAATTGGCGAACAAGGTCGGTATTGATCCACAGATTGTTAGCAATTTATCCGTTGGTAGAACAAAGAAATGCTTTCACATCGCGCAATTTGCAAAATACCTAAAGTGCAATCCGTTGTGGTTGGAATGCGGTGAAGGTTCGCCACATCAGGATGTTGAACTGCCAGAACAAATAAGCGTATTCAAGGAAAAACTGACTGACAGAAAGTTGAAAACAATTATCGAGGCTTGTGGTTTGCTAACTGGAAGCATTGAACCTGTAGATGAGATTACGTTAAGCAATTTCGTTCACACGATGTATTTGAAATGCAATGGCGGTAACAACCACCAATACGCATAAAACGACATTCAAAAAATTAAAACTTAAAAAAGCCCGTAACAATTTGATTGTTACGGGCTTTTTTATTTTATTTAATAATTCAAATCTTATTTTATATTTTATTTAACTTAAAAATAAGTTGATAAAGAATAATTTTAAGTTATTATCTGCCCCGACTTGCAAACTTGCAGGCGTAAAACACCCAGCGCATATTTATCACAATCAAGACAACGACGTTGCGCTGGGGCTTTTCGTTTTTAATCGGGGAATCGCAATGAAAAAATTCGCAGTTCAAATTCACCCAGCACAACAACCCATCCGTGTTGATGCTTCAACTATCGAAAAAGCGCGAGAAATTACACAAGATTTTTTCGGTTCAATTCATGATGCTTACCAGCTGTTCGACTGGGTTCAATCTCCTGCAATGCTTTCAGAAGTGAACGGGTGATTTATGGCAACACTTTCCAAAAAAGAACGCTCTTTGATTGCGGACGTAATCTTTAATCAAGACTTTGATTTCACGGCGGAAGAAATCCGTAACCAAGTTTTTGAACGTTTCGGTTTGACGTTTGCGGTTGATTTGATTGAAGACGTGATTGAGTGGCTTTATAAAGATAACTGCGTGGAATACGACCGTTGCGATAAAACGATTGATTTGTTTGAGGTGGCGTGATGTGTTTTGAATCTACAAAATGGGCAATCGCTCTTGCACGCACTGCAAGAATTAGGTGGTTGGAATAGTGCTGAAATGGTTAGACGTTATGCACATTTGTCACAACAGCATTTAGCAGGTTATGCAAATAATGTTGGAATGGTCACAAATTGGTCACAGGCACAAAAAAGCCCTGCTGACGAAAACCGTCGCAGGGCTTGATTTGTATGGTAGACCCTGTAGGACTTGAACCTACGACCAATCGATTATGAGTAGGCAACTCATTACACGAAACTAACAAAATCAATATGTTGCGATTCTCGCCCAATCAAAACCTACTGCACTACATCAACACCCAACGCCGCTAATAATCCAACCGAGTGACAAATTGGCTACACTTCAAATTTGCCCACCATTTCTAGGAACGGCTTGTGTTGTCGCATCAAAACAATTTGAACTCGTGCCACGAAAAGCCGTAATAAAACGCTGGCGCATTTCTACATCATTTGCAAAAACCGTCATCCAAACAGACCAAAAACCTGTACTGGTCGCAGTATCAATGATTTGCTCGCGCATTTCGTCAACAGGAATATGCGATAAATTGAATTTTGCTCGCTCGGCTATCGCCCATGCCTCGTTACGCTTTATCCAACGTCTATCTTTTTCTGTTAATTTTTTGTGCGTTGGTTCACGATCTAAGCCAGTCAATTCAAGCGTATTTTGAGCAATTTGCTGATTTTTTGCGTCTAGCGTTAAATCCACTTGCGGCGCACGGTCTTTTTCATATCGAAACGCACGAAAAGTATTGTCACAATCTGCCCAAAAATACTCGTGAAAATTACCCACGTTAATCAGTTTGTTACCTTTGTTGCTGTTACACGATGGACAGGCTAACAAAAAATTGCTCCAGTCTTTTTCCAGTGCTGGCTCTAAACTTTTTGGTTGAATATGCTCAACAGCAGGCGTTGAAAATTGCATTTCACAATAGGAACAATAATCACCCAGTCGCTCGATTAAATACTCTCGCGCATCGCCGTATTCTTTGAATTCTAAGGCATTACCGTTTTCATCAACTGGCTCATCACCACGTTCAACAGGTCGCATCAATTAAGCTCCAGCCGCTAAACGTTCCATTTTTAAAAAGGCTTGAAACGCGGGATCATCACTAAACGGCAACAATAATTCATCTAATCGTCGTTTTAATTGTTGTTTTTCGTCTTCGCTCGCAGGCGGAATTTGTTTTAAAACGCGGTATTAATCTTCAGCAGCTTTTTCCATTGCGATAAATCGGCGGCTTTGTTGCGGAATTTCTACGCCTTGCTGGTCTTCAGCGATGTCTTCAATGCTTTTGCTGGTAATTTCCAATGCCTGATTTTTTTCTAAATCCCACAGCAAGCAATCTTTTCGATGATAAAGCGATTGAATAATAAACGGTGAGTGACTGCTAGCGACAAATTGCACTTTCGGAAAGGTATTTAACAATCGTTCAACCACCACGCCTTGCCAATTTGGGTGCAGGTGCAAATCAATTTCGTCAATTAACACAATCCCTTCGGTTTGTTTAATCACGTTGGTTTCTAATTGTGGGTTTAACGTCGCCATGCGGTAAGCAATATCGGCTGTCATGCCAATCATGTTGCGATAACCGTCGCTTAATAAACGAAAAGGCAGCGTTTGTGATTTCCCTCGAATTGTTACCACTGCAACCAATTCATCTAAATCTATATCCCAAAAAACTTTTTGCGCGTCGGGAATCATGCTAACAATCGCTTCACGCACGGCTTCTAAAACATGACGGCGTTCATTTTTTTGCAATGCTGCTAATTCTTGCGTCTTAAACCAACGAAATAATTGCTCTAAATTAGAGGCGGTGTTTAAACATCTTTCATAACCTCGCAAGCGTGAACTGGGAGGCAATGTGTCAATTTCGCTATCTGTTTTTATCCATAATCGCCCTGTTCCGTAATACGCAATCACAGGAAATAACGTGTTTTGATTTGTTTTTTCATCCGTTAATGATTTAACCAAATCACTCACTTTTTCTATGCTGTTTTTTCCGAGATGATCAGATATTGTCCAATCGATATTTTGATTATTGATTATGCCTTTTGCATGAATAATTGATTGCATAACAGCCAGTTCTTTGACGGGCGACTGTCCCATTCTGAGTTCTTTGTAGCGTATATCATCAACCGTCATGGTACGTTTATCGGTAGGTTTGATTTCATCAATTCCCAACAAAAAAGCACTAATTGAAATAGTAAGTGCATCTAAAATTGCGGTCTTACCACTGCCGTTATCACCAATCAATAAGGTAAAACGCTCGGCGAATTTCAATGAATAACGCTCAAAGCAACGAAAATTAAAAAGTTCTAATTTGTTTATTTTCATGCCAAATTGACCTCTCCAAACGCCTTTTTATCGTAAAAATTCAAAATTTCTGCCAAAATAGCCAAATCAGCTTTGTTCTTACTTAAACCTAATTCAATATGTTTAAAAAGAGCATAACGTTCAATTAGCAGTTTGTATTTCCGATAAATGTCGTTCGCATCATGTCCGCAATAACAGACTATAGCCAACAAATATAAAACATCGTTTGGGATAGATGCTCGTATGATGTCGGCATACGTTTTTTCGTTCAAACCAACTTCATTTTTTTCAAGTTCTTCAGCACTGGAATTTGTGTCTATTTTGCTGTCAGGTGAATTAACGGCAACAAATTTCAATAGTTCGTATAAAACAAAAAAATACTGTCCCCACAAATGCGGTCTTTCTTCCATACGTTGCTTTGCTACACATAATTTAAAAAAATTACTTTCCTTGCATGATTCGTTATTTTCTTCGTCATCACGCATTTTAAGAAATTCATCTTTGCTAAATAACACAGCTCCTAATTCAGATAAATTTGATTCTGAATCTTTTAAAATTTGATTCTGAACATTCAAAAGCGCAAAAAACGTACTTTCAAATTGCTGTTTAGCTTGTATTTTGTCGTTACTTTCTAATGCTGCACGCTGGATAATGACTGTGTATAACAATGCAATAAATCCAAAAAAACTTAATAGCGGATTCAATGTTCCTCCAACAAAATCACCAAATACACCCCATTTGTCAGCATCATTACTCAATGGTGCATGAAATTTATAAAAGTACAAACCAAATACAAAAATCAGAATAGTGGATGCAAAACCAACTCCATACCAAAATAAATTTTTAAGATTTTTATTTTCAATCATAAAGTTGTCTTTTTTCGCTTTAGTGTTAATTCTGATTTTAATGTTTTCAACTCTGCTTTGAGTTCTTTTTTCAAATCAGAAAAATAAATTTCAAAATCTGTGATTTGTTGAATTAACTGGTAAGTTTCGCCGTTTTTAATGTTTGTAATTTCGGCTTCTAAATGAGCTATTTTTTTATTCAAAGATTCAATTTTATTTTGCAGGTATTGTTTATCTTAAAATTCCTCAGGTATTTTTTTTGATTTTGTTCCTGTTTGTAATTCGTGCAAAATTGCTTCTACTTGATGTAAATCTTGACGATGATAGGCGTTAATCAATTTTTTGAAATAGGCTTCACCTCGTTCTTTAAATCCATCACTCAATTTATCGGGATGACACAAGCGACTGGCTTGACGAAATGCGGTTTTGAGTTGCTGTTTTTCATCTGCGGTTAAGTATTGAACAGCGTCATCCATTTGATGCTGATAATTACGTCCAAATTCTTCATAATCACGTTCCGCTTCTTGCTTATCCTCTTCATCATTACACAGTGCAATCTGAATTCTAAGAATTTCATCAATTAAATCACCTAATCGACGCATATATTCTGTGTTGAATTCGTTAATTGTTCGATCAATTTCGGCTTCAATTTCAGTTAATTCAACAAAGCGATTATTTAAAATTTTTAGTTCCAATTTTAACCCTTGAATTTGTGGGTCTTCGTACACGGCTAAACGATTACCTTCATGTCGATATTGATCAATTAGTTCAATGACATCTTGGAACTTTTTTGTTTGAATTAACATGAAAATATGTTGAGCTTTTTCATCAAGCAACATCGATTCAAGTTTTTTCACTTGAAGTTCAATTAACTCAACTTCACCAATCGCTATTGCGTTTTTGATAATATCGAAACGTTTTAGAATTTCATTTTGCATAGCGAAATCAATCATTAAATTTAACAATGCTGCGGAGATGTTCTAACTCTGGCGGTAAGGATTCAATGTAATTATTGCGAAAATCCAACTCTGTTAACTTGGTCAAACCGCTAATTGATTCAGGAAGTTCCATTAGTTCGTTATCCCATATATCTAAGACTTGCAAATTAACAAGATTACCGATTGATGTTGGAATTTCAGTCAATTTATTACTGAACAAATATAGTTCTATTAAATTACTCAGATTAGAAATCGATTCTGGGAGTTGTGTGAATTTATTTTCACCTAGTCCTAACTTGACCAAATTGGTTAAATTAGCAATTGATTTAGGAATTTGAGTTAATTGATTTTTTCGTAAATTCAGCACTGTCAAATTAGTCAAATTGCCAATTGATTCTGGAATTATAATTAGCTTGTTTGAATATAGAGACAACTTAGTTAAATTGGTTAAATCACCAATTGATTCAGGTAGTTTTGAAATTTTATTTGCAGACAAATATAGCTTTGTTAAATTTGTTAAATTACCAATCGTTTTAGGTAGTTCTGAAAGTTTATTTTCCGACAAAAGTAGCACTGTTAAATCTGTTAAATTACCAAGTGATGCTGGAATTTTAATAAGTTTGTTCTCGTTCAAATCCAAAAAAGTTAATTTTTTAAGTTTGCCAATCGATTCTGGAATGACTGACAGTTGATTTTTCCATAAAATTAGCTTTGTCAAATTCGTAAGATTACTCAGCGATTCATGAAATTGAGTGATTTTATTTTCGTGTAAATATAACTCTGTCAGATTGATAAGATTACCAATCGCGTCTGGAATTTGATTTATTTTATTTTCAGCTAAAGATAATCGAACTAATTTTTTGAGACTGCATATTTCTTCTGGAATAGCTGTGAATTTATTTTGTCTCAAATTCAAGTTTTCCAAATTGGAAAGATTACAAATAGTTGATGGTAAATTGGTTAGTTTATTTGAATCTAATCTTAATTTCGTTAATTGAGTAAGATTACCAATTGATTCGGGAATAACCTTTAGATTATTTTTAGACAAATATAGTTCTGTCAAATTTGTTAAATCAAAAATACTTTCTGGTATTTTTACAAACTTATTAGATCCTAATCCTAACTTAGTTAAGTTGATAAGATTACTAATAGATTTAGGAAGTTGAGCTAATTCATTTTCGCGTAGATTTAAGCCTGTGAGATTAGTTAAATTACCGATAGATTCAGGAAGCCGAGAAATTTTATTTTTCGTTAAATGTAACTCTTTTAAATTAGTTAAATTGCCAATATATTCTGATATTTCCACGAGTGATAAATCGTCTAGTTCTAGCACATCTAAGTTTAATAGAACTTTTTTATCGCGGGGCAATTTATCTTCTGGGATTTTGTTTTTATCAGCCCAAGCCATAAGCTCGTTTAACCATTCAACTTCATTTGCGGTTAAATTTTTGTTAGACAAAATCTTGCTGGTAATTCGCAACAAACCACTAGCATTATGTAACGCTAAAGCAGTTTCACTTTTCTTTTCTGAAATATGTTGAATTTCTTTTGATTTTGTCATATTGCAATTTTTTAAATTGGTACTTGAATTCAGAAAATCCCGCCATTTTTCACAGCGGGATTTTTCAAGCAACTTTGCGCGGTAAATTTTGCCGAGCAACTAGCTCATCAAAAATTATTTGATTCTTCTCAGCAAACTCCTCGAGAGTCCGTCTTGCATCGTTTTTTTGTTCCGCTGTGACACGATTCATTATTCGCAACAATTCCAAATCCTCTTTTGGAAAAATCTCTCGTTTTTCTTCTAGATTTGTCGAGGGCAACAACTCAGCAATTTCTGGCATGATTTCAGTCGGGTGAACCTTCAAAATTTTTGCCAAACGCAAAACCGCCTCTGTATTGAGTGGCACACGAGCGTGTAAATACGCACCAAAAGCCGATTCATTACTCCAGCCGCAAGTCTGCGCGACTTTGCCTTGCGTTAAATGCAATTCGTCTTTTTTTGTATTCCAAATGTGTTGCAATTTTTTCGCCGCATCGAGTTCAGCAGCGGTTAATTCTCTACGTTTCGTAGCCATGATATTTACCTCAAAAAAATAGTTATACGAGGCTAAAAAGATAGCCATATTTTAACCGTGTAGCAACAGCAAAGCTATAGAAGTTTTGCGCTGCAATGCTATAGATTTATTGTTGCAATGCTATGTAGTTTTATTTATTGCAATGCTATAATTCACACTGCAAAACAGGAGTAAAAACCATGATTAAAAAACAAGACAGCGCGAGCGAATTACGCGCCTTAATCAATGAAACCAACGTGACACAAACCGAACTCGCCAAAAAAGCAGGCGTATCACTGGGGCTGGTAGGTCAATGGTTACGCGGGGAACGTCCGATTTCGGTTGCTAAATCGTTAGACATCGAAGCCGCTTTTAAAATCGACGCGGCAAAATTATCAAATGACGTTTTTCTGGTACGAAATGCCAAGCGCGTGAGAGTGCAAAAATGAGCTTTCAAGCCATGACGTGGGCGGCGTTGCAACCGTGCAAAAACGCCGCGCAAAAACTGGTGTTGCTGATGCTTGCTAATCACGCAAATGGTCACACGGGACAATGCAACCCGTCACATTCAAGGCTGGCGCAAGAATGTTGCATGAGCGTATCGAGTTTGAAGGTGCAAATTAAAGCCCTCGAACAAGCGGGGTATTTGCACATCATTCGCAAAACCAAAGACGGCGTGAACCTGCCAAATCAGTACACGTTAAACATTACGGCGGGTGGGTCAGAATTCGAGGGGGTAGGTCAAAATCTGCCTGAGGGTGGGTCAGAATCTGGCTACAAACCAGTAATTAAACCTATAACTATTATTACTAACGAAAGCGCAGAAATTTTAAATTTTGAACAACGCGAATGCTACGACTGGGCAAAGAATCACGATTATTGGCATTTTGCAGCGGTATCGGTTGAGAAGTTTTTGACGATTTACACCAAACCCAAACGTGACGGTCTAAAAGCGCAATTCGACGAACACAAAAAAGCCGCGCATCTCGGGGGAGCTTCGCGGCTTGATTGTGAAATTTCCAAAACAGAAAAATCCACGAGGGCAAATTATGCAACACATTACCCAAATAACAAAAAACTTACCGCAGCACAGCGAGCCAAACAACTCGGTGAACGTGCCAACGCTTGCAACGGTGCAAACGTCATCGACAGCACCGCAACGCACTTGTGAGCAATCGCTGAAATTGTGGCAAATCATGGGTGAAATTTACGGCTCACAATGGTTCAACGAATACGGCGACGAACCCAATAATTCATGGGTTGTCGAAATTGAACGCTTGACGCTTGGCGAATTGGCGCGAGGGATTGAGCAATGCAAACGTTCAGGCAGTCCGTATGTGCCACGTTTGCCGCAATTTTTGAGTTATTGCGACGACGGTTTAACGGCTGAACAAAAAGCGTTTAACGCACGTTGCAAAGAACAAGAAGCGATTTTGAAATTGCCACGACCAGCGGCAAATCCTGAAATCAGAAAAGCGGCAATTTTGGAAATGAAAAAATTATTGCGAGGTGGCGCGAATGCAATTGTTGAGAGTGTGTGAACTGGCAAAAACACTGCGAAAAAGCCGCAATCAAATTCGCGGCTTGATTCTTAAACACAGCATTAAATCCGTTGAAACACGCGCCAACATTTACGGCGGCATCACGAATTATTACAACCTCGAGGACTTTAAAAAATGAGTGATTTAAACCCAACCACCCAACTTGAAAACGTAGATTTTCACATTGAGAACCTGCTGAATTCCAACACGACCAGTGAATGGTTGAAATGGGCGTTACGCAGTGGCTTACAACGTGATCCAATAGGCGTAGCGACGGATGCTGAACAGTTGTTCGTGATATTGGCACACCGACTGGAGGCGATTTTGCACGAAAGCGGCATACCGAAACCAGAAATTTTGCCGACCTAAAAGCACCAAATAAAACCCACCGCCACACAGGCAAATCGAAAAACCAGCGAGCAAAAAGGAATGAAATTTGTCCGAATAAAGCGAAATAACCGCTCACAACCTGAACTGCACACAAAAACAAACTACGGAGGACGCACCATTGAAAACCAGATTATCAGCAAGAAAACAAATTTGCTTATCACGGGAAATCACCACAGTGGAAAAACCCGCGCTATCACTAGATTATTTGAGCATTCACACGAAATTTGGCATGACCAAATCAAGCCTTACGCATTCACAAACAATAAATTGGCGACAAATCGACCAGTGTTAAAACAAGGCGAATCGTTGGACGAGTGGGAATATCCGCCCGCTGTTTTCATTTGCGGCAACGCGCCACTTTCAAAATGGGTGGATCACGCAGGCATGGAAAAGTGGTGGAACGAAAACAATCCAGAGCAACCGTTTTTGAAAATTCCCGCGTGGAAACGCGCCGAAGTGATTGCCAAGTATTTACGCGCCACCCGTGCCGTGTTGTTTGTCGATGATGCACACAAACTCACGGGCAGAAAATTGATGATTGCCAAACAGTGCATTGACCGTGCTTATCGCGTAGTCATTGCAGCGAGTGACGAAAACCGTATTAGCCCGTCGATTAGAAAACAGTTTCTTGAAACGAAACCGCAAATTATTCGCCTGACTTCTGACGTGGCTTATGACGCAACGCACGTTTTAGCGTGGTTTTTTGTATTGCTTGCCATGCTTGCAGGCGCACCAGAGCTTGCTATGGCTATCGGTGCATTTGAAATTATGAAAGGAGGTCGCCGTGCTTCAAAACAAGACTAAAACCGCGTTGCTTTTTGCCGTAGCGTTCAACGTTCATGCTGAAAAAATACTCGAAGTTGAACCGCCACCGCTCAACATTCCGCCACCGTTTCAAGTGCCAACTTTCAGCGGTGAAGAGTTAGATTTTCACGCCATTAAACCCGCGCCAAATCCTGCCAAAACCGTTGATGCCGATTTGATTACCCGCACCATCAATGCGTGTTATCCCGTGCCTGCCATGAATTTAGAAATCAAACTCACCGCTGGTACAAATTACCGCCCAGCAAGTGGCGCGGCAACTATTCAAACCGTAGACAGCGCGAATTATTACGCAGGCGTGGTTGCATCGTTGCCGCTGTATTCAGGCGTTGAAATTGACCGTGAACAGAAATTAGCAATCGACCGCAAAGAAAAAACCGCAGGCTTAGTTGCTCAAATGCTTACCGCGCTTTCAACCAAACACCGCACAGAGCGAATGTTGAATTTATACGCGGCACTCGAAAAACGCAGCCAAAAGCGTGTAGCTGACGGCATCGTGGCGGTAGATGAGCAAATCGGTTACATGGAGAAAGTCGCCACAACACGCGGCGAACTCGACAGCGCGAACGCGCAAATTGAAGGCGCACGTTTAGCACTGATTCATCAATGCACTGATAACGACATTGAGCGATTGAACAATTTTATCTTGAACGAAATCTACTGATTTTTATTTTCACTTTGGAGTACAACACCATGAAACTTTTAGCATTACTCGCCTTGATATTTGCAACAAACAGCGCAAACGCTTATTACACCATTCACTCAATTACAGGCACCGTCACGCGAGTTTCTGACGGCGACACGCTCACCGTGAAAACCAAAGACAAAAACGTGATTGTGCGATTGTCACGCATTGATGCGCCTGAAATTTCACACTATGGCAAACCCGCACAACCTTACGGCAAAGAAGCCGCCGACTGGCTGCGCGAAGTGGTGAAAGGTGAACACGTTGTGGTTTATGACGAAGGAACAGATCAATACGGGCGCATGATCGGCACGGTAATCATGGGAAACGAAAACATTAACGCTTTGATGGTCGAGGACGGTTACGCATGGGTTTATGACCAATTCGCCAAAGACGTTGACGGCGCAGCATTAAACGAACTTGAACAAGTGGCGCGGGAAAAGAAAAAAGGATTGTGGCAAGACGCAAACCCAATTCCACCAGCTGACTTTAGACACGCACAAAAATGAAATGGCAGAATCACATCATCATCGGCGCGAGTTTCGGAGCGGTGATAAATCCCGTTGTGATACCTGCCGCCGTTCTCGGTTCCACTGCACCCGATTGGATCGAGTACATTTTGAAAATCTGCGGTATCAAAGTGAAACATCGCGGCGTGACACACGTTTGTTTGTACTGGATAGCGGCGATACTGTGCTTTTGGTTGATTGCTGATTATCACAAAATCGGTTTAGGTTTCTCAATCGGTGGATTTTCACACGTCATTGCTGATTCATTCACCATTGCAGGCGTGCCGTTCAGTCCAACATCAGACGCACGGTTTCATTTATTCGGCGGGAAATTACGCACGGGAAACGCGGGAGAATACGTTGTTGCATTCATCATCTTATGTTTGTGTGCAGGATGGATTTATTTATCACCCACCAGTTTTAAAAACGTGCCAACGCTTGAAACGTCAGGATTTATGCCGTTCTTTTACGACTGGAAACATGAGTATGATTCAGGCGTTGTTGATGGCGCGGAATGGAAAGAGAACCGATTGAAATTTTTGTGACACGATTTAAAAACTAGCTTGCACCCACTTTGCCTCGCAGAAATGCGGGGCTTTTTTTTGCTTGTTTTGGTTATACTCACACGAAAAATAACAATAAATAACAATCAAGGACAATTTATGAGTACACCTTTTACAATTCGCATTTTTGTTGCCGACGGCGACCCAGAAGGCATTCGCATCATTGACAGAATGAACTGGACAGGAACAGGCATTGTATTTCCTCGCACAAAATGGGAGGACATCAAACAACGCACCGAAATGAATAACACGGGAATTTATATTTTGGTCGGTTATCAAGAAAACGACAGCGATTTGCCTCGAATTTACATCGGTCAATCAGACGGATTAAAAAGCAGGTTGGAATCTCACGTTAAACAAAAACAATTTTGGGATTGGGCGGTTTGTTTTGTTTCAAACAGTAACGGCTTGAATCGAGCGCACGTCACTTGGTTGGAATATGAGCTAATTCAACGGGCAAAACAAATTAAACGCTGTCATTTAGATAATGGCAATGAACCACAAGAACCGTCATTGAGCGAAGCTGAAAAAGCCGACATTCAAGGCTTTTTAAATGAAATGTTGCAAATTCTTCCGCTAGTTGGCTTGCGTGTGTTTGAACCTGTAAAAGCAATCAAGGTCAACGCAGATGTTGTGCCTGAAAAAGAAAGTAAAAATAAACCACCGTCTTGGTACAAAGGCGAAGATACCATTATCGTCCCAGCTCAAAAAGAAGGTTTTGAAGAATCTTTTTTAACTGAAAAATGTTGGTATGCGATACGAATAAGTAGCGGAATGCTTGAACGCATAAAATATATTGCCGCCTATCAAACTGCACCAATTTCGGCAATTACGCATTACGCGGTTGTTGATTCGATAGAGCCTTACGGCGATAGCGGTAAATACAAATTGAATTTTAAAGGTGAGCCGCAAGAAATAAAGCACGTTCATTTTGGTAATGCAACTAAAGGCTCTATGCAAGGCATTCGCTATACTCATTTTGAAAAATTACAAAACGCCAATAAATTAAGTGACTTGATTTTATAGAGAGCTTCACCTCGAATAAAAAGCTGAATTAACCCAATCTGCCACGTCTAAACAACGTGGCTTTTTTTCGCCTGTTGTTTTGGACGTTTTGTCGCTCACGTCTGCGGTTTCGTGAAATGAAAGTTTAAATCAAGAGCTTTCAATTAGTGTGGTTTGGTTTGCTGTCTTTTTTCTCGTGGCTTTCGTGTTGGTGTGCCTTTGGTTTTGGTTGGGTGTGTGTGGTTTTGCTTTCGTGTTTTTGTTTTGCTTTTGTGCCTGCGTGCCGCGCTGTTGTTGGGTTTGTGCCTGTTTTTGTGCTTGTGTTTTTATTGTAGCAATGCTATAATTTGTGCGTGGTTTGGGTGGTTGCCCATGGGTAAAAGAAAACACGCACAAACGCACGTTAAAAAACGATCGCGATAATTTCACCTATTTGGATAAGTATTTGCGCGGAAAATGGCTTGATGAAATTGATAAAGCAACCATCGAGCAAATTAAGGAAGAAAAATCAGCAACAGGCGTGGCAAATGGCACGGTGAACAGAATTTTAGCGTTAATTCGTGCTGTGTTGAATGCGGCAAAAAATGAGTGGGAATGGCTGGATTTCGTGCCAGCTATAAAACTATTGCCAGAAAAGGCAAGTCGAATTCGTTGGCTGACACAACGCGAAGCAGCGACGTTGTTAAGCGAATTGCCTGAACATTTAAAAGCAATGATGCAATTTTCATTGGCAACAGGTTTGCGAGAATCAAACGTCACCAGTTTGGAATGGTCACAAATCGACAGGCAACGGCGTTGTGCTTGGATTGATGCAGAAAATTCCAAAAGCAAAAAGGCAATTGCCGTGCCGCTCAATGACGATGCGCTTTCGGTGTTGCGTTTACAAATGGGCAAACATGAAAAATACGTTTTCACTTTCAAAGGTGAACCAGTCACACGAGCGAATAATCACGCATGGCGCAAAGCGTTAGCCCGTGCTGGAATTGAAAATTTTCGTTGGCATGATTTGCGGCACACTTGGGCGAGCTGGCACGTTCAAAACGGAACACCGCTACACGTTTTGAAAGAATTAGGCGGTTGGTCTGATTTGAAAATGGTGTTGCGTTATGCTCATTTGTCGAGTGAACATCTTAGCGGTTATGCAGGAAATTCAAAACTGGGTACAAATTGGCTACACTCACAAAAAAGCCCTGCTGACGAAAACCGCCGCAGGGCTTGAAATAACTGGTAGACCCTGTAGGACTTGAACCTACGACCAATCGATTATGAGTCCAATTTACTGTAAAAATGGCGATAAGTCACAACAAACCACAATAAATAAACCTAGTAAATTCAACATGTTAATAAAATAATCCTATTGTCAGTTATCGCTATTTGTTGCCATTATTTGTGAGTAAATGGGACAAAAATGGGACAAGGATTTATACTGAATACCAGAAAAAAAGGCTTGCCGCGCTACCAACGCAAAACAAGCCTGTTTTTCATTAACCTAGACGGTCAAAATGATGGCGCAATCATATCAAAACGCGCCATTACTTGACCAAAAAATTACAGGGCAAATCATGGCACGAATCAAAGAACGTTTAGCCAAAGACGGCACGAAACGATTTACGGCTGAAATTCGTTTAAAAGGTTATCCAGTACAAAGCGCAACATTCAAACGCAAAACAGACGCGAGTAAATGGATTCAAGATACCGAATCAGCAATCCGTGAAGGTCGTCACTTCAAAACCATTGAAGCAAAAAAACACACGTTCGCTGAAATGATTAACCGATACATAAAGGATGTTTTCCCTACAAAACCAAAATCAGAAAAACGTCAACGCCAAAACCTTGAATGGTGGCGCGATAGATTAGGTGCATATCTTTTAGCTGATATTACACCTGCGTTGATTGTTGAATGCCGTGATGAGTTGTTGGCAGGTCAAACCATACGACATAAACAACGAAGCCCTGCAACGGTGGTTCGATACATGAGTGCGTTGTCGCATGCTTTCACGATTGCGGTTAATGAGTGGCAGTGGATTGATGACACGCCTATGCGTAAAGTCAAAAAGCCCGTTGAATCACGCGGTCGGGTTCGATTCCTTGATGATAATGAACGTGCCAAACTCTTAGCCACTTGCAAAGAATCGCCAAACAAAATGCTTCATATTTGCGTGGTTTTGGCACTTTCAACAGGAATGCGGCAGGCTGAACTAATGGGGCTGAAATGGTGTGACGTGGATTTAAAAAACGGCGTGGCGATATTGCACGAAACAAAAAACGGCGAACGTCGTAGAGTTACATTATCAGGTCATGCCCTTGAGTTATTAAAGGAATATCGCGGCAACGTCATACAATTCAATGATAAATCCTTATTATTCCCTTCACCCACCAAACCACAACAACCTATTGATTTGAGAAAGTCATGGTTGAATGCGCTTAATAAAGCTGAAATCGATAATTTTCACTGGCACGACCTAAGACATAGTACCGCGTCTTATTTGGCTATGAATGGCGCGTCACTCGCTGAAATTGCCGAAGTCTTAGGACACAAAACCCTTTCGATGGTGAAGCGTTACGCGCATTTATCAGATGGTCATGTTAGCAATGTTGTTGCCTCGATGAATAGCAAGATTTTTGGGGCTGCGGCATGATTAAGGTTTATTGTGATAGTTACGGGCGAGTGCGACTAATTGGTACAGGAATCAAAGATAATGAAATTGTCCGTGCAACAGGGGATTTTTTTTATTTGTCACCAGAAGACACCGAGAGATTCAAAAGAATTGGACACGCAAACATTTATGAATTGATGTTTAAAAACGATGATGGTGACTATGTTATTTTTGAGCTTACAAACGCGACAGGGGTCGCTTCAATAATAGAGATAACCAAAGACAAAAAAGAGTACATAAAGGACAACGGCGACGGTTTATCAAGTGCATTAGAGCTTATTTCAGATAATGACGTTCCATTTGCCAACCCAGAACCGCCAACCCACCCACCAGCAGATAATTTAGAACAGCAGTCGGTTCTAACTAAACCACGAAAAAAACTAAATCCGATTGAGCGTGATGCTAATGAAGGCTTATTGCTCGTTTATGAAGTAACCAAACATTACAACGTTCAGTATTTAGACGAATTAAAGGCAATTAACGCATGGAATCGTATTGTTGCAGGTGAATTTAAAAGCGACCTCATTAAAAGCATTGCTGATAACAAAAGAGGCATTATATTGAATAGCGGAACAGCGGAATTTGGAAAGGATGCTTTTTTAAGAAAATATAATAGTCGATTCGCTGAAAATAACACGTCATCAAAAAAAACACAGGGGGCAATATGAGTATTGAAACACGAGAATTTAGGCGCGACTTAGTTTCAGGATTTGATTTACCTTTTGCATGGATACCGCATTTTATCAAAGGTTTGAGTTCAATTTACGCACCTAAAAGTTATCCAACGTTAAAAGGTTCTGACAGTGACAGACTTTTTTCAGACGTAATGCGCGTGGGTGGTGATTTTAAATCTGTTTTTGAGAAACAACATGACAACCAAGCAACCACAAGATAACTCAACGCGCACGATTACCGCCGCATGGAAAGCCCCCCTTGCCACCGCCTGAAATGCTTGCACAATACAATCAAGCACTACCGAATGGTGCAGAACGAGTAATGCAAATGATTGAAGATGAGCAACGGCATCGTATTGATTACGAAAACACCCTGTTGCAAGTCATGGCAAAAGATACCAAACGTGGGCAATGGTTAGGTTTTTGTATTGCTGTACTTGCAATGGTGGCGGCTGGTTTATCTGTTTGGCTTAATGCTGATTACAAAGTCAGTATTGCGTTGGTTAGCTTGCCTGTACTTGGAATTATCAAATCAATCGTACAAAGTCGCTCTGATTAAATTTTTACAACTCACATAGCCCTGCTTTAGAAATAAGGCGGGGCTTTTTTATGTCTAAAAACATACAACTAAGAATCAAAAAAACATACAACTAAGAACAATTAAGAACAACTAAGCCCCACTAAGCCCACAAAAAAATTCAGTTCTCTATGATTCACCACAAGCCACAAACACAGCGGCGAATCAAAAAACTTTATAGAGAATTAAAAAATGACTACACCAACATACGCATCAATCAAACAAATGGCAGAACGTGAACCTGTTTTTACAGAAGCAGGTCTTAGACACCACATCTTCAACGCGGATAAAAATGGCTTGACCGAATCAGGGGCAATTTCACGCATTGGTTCAAAGGTCGTGATTCACGTCGAGAGATTTATGGCATGGGTTGAAGGTGGCGCGAAATGAGAACCGCTCAATCATCAAACATCCAACCGCAAAACAATCAAATTTTTGGAGTAACAGCTATGAACTTACAAACAACTAATCCAGTCAAAACCATGTCATCTGTTGAAATCGTGAAAATCATTAACGATATGAGAGAAGAAGGCGCGGCGGTTTTAACTCACGATAACTTTATGAAAAAAGTCATCAAAGTTTTAGGTGAAAAAGATGCCGTAAAATTTAACGCCATCTACAAAGACAGTATGAACCGTGAAAAACCCTGCTACGCATTGCCAAAACGCGAAGCATCTTTGATGGTCATGTCAGAAAATTACAAAGTGCAGGCGGCAGTTTATGACAGGATGACGGAACTTGAGCAACAAGTAACACAACCCAAACCATTATCACCCGCCGAAATGTTCTTAGAGCAAGCTAAATTGTCGGTTGAATTTGAAAAACGAATTAGCTCAAATGAAATCAAGGTCAATCGCGTTGAGGCGAAAATTGAGCAAATCAGCGTTGATTTACGAAACGGTGTGCCACGCGGATTTATTTCACGCGCCAACGCCTTAAAAATGTACTCGCAAGGTTTGAGTAAGGAAGTTTTTGAAAAGGCATTGACCGCGTATGAAGTACCAACAAAACACTATGTTCATTACGCCGACGGACATTCAACGCCAACATTTGCTTATCAAGAAGACCGAATTGTAACGGTAATCAATCATTTCATTCGGGAACTTGTTCAAGAAACAAAATGCCAATGTTACAGCAAATTATTGAATAAACGTGTGAATTACAAAAAGCCAGTGCTGTATGGTTTAAAAGATGATGGCGCGATAACGGGAGGGCTAAGTCATGCCTAGTAAATCACCAACGAACCTAGGCGTAACTATGCGTAACATCGAGTTCATGGCGCAAAGCCTCAGTCATTCCTTTGGCTTTGGCAACATGACCAAAAGCGCGAATCAACTCGTTAATGTCACCGTCTTTAATGACTTGCAACAGATATTCTTGAATCAATTCGTCGCTATCAAGCATCGAAACCATATCAACAGGGGTAACTTTTTCAGTCATAATTTAAACCTCCTTAGCCAGTTTAATCGCACGGTCAATATCAGCTTGTTGCGTCGATTTATCACCGCCCGCAAGCAAAATCACCAATTCACCGCCGCGCAACGTGAAATAAACGCGATAACCCGCGCCAACATCAATTCGCATTTCAGATACGCCACATCCAACCGATTTGATGTCGCCAAGATTGCCATTTTCAGCGCGGTCAATGCGTCGAAAAATAGCGGCTTTGGCTTTGATGTCGCGCAAGTTGGTGTACCACTTAGCGAAAGATTCTGTTTTTTCAATCAAGTAATTCATTCGCGCATTGTATCAAAAATCCCATTGACACAACCCACCACACCAACGAAAATGACAGTACCTCGAAACATCGAGGTCGGGTTTTGCGGCTCGAATTACAAAGGCGATAGCACGCCGATAATTAAATCGGTTTTTTTGTGCCTGCCATTTTTAGACTTACTTCATAAATTTGTGAAGCAAGTTAATTCAATTATGACGGCGTTGTTTTGGCGACCTTTACGGTCGGTCGTTCCTTTGTACGATACCGCAAACCAATTCAACGCTGTCACCAGATTCTTTGCGGTATCCAGTGACGGTTTTACCCCTCTAAACAAAGGTATCCGTTATGAAAACTAATCAAATCACAGACGCAATCCGTCCTGTAACCAAACTTAACCCAGATTTTACACATCGTTACGCCTCATCAACCGTGTTTTCAAAAACATCGAATTTAACCGATTCAATTGAATTGATGAGCAGTCGCGCTATTGGCGTATTGGATTTGCTTGCGACGCAATTTGAAGATGAGAGCGCGAACACGTTAAATCACAATTCAATTTATTTGGCGATTGATAGCGTTATTCAAGAAATCCAAGATATTCAGGCTTACATACGCGAATTTAGAGATTCTCAAAAAGAGTTTGATGTCGAAGCGTATTTGAAAACATTGTCAGATTCTGAGCAATAAAAAACCCACTACTAATGCGACTTAGAAGCGGGGCTTATTGTGTGGCATCGAACAAAATGAATACGGTTGTAATTGTACCGTAGTTTTATGCCGCCTTGTACCCGCAAGGACGATATTTTATGAATACTAAACATCCAGCCTATGAACATTGTTTTACAGTTGAAACAGCGAAACATCGAGCAGGTTTATTAACCAACGAAACAGGCATTGCACACACCTACGAAGAAATCAGTGAGGGCATTTTTCGTGCTATTCCTGTTGTGGGTGGCGCGGAATTTTTAACAGGTGAAAAGATACCTGACGAAGTGCGAAATAAGCCTAAAGCAGCCAATGTTCAAACTGTTCCCACGATTTCATTAGCGGATATGATGGCGCATGAATATGTGGCGAATTGGCTAATTGACGGCTTAATCGAACAGTCAGATTTAGGTTTGATATTCGGTGCAAGTGGTGGTGGCAAAAGTTTTGTGGTGTTGGATATGGCTTACTGCATTGCGGCAGGCATTCCGTATCATGGCAGATTTACCAAGAAAACGGGCGTGCTTTATGTTTGTGGTGAAGGTCATAGCGGATTGCAAAAACGTATCAAGGCGATTCATATCGACAAAGGTTGCACCGAATTACCTAACATTCACATAACGACAGTACCAGCGGCATTTATTGACGAGAACAGCGCAAAAGCAATTCAAAATACTATCAGTCAAATTGGCAATATCGGATTAGTGCTTGTTGATACTTTCCATCGAAATTTAGGTAAAGGTGATGAAAACAGTGCAAAGGATATTGCACTATTTCTACAAAACATTGACCTGTATTTGCGCTCTATTGGCGTTGCGGTTTTGGTTGTGCATCATAGCGGTAATGAATCAATCGGGCGTAGTCGCGGTTCTAGCTCGATTAGAGCGGCAATGGATGTCGAGTATGAAGTTTTAAAAGCAGGTGGGGCGTTAGATGATGGGAGCATTATCACAGTATCAAACACCAAAATGAAAAATTTTGAGCAACCTAAGCCGTTCTCGTTCAAGTTTAAGCCTGTTGCTGAAAGTGTGGTTTTAGAACCCACTGATTACGTCAAAGCACCTGCTAAAAAATCCCTATCGAGACTGTAAATAATTCTGTGTAAACGTAAAATTTTCAAAACCGTAAACTAACGGTTATTTATGATGAGAAAAGAAAATGAGCGATTTACTAAAAAATTCCGAAATAGTGACCACGTTGCAAACGC
>JBASLW010000023.1:0-2661 GCA_049656545.1 Methylococcaceae bacterium
GTTATATAGACCTTACTAGTTTTTCTTTTGAAAATTATCAGAAAAAATTTTCTGCGAAGACAAAATCTACAATCAATCGCAAAATAAAGAAATATGCAGAACATTGTGGAGGCAGTATTTCATGGAAAACTTACACGTTACCAAATGAAATGCGACAATTCTTTGAATTGGCTCGTACTGTATCAAAACTCACTTATCAAGAACGATTATTGGATGCTGGAATTCCAGATTCAGAGGAATTTATTTGCAAAGCTGAAGTATTAGCAGGTAAACAGTGTGTACGAGCGTATATTTTATTTGATGACGATAATAAGCCTGTTTCATATCTTTATTGCCCTGTTCAAAACAACGTTCTGATTTATGCCTATTTGGGATACGATCCAAGCTATATGAAAATGTCTGTTGGCACTGTTTTACAGTGGCTTGCAATTGAACAATTGTTCGCCGAAGGTTGCTTTAGATATTTTGATTTTACCGAAGGGCAATCAGAACACAAACGCCTTTTTGCAACACATCAACGCCAATGTGCAAACGTTTTTTTTGTAAAAAAAACTTTACCAAATCAATTGATTATTTATAGTAATTTCTTCGTAAACATGTTTTCAAAACAATTAGGCGTTATTCTTGAAAAACTAGGCATTAAAGCGAAAATCAAGTATTTTTTACGTTTTACAAAATAGTATGAAAAAATTTTTGAAAAAGTTATTTCGCATGTTGTGTGGTGATTATTCAATCTACTACATTTATTCGCGTTCTGATCAAGATATGTTGCCATACATACAATCCAAAACAGGATTTAGTGTGAAACCAGTAGATGTCTCAGCAATTGAATCAAGTCCTGATTCACTAATTCGTGAGCAAATTGGATACATGGGTTTAAATTCAAATAGTTATGCTTGTTATTATGGTGAGCGTATTGTTGGTGTTTGTATTTATTGGTTTGGTGATCGTTATTTGAAACGTAATTTTTGGCCTTTAGTAGATAAAGAAGCGAAACTTGTTCAGATTATCACACTTCCTGAAATGCGCGGACTAGGGGTTGCTAGTTTGCTAGCCAATTTATCATTTTGGAACATGATCGAACAAGGATTTTCCTGTGTATACGCACGAATATGGCATTCAAATGTACCATCTTTGCGTGCATTTGAAAGGGCTGGCTGGATTCGCACCGCACTCATATTAGATATAAACCCATTTCGCAGAAAAAAACCAATTAGAATTAAAATACGATTCAAACTGTAAATCTATTTTTTGTTCAATGACAATTGCTTTGTCCGATTAACAACAATTAGAAAGTAGAAGTTTTTGCGTTATGCTTACTAAGCATTTCCTCTACACACATTGATACAGATACTTAAATGACATAATAGTGATAAATCGGTTGTGAAATTTAGATCACTATCTAATTTTTAGAAGTTTTTTGCTTGACACTTTAAGACAACTGGTCGTATTATAAACACATGAAAAAAATTAAACAAAAAGACATCAATCGAGAAAACTTATTGAATCACGGCGTAGCGTTGTTGAGGCAACAAGGCTATCACGGCACGGGATTACAAGAAATTCTCGATGCAGTTCAAATTCCGAAAGGTTCTTTTTATAATTATTTTGGTAGCAAAGAAAATTTTGCCGCAGAAATTATTGGACATTACATCGAGCCGTATTTAATTCAATTAGAAATCTATCTAAATGAATCAGAAGGTAATGCGTTTGCGGGATTGGAACGCTATTTAAACGAAGGGATTGCAGAATTAGAAAAAACGGAGTTTAAAGGCGGTTGTCTTTTAGGAAATCTAACAGGCGAAATCGGCGACACCAGCGATATTTGCCGCGATGCGTTGCAAAAAGCATTAAGTCGTTACCGTGATGTGTGGGAAATTGGTTTTAGTCGCGCTCAAAAAGAAGGTTCAATTCGTAACGACAAAACGGCTCGTGAAATCGCCGATTTTTGGGTTAATTCGTGGCAAGGTGCATTACTTCGGATGAAAATTGAACAATCCACCGCACCGTTAATTCAATGCAAACAAACATTATTGAATGAGTTTTTTAAAGCGTAATCGCGGATTGCGTTTTAACAAGCTGTTCACTTAAATTTTAATAACAATGAGGATTTTCAAATGCCTAAATATATCGTTGAACGTGACATCCCAAATGCAGGTTCTTTAACGCCAGAACAATTACAAGGTATCGCGCAAACATCATGCGGCGTTTCTGCAAAAATGGACACCAAAATTAACTGGGTTGAAAGTTATGTTACTGAAGACAAAGTGTTTTGCGTGTTAATCGCGCCAAATGAAGAAGCCTTGCGTGAACACAGCGAAAAAGGTGGTTTCCCTGTCACAAAAATTTCGCGTGTGACGGGCATGATTGACGCAAGTACCGCAGAATAAAAAAATAGAAAAGCGCGTTTGAAACAAACGCGCTTTTTTACATTCAATTTCACACGAGCCACGACAATGATTAAAAAAACAATAACAAACGCATTGTGTAGTTTGTTACTACTTGCACCACTTGCGAGTTCTGCGGAAATTTTAGCAATGGTCAATTACGAAAGTCAGCCAAATCAAACGCCGCGCAAAGAAGGCATTGCCATTATCGACGTTGACCCAAACTCGCCTAAATTTGGCAAAATTGTCAATGATTTACCGCTTCCACCTGATG
>JBASLW010000024.1:0-8675 GCA_049656545.1 Methylococcaceae bacterium
CACAATAAACAATCAACGCCAATTTCATCATTTTCGCTAATTGCATTGCCCAGTCGGGATAGCTATTTTTAGAGGAAGCAATTTTTGATGTTTTAAAATACGCCATTAAAAGTATCATCGAAAACAAGAATAACCCCATAAAACCATGACCACTTAACACTTGAAAATAAATACTGTGTGTTGCGTGAAAACGAAGTGGCGGAAAAAGAGGGGGAATAAAATCTAACTTAGAGAACTTTGCGCTATATTCATCCCATGTAAATTGACTTTCAACACAACTAAATCCACCGCCTAAAATATGATCCATTGCAATCAGCGTCGCCATTTTCCATGCCGCCACTCGAGTTAAAAAAGAATCATCTTTATCTGCCTTTTCGACAGTATTCATCCTGTCCATCCACGCATCTGGCATGAGATTCATAAGCGCGTAGACAATAATGGCTAAAACAATGCCCCAAAGCACTTTGTTTTTGGCATTTTTCAAAAACGACATGGCAAAGATAGATAATCCAACAAATGCACCACGCGAAAAGGTGCTGAAAATCCCTAAAACCATAAAGAAAATAACCGTCAACACACCGATTTTAAGAAATTTTTTTTGCGTTTGACTAAGTATGTAGCCTGCCAAAGGAATAACGGTGAGAATCATTACACCGAAAAAATTGTTGTCGCCTGAAATACCTGGTAATTCTGGTATTCGATGCGACCCACCCGTAACTAAAAATTTTGCACCTTCCTTTGCTGACATCGCGCCAATCGAAATGATCAATACCCATATCAAAAAATCGAAATGCACTTTTTTACGAATAATGGCAATCGCAAACAAATAAAACAAAATAATTTTCGAGAGCATTCCCCATCTATCCCAAGCAAGATCTACATTTGAAATAGCACCGATATTTGACAATGTCGCAATAATATAAAAAGCGATAATAAAATACGTCAACGCGCCATATTTCAACGTTGATTTGGGTTCTTTAGAAATAAAAAAAGAAAGTATCGTGACGGCGGCAAATAATTTAGCAAAGGTAATTGAAGACGCAAACCCATAAACGATTTGATTTAGATTGATTGCGGATGACCATAGCCATAATCCCAAACCAATAAAAGGACGCTTAAAACCCGTGTACAAAAGAATGGGCAAAACTAGCATAAGAGCAAGGTCACGCATCGGGCTTTCCCTTGGAATCAAATTTTAATGCCCAATAGCACAAATAACCGATTCCAGCCACTTGCATACCAAACGCAATCGTATCAATCATAATTCATGACCTTCATAAATATCAAAATAATTCTTTGTCATTGCTTGCAAATTGAAATACGTTTCAACTTTTTTTCGTGAAGCAATACCTTGTTTTTCACAACATGGAAAATTATTTACATAATACAAAATGCTGTCCGCTAAGGCTTGTGTGTTTTCTGACGGAATCAATTGACCATTTACACCCGATTCTATCAACTCAGGATTTCCCCCCACATTTGTTGCAATAATCGGTAATCCACTTGCCATAGCTTCTAATAATGTCAAGGCAATGCCTTCTGCTAACGACGGTAATACGAATAAATCTATTGTTTTCAATATCGCATAAACATCATGGCGTTCACCAAGCAACTCGATATTTTCCTGCAACTGATTTTCATCAATGTAAGTTCGTAATTTTGGCAATAATTCGCCGTTACCAACAATAATTAAACGCAGTTTATTTTTCAAATCAGGTTGTTGCTTTAATAAAAAAGCAACGGCTTGAATTAACATCAATTGATTTTTCACGGGAACAGCGCGTCCAACCGTTCCAATGGTAAAAATGTCTTTTTGCAGACGAGTAATCGGTTGATATAAATTTAAATCAATGCCGTTATAAATAAGTTGTACTTTTTTTTCAGGAATTTTAACGGTAGTCTTTAACCAGCTTGCCAATTCTTGCGAAACAGGAATCCAATAATGAACAAAGGGATTGATAAGTTGTCGAAAAATTTGATATTTTTTATTTGAACCGTCTAAATCAAAAATATCTCGTCCGTGTTCAGCATGAATTCTCAACGGCACACCTGCTAGAAACGCTATAAATTGATATTCCAACGCAGCCATATTGTAACTATGTACAATTTGAGGGTGATATTGACGAAATAACCGCCATAATTTCCAATGTATCTTTAGGTCGTTGCCAGGTTGTTTGTGCAAATCAATCAATTCCACATTATTCACTTTGATTGACGATTTCATTTGCTCGCTAGAATTTGTTAACGAAACAATCACATGCTTAAAATTTTCAGTTGGCAACGTGTTAATCAAATTCACTAAAACGGTTTCTAATCCACCAACATCAAAACGATAAATTAAATGAAAAACTAATTTTCGCGACATTTTGATTCCTATTGTGTTTGCGTAACATGACTAACAACATATCGGAATTTACCAGAGGCTTCTTTTTTAATCTCTGAAACGTATTCAAATTCAATTTCGACCGTATTCCCCAATCGTTTTTTAAATACATCTTCAATAATCGATTCTGCTGTCGTGACATATTTTTCATTTTTTACAATTTGAATTTTGGTTTTGTCCAACGATTCTTGAATAATTTTGAACGATTCAATACCTTCAATATCGCGCAACACATAAATTAAAGCCAAACCATGTAAAACCGTTCCATCTTGTGCAATCACAAAATCCGTTGTCCTGCCTTGAATTTCTTTGAGTAATGGCAATCCACGTCCACAAGAACAAATTTCATTAGTTAATTGCCCAATATCACCTGTACGATAACGAATAAACGGAAAATCACTTGTTGCTAAATGCGTAACCACAATTTCGCCTGATTCGCCAATGGGCAGCATATTTCCTTGCTCATCAATAATTTCAACAATAATATCTTCTGCGGTGATGTGCATATTGCCTGACGGACATTGATGAGCAATAAACCCTGCATCACGTCCGCCATAGCCATTGGCAACAGGACAATTAAAAACAGTTTCAATTTTTTCCCGTTGATAATCATATAAACGTTCAGAGGTCACAAACGCCACTTTAATTCCTAAATGGTTTAACGATTGTCCTATTTTTTCAGCATGTGCGCCAATATGCGAAAGTGCCGACGGATAACCAAACAACATTTGAGGACGAATTGATTGAATTTCTTTGATAAAAATGTCAAGTTTAATCGATGACATTTCAAAGGCGGGAATTAACGTTGTTCGCAAAAATTTATCTCTAATAGCTTTTACTTTATCTTGCTTACCTAATTCTATTGGTGAACCCCAAACAACAATTTCAGAATCACCAATATCCACGTTCCACCAACGGGTTGCACGCCATTTTGCAGCTACATCGTGACTTACTCGTTTTCTGCCAATATAAAAAATTAAGGGTTCGCCACTTGAACCGCCTGTATTAAAACGTGATAAACCGACAGCATTATCCGCTTTAAGTTGTTCTGTATTGAAGCGAATCGTGGCTTTATTTGTGAGTGGGATTTTATTTAAATCCGCCAGAGATTGAATTTCGTGCGGAACAAAATTCAATTCTTTAAACAACTTTTGATAATAAGGAACGTGTTGTTCAACATCAATTAAAAACGCTTTCAATTTTGTTAATTGCAAAGATTTTAATTCACTTTGTGATAACCATTGCGTTTGTTCCATCTCTTTTCTAATGCGAACGGTATCATGTTTTTTTAATTTTTCATGAATGGGGAAAAGAATTGATGAAACAAATTTTGTGTATATATTCATAATGTTGAAACCATTTTTTTAAATTCATCAACGAGAATTTCTACTCGTGTATCCCAAGAATTTTCTTTGGCATACTGAATAATCAATTCATTATTCCACTTTTTTTCTAAACCATTTAGTAAAGCTGTTAGTAATGATTCTGAATTTCCAAAAGGGGTAATTGTTCCGAAATTTGAATTACAAACCACTTCTTTATTTCCGCCCACATCGGTTGTAATCACAGGCAAACCACACGCCATAGCTTCTAAAAACACATTTGCCCAACCTTCATTTGCCGTTGCTAACACAAATAAATCCGCAGCAGATAAAGGCTTTTTTAATTTTTCTGACGAATAAATGCCTAAAAATCGAACATTTTTTTCAAGTTTTAAACGGCTTACTTGCTCTTCTAATTGTTTTTGGATATTTCCTTCTGCGTTTGCCCCACCTACGATTAAATAAATTAAATCGGGATATTTCGCAACAAGTTCAGGTAATACTTCAATCACACGATGAAAACCTTTTCGATCAACCAATCCGCCTACTGAAATCAATACTTTTGCATCAGAAGGGATGTTAAGTTTTTCTCGCATTTCCGTTTTATCAAGCGGGTAAAACTTTTTTAAATCAATTCCATTACCGATGACACGAATTTTATTTTCGTCAGCACCCAATGAAACCACAAGCTGTTTCAGTGAATCTGAAACCGAAAATACACGAGTTGCATTGTCTAACGCGCGTAACATTTTCGCTTTTCGAGTAGGTATTTTTGATAAGGGAACTTCTGTACCCCGCAACGTAATGGATACAGGTGTTTTCAACCATTTTCCCAATAATGTTGCAGCATAACCATCTGGGTAAGCAAAATGGGCATCAATGATATTGAAATCTTTTTTGAGTTTAATCAGCGTCGGCAAACTGCCTAATGCCATAAAAAAACCATCCCATGATTTAAACAAACCTGGTATTGATAAAAATCGTGGGAAATAAACTTGTACGCCGTTTTGGACTTCATGCCGTTCAGGTTGGGGGCGAAAATGAGGTTTCCAAAGTCGAATAATTCCTTGAAATGGAAACCAAGGAATAGGCGAAACGACAACAATAGGAATCTGTTCCGCAACACGAAATAGCCGTTCACGAATGAAAACACCCGCTGTGGGACGTTTTTCACTTGGAAATAACGATGCAAAAACGAGTAATTTTGGTTGATTCATGTTGTTGAAAAACTAAACTCGACCAATGCCGTAATAAGTAATTCCTAATTTTTTCAATAAATCAGGCTGATACAAATTCCGACCATCAAAAATCACCGAATCTTTCAATGTGTCTTTTAGGTGTTCAAAATCAGGACTCCAGAAGTTTTTCCATTCCGTGACAACAATTAAAGCGTCTGCTCCTTGTAAAGCGGCTTCTGATGTTTCAACTAAATTTAAACCTTCTTTATCACCGTAAATGCGTTTTGCTTCGTCCATTGCTTCGGGGTCGAAGGCTTGAATCGTTGCACCAGCGGCAATTAACGCTTCCAACACCACACGACTTGGCGCTTCACGCATATCGTCCGTTTTCGGTTTGAATGCCAAGCCCCACAATGCAAACACTTTGCCTTTTACATCGCTGTTATAATGATTCAACACTTTACTAACAAGCACTCGTTTTTGGCGGTCATTTACATTTTCAACCGCGCTGAGTAATTCAGCATTGTAACCCACTTGTTTTGCTGTACGTTCTAAGGCTTTTACATCTTTTGGAAAACACGAACCACCGTATCCACAGCCTGGATAAATAAATGAATAACCAATTCGCGTATCTGAACCAATGCCATTTCTGACTTGTTCAATATCTGCACCTAAAAGTTCAGCTAAATTTGCCAACTCATTCATAAAACTAATTTTGGTTGCCAACATTGCATTCGCGGCATATTTTGTCAATTCAGCAGAACGAATTCCCATCACAATGACTCGTTCATGGCTTCGGTTAAACGGTGCGTAAAGCGCTTTTAATAATTCTGCGGTTCTTGGATTATCTGTGCCTACCACAATGCGATCAGGTTTCATAAAATCAGTAATTGCAGCACCTTCTTTTAAAAATTCTGGATTTGAAACCACATCAAAATCAATTTCTACACCACGTTCTTTTTGAACTTGCTGAATTACATCTTTAACTTTATCGGCTGTTCCTACAGGCACAGTGGATTTATCAATTACAATTTTGTATTCGTTCATGTTTTCAGCAATGGATTTGGCAACAGCTAAAACGTATTGCAAATCTGCTGCACCATCTTCATCAGGTGGTGTTCCCACCGCGATAAATTGAAAAACACCATGATCAACCGCTTCTTTGATATTTGTTGTGAATTTCAAACGTCCATTTTTTTGATTTTCTTTAACTAAAACTTCAAGTCCTGGTTCATAAATCGGAATAATACCGTTATTCAAATTATCGATTTTGATTTGATCAACATCGATACAAATTACGTCATTTCCCACTTCTGCTAAACAAACCCCCGTTACCAAGCCAACATAACCAGAACCAAATACCGTTAATTTCATTTCATTTTTCCTTTTGAATCAATTTTTTATAGATATTTTCATAATAACTAACACTTTTCGTCCAATTGCGTTCTTGTTCAACATATAAACGTCCTGCTTCACGCAATTTGTCCCATTGTTCAGGTTGATTTAACAAATCCAAAACTGTTTCCGCTAAATTATTAGAATCATTGGCTTTAAATAAACGTCCTGTTTCGTTATCGCGAATCAATTCTTTATGACCACCTACATCAGAGGCAACAACTAAACGCCCTTGAGCCATTGCTTCTAAAGGTTTTAATGGTGTAACTAAGTCTGTCAAACGCATCGACAAACGTGGATAAACAAAAATATCAACTTGATTATAATAATCCTGTACTGAATCGTGTGGTACACGACCCGTAAAAATAACGTAATCGTCTAATTTTAACTCAGCCGTTTTTTGTTTAATAAACGCTTCTTGTACACCACCACCGACTAATAACAATCGAATTTTCGGTTGTTTTTCAATGATTTTCGGCAGTGCTTCTAATAAAAGCGGTAAGCCTTCATACGCATAAAAAGAGCCAATAAAACCAAGAACGATTTTTTCTTGTAAGTTTAATGTCGTTCTTAAATCTTGATTTGGTTTTACACCGTAAGTAAATTTTTCGACATTGACTGCATTTGGAATGACTGTGATTTTTTCTGGTGAAATGCCGCGACCAATAATGTCGTTGCGTAAGCCTTCACAAATTGTTGTGATTGCAGAAGCCTTTTTGAAAACATAAGTTTCAAGCCATTTTGTTAAATAATACCTCAAACTATTTTCAGTCGTTGTGCCATGATCAACAGCGGCATCTTCCCAAAAAGCACGACATTCATAAACCAATGGAATGTTATGTTTTTTTGCTGCTCTGATTGCCGCAATGCCGTTTAAGGCGGGCGAGTGAGCGTGAAGCACGTCTGGTTTTAATTCGGGAATAATTTCATCTAAACGTTTTGAAAGCGACTGAATTATCGCTAATTGGCTCAAAACAAGCATTTTTGCCATTAAACCTTTTGGCGTTTCTGAGCGATAAAATTTAAATCCATCAACTTCTTCTATGGATTCTGTTACAGCGACGTGTTTTGCTGAAGTGACGTTATAAATGTCCCAGCCTAATTTTCGTTGTTCTTGTAAAATAGCCAACGTACGAAATGTGTAGCCGCTGTGTAAAGGAATCGAATGATCTAATATGTGTAAGATTTTCATAGTGTCCAGCATTTTTGCTAGTAAATTGGTTCAAAAAGCATCCCTATTTTTATTTTCTATTTGGGAATTCACTGCTTTTATAAACCTCAATGTTTTGACTTTCTTCATTAGGTGTTATTTTTTTGCCAAAATGTACATATTGGCGAGTTGGTTTATTCAATAAATTGTCATAATTTTTTTCAATATATTCTTTTGAAAACCCCATAAAAAACAAAGTTGTTGGGAATATCTGACTATGACTTCGTCCTTCAAAGTTGTTAGATTTTATATTTTGAAATAATTCATTCTTCGGTGGTAAAAACGCTAACAGTGGCACAGAAAACTCCAAATAATTTGGTTGAGTATTACAATGGGGGAGCATACCAGGCGATATAACTTGTCCATGATCCGATGTGTACACAATCACTGTGTGTTCACGCTCAACTGTATTTAACAAAGTAGTAAAAAAATTTTGTTTTGAAAATTCAATTGCCGTCATATATTTCTCTTCTAAAGAACTATTGTTAGATATTAACTCAGGCGGATAGTGACTTTCATATTGAAAATGTACGCCTCGTAACACAATATAAACAAAGTCCTTTCCTGGTGCGTTTATAATCTCATTTATCTTTTCCGCTATTTTTTTATCTGTGTAAATATCCGACTGAGAAGGTATAAATTCATCAATCATTGCCATTTCTGGCGGCCAGATTAAATTTTGAGGTGCTTGTTTTACTTGTCCATCAATCAATGTGGTTTTATATCCTGCATTTTTTGCATAAGCCCAAACGGTTGGGGAGCTTCGCATATCTGACTTTGAATTGATATTATCAACATCAATCCCCCATCTTAAAGCAGCATTACTTTGTGAACTGCAATTCGCCATAGAAGCCACTTCGTTAAAATCAAGATAGTCAATCCCTTTCAATTTGGGAAGCATGACTTTTGCAAAAAACCGTTGTGCAACACTTTCATCGATAATCCATACTATTTTGTTTATTGGACTATTTGTAATTGGCTTAATTTCTAATTTATCTCGTGCTGGATATTTGACGAACAAAGCTTTTATGCTCATATCATAAACATTCAACTCAGCGGCATGAGGATAAATTAAAGGAGAAAATAAAATGCCTATTATTGGAATAGCAATCACTGTTATTGTCTTAACGTGCGTTTGACAAAACAACAACAATTGCTTTCTAAGAATTGATCTCGCAGTGTGAATT
>JBASLW010000025.1:0-10352 GCA_049656545.1 Methylococcaceae bacterium
GGATAAAATAATATGAAAAGAATGCTTATTAACGCCTCGCAAGCAGAAGAATTGCGAGTTGCGTTAGTTGATGGAAATAAACTTTACGATTTCGATATTGAAATTCCTTCAAAAGAACAAAAAAAAGCCAACATTTACAAAGGCATCATCACTCACATTGAACCCAGTTTAGAAGCGGCTTTTGTCAATTACGGCGCAGAAAAACACGGTTTTTTACCTTTCAAAGAAATTGCGCCCCATTATCGTCGTCCCGTTCCCGCTAATGTTTCCGAAGATGGCGAAAAACCGCGTCGTCCTGCCGTTAAAGATTTAATTCGTCTTGGTCAAGAAGTTATTGTTCAAATTGAAAAAGAAGAACGTGGAAATAAAGGTGCGGCGTTAACCACTTATGTCAGTTTAGCAGGAACATATTTGGTTTTAATGCCGAATAATCCGAAAGCAGGCGGCGTTTCACGTCGAATTGAAGGCGATATGCGTAACGAATTGCGCGAAGCCATGCACGCTTTAGAAATTCCTGAAAATATGGGCTTAATTGTTCGCACTGCAGGTTGTGGAAAAAATGTTGAAGAATTGCAGTGGGATTTGAATTATTTATTGCAATTGTGGGAAGCGATTGACCGTTCGACACAACAACAAGCCGCGCCGTTTCTTGTTTTTCAAGAAAGCAATGTGATTATTCGAGCGTTGCGTGACCATTTACGAAATAACATCGACGAAATTTTAATTGACGATTTAGAAGCATTTAATCTCGTTAAAAGTTTCTTGAAACAAGTTATTCCCGATTTTTTAAGTAAGATTCGGCTTTATAAAGATTCCGTGCCGTTGTTCAATAAATATCATATCGAATCACAAATCGAAGTAGCTTATAACCGCGAAGTGTCTTTGCCATCGGGCGGTTCGATTGTGATTGACCACACAGAAGCTCTTACGTCGATTGACATCAATTCAGCTCGTGCGACAAAAGGCAGTGATATTGAAGAAACGGCGTTTAATACGAATTTAGAAGCGGCTGATGAAATTGCTCGACAATTACGTTTGCGTGATTTAGGTGGATTATTTGTGATTGATTTTATCGATATGGGGTCAATTAAACATCAACGCCAAGTCGAAACGCATTTGCGTGAAGCGATAAAAATTGACCGCGCTCGAATTCAAACGGGGCGAATTTCACGTTTTGGTTTGTTAGAAATGTCACGTCAACGAATGCGTCCGTCTTTAGGCGATTCAACACAATTAGTTTGTCCGCGTTGCAAAGGTCAAGGTACGGTTAGAAATGTGGAATCGGTTGCGTTATCTGTTTTGCGTGTGATTGAAGAAGATGCAATGAAAAAAGGCGTTGAAAAAATCATCGCACATTTACCAATCGAATGTGCGGCCTTTTTGTTAAATGAAAAACGTAGCGTAATCGAACGGTTAGAAAATCGGTTGAAAGTCGGTATCGTTATTTTGCCAAGCAAACATTTAGAAACGCCTGCTTATGAAGTGGAAGTCATTCGTGAACGCGATTATCATCCCGAAAAAGCAAGTTATTCACAAATCAAAGCCGAAGCGATTCATGTTCCTGAATTTGTGCAACACGCAAAACATCAAATTCAAACGGCTAAACCCGCTGCTGTGACTGAATTTATGCACGATTCACCTGCACCCATGCTGAATAAAAATGAAGCCGCAATTTTGATAAAACGTTTTTGGGGGAAATTGGCAAAATCGGCAACAAACATTGAAATTGAAGATGATTTTGTTTCGATAGAAGGTGATGCAGAAGACGCAACAGAAATAGCCGTTGTTCCATCACGCAATTTAAAAAATAAAAATAATCGACGAAATAAAAATCAACGTAATCAAAAACAACGTGGCGTGAAACCTGTTGTCGCGATGAATGATGAAATCGTGATTGCGTCGTCAGAAAATGTCGAAAATAATTTGGTTGAATCTTCCACTGAAATAGCTAGTGAAATTGTTGCAGATTCTCAAACGCCACCGCATAAAAATAATCGTAATAATTTACGTCGTGGTCCAAATCGCCGCAGACCGCGTAATCCTGATTACAAAAAATCTGAAAGTGACACTTTAAATCTCACAAATTCAACGCCTGAAACACCAAAAATAATTGTTGAACCCGTTGCACATTTTGAAAGTATTGATTAACAAAGCAAAAATTAAAATTCTGTTCTAACTATAAAAGCGTGTTTGCGAAAGTGAACGCGCTTTATTTTTGTCGCACGTTTGGTGAAATCAGTTAAATTTTTTCATTTTTTAAATTAACGAGTTTATTTTTATGACATTTTCAAACATTAAAAAAGATTCAGATGCTCAAATGCAATCACCCGCCTACCGTTTAGCTTATGATGATTTTGATTTTATGATGCGCGACCAATTGCGAGCCGTGCGTTTGCAATTAGAATTATTAAAACCTGATATAACTATGTCAGAGCAGGGAATTACGTCAACAATTGTTATTTTTGGTAGTGCGCGAATTTTAGATACTGAAACAGCGCAAGCTAATTTATTAAAAGCACAAGAAAATGCTGGTGATGCTATTCATGAAAACGTGGTTTTGTTAGCAAAACAAGCATTACAGAAAAGTTATTATTACGAACAAGCTCGAAAATTAAGTGCGTTAATTACAGCAGATAATTTAGCGCAAGAAAAAAAGTTAGTTGTTGTCACAGGTGGCGGCGGTGGCATTATGGAAGCTGCGAATCGCGGTGCAACGGAAGTAGGTGGAAAAAGTATGGGCTTTAATATCGTTTTGCCGAAAGAACAAACGCCGAATCCTTACATTACACCTGAGTTGTGTTTTCAATTTCATTATTTTTCGATTCGCAAAATGCACTTTTTAATACGAGCAAAAGCCTTGATTGCTTTTCCAGGTGGTTTTGGCACATTAGATGAAGTGTTTGATGCGCTGACATTGATTCAGACTCAAAAAATACAGCGTGTACCTGTTATTTTATTTGGTAAAGCGTATTGGAATCGGATTGTTGATTTCAATGGATTGGTCGAAGAAGGTGCAATTTCGGCAGAGGATTTAGATTTAATTCAATATGCAGAAACCGCCGAGGACGCATGGGCGATGATTAAAGATTCGATACGATAATCAAAAATATATTCAGATAAATCATATTGTTATAAAAAGCCCCGCGTTGTGATGCAAGTCGGGGCTTTTTTGTTACAATCTCAAAAACTATATACAAAAAGCATAAGGATTAAAATGATTACTTGGTTAATTGATTTGTTTCTCTGGATTAAAAGAATTTGGGATAATCTTCCTGAATCCGTAAAAAAAGAATTTGTTGAAATAATGGCAGAAAGATTCGAAGATGCGCTCAGAGCTTTTTATAAACAAGAACAAAATAATAGAAATGGTGAATCGAATGTCTAATTTTAATGATTTCTTAAAATCTATAAAAACAGGTGATTCTCTACCATCTAAAAGTGAATCTCAAAAAGTTGTTGCGACGGCATTTAATGATGCTTTAGTTTCTACAATGGCTAGCAAATCAATTGGAATCGAACGATTATTTTCAGGCTCGGGAGATAAGACATTAAAATTCGCAGAAAAAGTTAGCGAATTAGCTCACAGTGATGATTTTCTAAATGAATTTAGTGATGATATTGGTTTGCCAAAAGATAACGAATCTGAAGATGACTTTGTTGAAAGAGCAAAATCTACAATGAAGACATTGCTTATGAAAAAACTATCAAAATAAATTCCAAATTTTTTAAATAAAAAACGGCGCATTAAAAACTTAATGCGCCGTTTCCATTTTAACGTTTAACTTAACGAAAAACTAACCACCGAAATCATTCAACATAATGTTTTCAGCTTTAATCACTTATTTATTTATAAAATGTAGCAATTTAAACCCGCTCGCATTATTTTGAATAATGCGTTTCGATATATCGCTCAACAATGGCTTGGAATTCTTCGGCAATGTTATCGCCTTTTAAAGTGACCGTTTTTTCACCATCTTCATAAACAGGTGCAACAGGTGATTCGCCAGTTCCAGGCAAACTGATTCCGATGTTGGCGTTTTTACTTTCACCAGGTCCATTCACGACGCAACCCATTACGGCAACTTCCATTTCTTCAACACCCGCATATTTTTCGCGCCAAACTGGCATTTGGTCACGCAAAAAGGTTTGAATGTTTAACGCCAATTTTTGGAAATAATCACTTGTCGTGCGTCCGCAACCTGGGCAAGAAATCACCATTGGCGTAAAAGCGCGAAAGCCCATCGTTTGTAAAATTTCTTGTCCCACGATGACTTCTTGTGTGCGTGACGTGCCAGGTTCTGGGGTGAGTGAAATCCGAATCGTGTCGCCAATACCTTGTTGCATCAATACCGATAACGCCGCTGCCGAAGACACAATCCCTTTTGAACCCATACCTGCTTCGGTCAAGCCCAAATGCAGCGCGTAATCACAACGCGACGATAAATCTTGATAAATCGAAATCAATTCTTGAACATTGCTAATTTTGCACGACAAAATAATTTTATCTTTACCTAAGCCAATTTCTTCAGCTTTTGCGGCACTTTCTAATGCGGATAAAACAATCGCTTTACGCGCCACCGCCGCTAACGGTTCTGGTTGTGAAAGTTGACGATTTTCATCAAGTAAGCGCGTCAAAACAGATTGATCCAAACTGCCGCCATTGACACCAATTCTTACAGGTTTGTTGTACTGGCAGGCGAATTCAATCATTTGTTGAAACTGTGGATCACGGGCTTTTCCACGCCCCACGTTACCAGGATTGATACGATATTTATCAAGAGCTGCCGCGCAATCAGGATATTTTTCAAGTAACTTATGTCCATTAAAATGAAAGTCGCCCACAATCGGCACATGACAATTTTGGGCAATCAATTGCTCTTTAATTGCTGCAACAGCAGCAGCGGCTTCTTCCGAATTAACGGTAATTCGCACCATTTCTGAACCTGCTGTTGCAAGTTCAATAATTTGATTAACGGTTGCTTTGATATTTGCCGTATCAGTATTGGTCATGGATTGCACAACAATAGGTGCGCCACCGCCGACTTTGACATTGCCGACTAAAACTTGTTGAGTGATTTTTCTAAGACGTGTAGACATAGTGATTTCTGATGTGTGTGATAAAAAAATAATAATTGTACAAGTAATTCGCGCTAAAAAATCACTGCAATTCGGCAATCGTATTTATATTTTCAAAGCCGCTCGCGTTTTCACCAAAATCAACGTAATTCGTTTTATGTTGCTCAAACCATTTACGAACTTTATGTTCACCGTCCGCTAGATACTTTTCTAAGCTCAATCTCAAATCTGTTTTCACAACCAAAAAAACGGAATGTATTTGTTCACCTGCACGCACAACACTAATTTCAGCATTGTGTTTCTGATGTTCAGAAAGCAAATGTTGCAATTGAATCGTTTTAATAAATGGCGCATCACACGGAATAACAAGTAATAAATCGAATTTTGAATAAGTCATCGCCGCCAAAATGCCCGCTAATGCGCCTGAAAAATTTGGCGTTAAATCTGAAATCACAGGCACGCCGAAATTTTTATAAATTTCAACATTTCGATTCGCGTTAATAATCAATTCATCGACAATCGGACACAGCGCGTTAAACGAATAAGAAATTAACGGTTGTCCATGAAAAAGCTGCAAACCTTTATCTTGATAATTCATGCGTCTTGCTTGACCACCTGCGAGAATTACGCCTGTTACTTTTGTTTGAGAAGTCATAATGTTAAGCTGTAATTTTTAAATTTGAAGGAATTGTGAACATGAAAAACACCTTAAAAACGATTTTTTTAACTGTCGGATTTTCGTTAATTATCGCAGGTTGCGCTGGCAATCCTGAAAAAGTGGTTGAAGATTCTGCTACGCCAGCAGCAACCATTTTACAAAACGATTACCCAACTCGTGACCGCGTGGAATATGTGTTGAATTGCGTCGCACAACACGGTGGGTTGAGTTACATCAATCAATATGCGTGTGGTTGTAAAATCGACAAAATCGCCGAAAAAATCAGCTTCAATGATTACGATGCGGCAAAAACCTTCTCTTATTTAAAATCTACAGCAGGCGAAAGCGGTTCAGTTTTCCGTGACCCAAAACAAAGCAAAGATTTACGCAAATTATTGAAAGAAGCTGAAGAATCGGCTGAAAAAAGCTGTTTTGTAAAATAAGGAAATTTTATGAACTGGAAAGGCATTATTTTAGCAGGTGGCGCGGGAACACGTTTGCATCCAATTACGAAAGCGGTTTCAAAACAGCTTTTGCCTGTGTACGACAAACCGATGATTTATTACCCGTTGTCTGTGTTGATGTTGGCAGGGATTCAAGATGTTTTAATTATCACCACGCCTGAAGATGCACCGAATTTTAAAAATTTGCTTGGCGATGGTTCAGATTTTGGCATCCGAATCGAATACGCTGTCCAACCAAAACCTGAAGGTTTAGCGCAAGCGTTTTTAATCGGTGAAGAATTTATTGGTGACAGTAACACTTGTTTAGTTTTGGGCGACAACATCTTTTTCGGTCAAGGTTTTTCGGCGAGTTTAAAACAAGCCTTAGAACGTGAAACGGGTGCGACGGTTTTTGGTTATCAAGTCAAAGATGCTGAACGTTTTGGTGTGGTTGAATTTGATGCGGATTTCAAAGCGATTTCAATTGAAGAAAAACCAAAACAACCTAAATCAAATTATGCTGTAACGGGTTTGTATTTTTACGACAATCGCGTTGTCGAAATTGCGAAAAATATCAAACCGTCAGCGCGTGGTGAACTTGAAATTACCGAAGTTAATCAAACCTATTTGAATGATGGCGCGTTGAACGTTGAAATTTTTGGGCGCGGTTTTGCATGGCTCGATACGGGAACGCATGATAGTTTGCTCGATGCAGGGCAATTCGTACAAACGATTGAACATCGTCAAGGTTTGAAAGTCGCGTGTTTAGAAGAAATTGCGTTTAATAACGGTTGGCTGACAGCAGAAGATTTGAAAATTCGTGCGGCAGGTTTATCAAAAACCGCTTATGGCGCGTATTTGTTAGAATTGAGTAACTTGTAAACGATTATTCAAATGAATTGTTAAATTCTTAAAGGTTTTTTAAATAGGTTCGATAAGTTATGTAAATTAACCAAAAACTTTAAAACCTTATGAAAACGTCATCATTATTATTCTGCGCTACCATTCTTTATTCTTCATGTAATTACGCTGATGAACCGTCGATAAAATCACCAGGTGCAGACATGGCAAATTTTCCGAACGGTTCTTTTACTTTGTCGCAAGGCAATGCTTATTTAGAAGCAGGTGGAAATTACAACTCAAAAAGCACTTATTCTCCAGAACAATACAATGCGGGTTATTTATTGCGTTACGGCTTAACAGACAATATCGAATTGCGCGTGATGTCAGATGGCTACACATTTGTTCACGATGAAGCAAAAACGCAAGGAATGAGTCCACAAACATTTGATATTAAATGGCATTTAATAGATGAAAATGATTTTTTACCGTCATTAGCCGTTGAATTTGGAACGCAAACGACTTGGGCTTCGGATAATTTCAAAGACAGCACATTGCCATTTCTGGGATTAAATTTTGACCATTCTTTACCTTTTGATGTCGCATTGAATTACAGCGTCGGTTTTGATTCGCAACTTGATGACAACGGCAATAAAGAATACCTGCTTGCATTAGGTTGGGCATTTCAACGTGAAGTTGTTGAGGATGTCGCGGTGTTTGTTGATGGTTACACAAATACTGCCGCAGGTTTAACAACATCAGCTATTGGCGGCGGTGGTCAATGGACACCGACTGAACGAATCTCCATTTTTACGAATGTTGCCGCAGGATTAACAGAAAGTACCCCTTCAATATACGCTCTGCTTGGTTTTGCAGTGGCTGTGTTCTAAATCATAAAAACTTTTAGGAAAACAAAAAAATGTTTAAAAATATGAAACTGGGTACAAAACTGATTATGGGTTTTCTTAGTGTGTCTTTGATAGGGCTTGTTATTTCTGTCATTGGTATTTGGGGAATGAGTAATATCGATGATTACATCACTAGAATGTATGACAAAGATTTAGTGGGTACTTCTTATGTTAAACAAGCACAGATAGAACGTTTAAGCGTTGCGCGGGAATGGCGTTCTGTTTTGATTGCGCCAACACAAGAAGAAAGTGAAGCACACGTCAAAGAATTGCATTTACATTTCCAAGCCTTTGAAGATAATTTGAAAAAAGCGAGTGATTTTTTTTATTCGGATGAAGGTAAAAAAATATCGATACCATTTATGTTCTGTTGCCTGAATGGAAAAAGCTAACACAAGAAATGCTCGATATGATTATTCAAAAGGAATTAAATGAAGTCACACCCGAGTTTGAAATTCTTTTAAAGAAACAATCACCTATCGGCAGAAAAATCGGGAGTCACTTAGAAAAACTTGCTGAGTTAAAAAATGAATTGGCAAAACAAACCTTGCAAGAATCAAAAAATACTTACAACAGCAGATTAGTTTTAATGATTGTGTTGGTTTCATTAGGTTTTATTATCAGCGTTGTGATTGCTATAAAATTTTCACGTTCGCTTATGGCACAAATTGGCGGTGAACCAGCTCATGTTGTTGATTTAGTCAGACAAATTTCAAACGGCGATTTATCAGCAAAAGTTCAACTTCTTCCAAACGATAAAACCAGCCTTTTATATTCTATTGCGCGAATGCGTGAAGCCTTAAACAATGCCATTGTCAGTATTAACATTGTGATGGACGACATATCAAATGGTAAATTGGAATCGAGAATAGAAGGTGGATTTAAAGGCGATTTCAATAAAATTAAAATGGGAATGAATGGTTCATTAGATACTATTCAAGCAACACTTAACGAAGTAATCGTGGTAACAACGGCGGTTTCAAATGGTGATTTAACTAAAAAAATCACAGGTGAATATCACGGTGCGTTTGGTTTAACGAAAGACGCTGTGAATAATACCGTTCATGTTTTAGATAGATTGGTTGAAGAAATTGAACAGATTGTTTATTCAGGCGCAGATTGTGGTGATTTCAGTGTCAAAATGGTTACGCATGACAAAGTGGGTTACGGAAAACGATTAGCGGAATTGATTAACGAATTATTTTCAACAACCGAAAAAAGTTTAAATGACGTGTTGCGTGTTTCTCAAGCGTTAGCCAAAGGTGATTTAACGCAAACTATCAATGGTGATTATGTTGGTGCATTTGCAGCGACAAAAGTAGGCATGAATGCAACGGTAGAAAATTTAAAAAATTTAATTGGAGAAATTAAAGAAACGAGTGAAGTTATTGCGAGTGCATCAAAGGAAATTTCAGCAGGGAATAATGATTTATCGCATCGCACAGAAGAACAAGCCTCTAGTTTGCAACAAACGTCCATCAGCATGGATGAATTATCAACTGCTGTTCAACAAAATACAGAAAATGCTAAACACGCCAATCAATTAGCATCTGGTGCTTCAGTAACCGCTCAAAAAGGCGTGAAAGTTGTTAATGACGTTGTCAAAACAATGTTGACCATCAACGAATCTTCGCGTCGAATTGTCGATATTATTACGGTGATTGATGATATTGCATTTCAAACCAATATCTTAGCGTTAAATGCGGCGGTTGAAGCCGCTAGAGCAGGTGAACAAGGCAAAGGATTTGCGGTCGTGGCGGTTGAAGTTCGTAATTTAGCGCAACGTGCATCTAATGCGGCAGGTGAAATTAAAAAGTTGATTGATGATTCGGTTGAAAATATCACAGATGGCAGTAAGCAAGTTGAACAAGCAGGTAAAACGATGGAAGACATTGTTGATGCAATTCAAAATGTCACCGTCATTATGTCTGAAATTGCGACAGCATCGATTCAACAAAATGGGGGAATCAATCAAATTCATGATTCAATCACGCAAATCGACACGGTTACACAACAAAATGCAGCGTTAGTTGAAGAAGCGGCGGCAGCGGCTGAATCGTTAAGTCAACAAACCAGAAATTTAGCCGTTGAAATGGCGCAATTCAGAATAGCGTAGAAACAATTTTAGAAATTGAAAAGCTCAAAATCTTATTGAGCTTTTCGCGTGCTTAATTTTTTATTTTAATTCCGCTTTATAACGTTCAACGCTATCAACAATTTCTTTTTTCGCTTCTTCAATTCCGAACCAGCCTTCGATTTTTACCCATTTTCCTTCCTCTAAATCTTTGTAATGTTCAAAGAAATGCGAAATTTTCACGAGTGTAATTTCTGGAATGTCGTTAAATGTTTGCACTTTTTTGTAAAATGGCGTGAGTTTATCAACAGGAACAGCCAAGACTTTGGCATCTTCGCCTGATTCATCGGTCA
>JBASLW010000026.1:0-7375 GCA_049656545.1 Methylococcaceae bacterium
TGGTAAGGCTTCAAATACCGCTGTAGGAATTTGTGCAAATGCCCCAGATGGAATTGCAGCAAATGTTGCTGGACTTAATTTACTGATGAAATCAGAGGTAAGTTTTAAACCATCTGACGAAAAAGCAGCTACTGGTACTTTTGCCATTTGTAATGCAGTCACCGCAGATGCTTGAGTATCAGTCAACTGATGGAATTGTCCAGTAGTTGAATCTGTAGTCAAAGCAGCAAACTGAGCAGGTGTAAGTGCTTTAATTTGAGCGGTTGTCAAATCACCAATAGCAGCTGTTTTAATATCTGCAATTGCAGTTGTTGTGAGTCCAACAAGTGCTTCTGGTTTCAAAGCTGTAATGAAATCAGCAGTAAAATCATCTGCTTCATCGTCAGCTACCTTTTTCAATTGATCAGCCGTAATGCCAGCAGCTTGGTCTGCACTTAATTTTGATAATTGCGCTGTACCTAAAGCTGCAAATTGAGCAGGTGTAATCGCTTTAATTTGTGCTGATGTAAATTCAGCAAATGCACTTGAATGAACAAGACCAATAGCAGTTGTTGTAATTGCTGCTAAAGTTGCAGGAGTTAGTGCTGCAACCACATCTGATGCGAGCACTCCAACATAACTTGTAGCACCAGGTGTACCAGTACCAAAATCAGCAGCAACCAACTTTTTAATTTGATCTGGTGCAATGCCAGGTGCTTGGTCAACAGTTAAAGCACCAAGTTGGCTAGCGTTAAGTTCACCAAATTGGTTTGCAGATAAGGCTTTAACTTGAGCTGATGTCAAATTAGCAAAAGCGGCGGCTGGAACACCTGAAATAGCAGTAGCTGCAATTGCACCAAATGTTGCACTTGGCAACGCTGCAATTTCTACTGCACTAAATTCACCAATATCATTTGCTGTCAATTTAGCAATTTGCGCTGAACTGATTGCCACCATGTGATCTTCAGTAAGTGCATCTAACTGTGAGTCAGTTCCCGAAGTTAAAGCTCCGAATTGATCAGGTGTTAATTCTTTGATATGAGCAGATGTTAATACTGTGATTGCTGCTGTTTCAAGTGATGGAATATCTGCTGAATCGATTGCTTTCAGTACAGCTGGTTTGATTGCAGCAACAGTTGCTGAATTCAACGCATTAACTTGAGCAGCAGTCAATGCTTTAACTTGTGCTGTTGTCAAAAAAACAGCTTGCTCTTCTGTGATTGCATTAACTTGGTCAACACCTGTTGTTGTCAAAGCTGCAATTGTTCCTGTTGCCATACCTGCAAAGGCTTTAGGATCAATCGCACTAATTGCTGATGCAGATAATTTGACAATTGTTGCTGGTTTAAATGCACCAATTTGAGCAGAACTCAAAATACCAATTTCAGAACCATCATCAAATTTTGCAGCTTGTGCAGTTGTTAATTCAGAAATTTGTTTAGTGCTTAATGCTTTAAGTTGTGTGTCAGCCAAATAATCAAACTGTGTGGCTGGAAAGTTTTTCATAACCAAGCCTGGCACAGAAGCAGTTGAAAGTGCTTCAATTTGTGCTTGTGACAAAGAACTTGCTTGAGATGATGTCATAACTGCCAAGTCAGTTGCTTTTAATGCGAAAAGCTCTGCTTCTGTCATTGTTGACATGGTTGTTTTTGATGTGAATGTAGCCATTTTTGCATCCTCGAAAATAGAAAGAAAAACCTGAAATTGATTAGTTCAATTTGAAATCCATGACGCTTAATCAAGATGTTCAATTAAGTCCATGTTGTGTTTATCGACACCGCAAAATAAAACTTTAACTAAAATTTAAAAATTTTTAATTTGCTTTTAATTTGTCTGCCAACTGGTTGAGATTGTAATGGTTTTTTTCAGCGGAAACTGTGACGGAGTTGGCAGAAAAGGAAATCAAAGTCCATTGATTTCCACACGAATTAGTCTCAAATCTGAGCAATGGATGACAGTTTGTGAGCAATGGATGGCGTTTTGTGAGCATTGACATCCTCCCCGCCCTAAAGGGTTTAAACGGGGATTCCTTATTGCTAAGGAGCAGGCGTATATCACTATTACCTGCTGGTTTCTGCTGCTGACGGCATTACAGCACCGCTCACTTCACAGACTAGCCCCCGATAGACCTCGGGTTAGTACATTTATTGCGCCGACTACGTCAGCGTTATTTTTATATCCACATTCCACGCAAACAAATTCAGCCTGTGTCAGTCTGTTTTCTTTGGCGATATGATGACAACTCGGACATTTTTGACTGGTATGATGCGGTGGTACTTTAATCACCATGCCGCCATTCCAATCTTGCTTGTACGTCAACATATCAAAAAACATTCCCCAGCCTTGGTCTAAGATTGATTTGTTCAATCCCGACTTTTGTTTGACGTTTTTAAGTTTTGCGGCTTTGCTTATGTTCTTAATCTTCAAATCTTCTATACAAATCACAGCTTGGTTTTCGCAGATTACAGTGGATTTTTTGTGAAGGTAATCACGGCGAGCAGACGCTATTTGTTCATGATGCTTGGTTATTTTGGCTTTTTGTTTTTGCCAGTTTTTTGAAAATTTCTTTTTGTGTTTTAACTTGCGTTGCAGGGTGGCTAATTTTTCAGCCGATTTTTTGAAACTATTTAACGGTTCAATGAACGAACCATCTGACAAAGTCGCAAAACGTTTCACGCCCATATCAATGCCAATCGCAGACGTTGATTTATGTTCAAGGATAGTTGCTTCATATTCAACTTGAATCGAAACGTACCAATGTTTTCCTTTGCGACTAACTGTTACATTTTTTGGCGTACCGATAATTTTACGGCTGTTGCGATAACGCACCCAACCGATTTTAGGCAGAAAAATTCGATTTTCTTCTTGTTCGATTTTGAAGCCTTGCGGATAACGGATACTGTCCGATGATTGACCTTTGCGTTTAAAAACAGGAATCCGTTTGAGTGGCTGATTTTTGTCAAACGCATCCTTAAACGCCCTATCTAAATCCATCAATTTTTGCTGCAAAACCTGCGACGGCAAGTCTTTCAAAAAACCGTACTCGTCGGACTGTTTCCATAACTTTGACCAAAAATCTAGCGCGTCATATCGCAAAATCGGCTGTTTTTTGTTCAATCTATCCAAATTTAACGCCAACGCTTTATTCCAAACAAAACGACACCCACCAGCATACACGCTTAATTTCTGGTTAGTTTCTGTACTCACTTTGAGGCGAAACTTAAAGGCTTTTCGTATCGTTTTATTCATGCGACAATCGTACTCTTTTTAATCTGGTCTATCAAGATTGTATGGAAGTAAGAACTGGTCGTCATTGTGTTTTTATGCTTCACGTCCATCTGGTATTTGTGACTAAATATCGCCGTGGCGTGTTCACAAAAGAAGTGATTGAAGATTTACGAGGTATTTTTGCGAAAGTCTGTACTGACTTTGAAGCAGAATTGGTTGAATTTGACGGTGAAGATGACCACGTTCATTTGTTGGTGAATTACCCGCCCAAAGTCGCTGTGTCAAAACTCGTCAACAGCTTAAAAGGTGTTTCGAGTTATTTAATCCGAAAAAAGAATTATCCCAGTGTTCAAAACAAACTGTGGGGTAATGCGTTATGGTCGCCCAGTTATTTTGCGGGAAGTTGTGGCGGTGCGCCGATTGAGGTTATTCGTAAATATATTGAGCAACAGCAAACTCCTCATTGACCACCTTTAAAGCAGGCAGCTATCACCGCCAGAGCTATCCATCCCCTCAATGAACGGAGGGGTTTTTCGCTCGTTTTGATAAACGCCAATTTGTGAGCAATAATTCAGCCTGCAAGCCGCGCCATGTCTGATATTTACTATCTATTATTTTTAAACGGAATTATCAGGTGATATTTGCCGTTAGATTTTTTGTGTGGAATTGTGACAACGTTGGCAAAAAAATCAGCCCCCCGTCATATTCATATAACGAAAAATAACGGGCTGTTCTTGGAGATTAAACTCGTGTTTTTCGGGTTTGATGTCCATTGATTCGATAATAGCGCGTTTCAAATTGTCGGAAGTAAAATCAGGCGCACGCAAAATGGCTTTTAAATCAACAGAATGTTCATTCCCTAAACACAATAACAATCGCCCTTCAACCGTCAAACGCACCCGATTACAAGTGCTGCAAAAATTATGACTGTGCGGCGAAATAAACCCAACGCGCGTTTGAGTAGTTGGAATTTGAAAATAATCCGAAGGACCTCCTGTTTTCTCGGGACTTTTTTCAAGTGTAAAACGGGGTTCTAAATCGGCACGAATGTCATCACTCGAATAATACGCTTCAGCGCGATTGTGTTTTTCAACAATCCCCAGCGGCATTTCTTCAATAAAACTGATGTCGAGTTCATTATCAATTGCAAACTGCACCAAATCGCCTACTTCGTGATGATTACGATTTTTCAAAATCACAGCGTTTAATTTTATCCGTTCAAAACCTGCTTTTTTTGCCGCTTGAATGCCATTTAATACATTTTGTAAATCGCCTGTGCGGGTTAATTCTTTGAATTTTGCCGCGTCGAGCGTGTCTAAACTGATATTTAAACGTTTCACGTTGGCGGCTTTCAAAATCGGCGCGGCGGTAACAAGTTGTGAACCATTCGTTGTTAAAACCAATTCTGTCAAACCGTTTAACGCGCCAATTTGTTGCAATAATTCCAACGCGCCTTTGCGAATTAACGGTTCACCGCCTGTAATGCGAATTTTTTTAACCCCTAATTCAACAAAGGTTTTTGCCAAAAGATAAATTTCTTCGAGGCTTAAAATTTGCTGGCGTGGCAAAAATGTCATGTCTTCTGCCATGCAATATACACAACGAAAATCACATCTATCGGTAATAGAAATCCGTAAATAATCGACAGACCGTCCAAATTTATCAATTAGTTTAGTCATAATGTTTTAATTTTGAATGGCTCGCGCGACGGCTTCGGCAACTTTAATTCCATCAACACCTGCTGACAAAATCCCCCCCGCATAACCAGCTCCTTCGCCAGCAGGATAAAGTCCAACGGTATTTAAACTTTGAAAATTATCCCCGCGTTTGATGCGAATGGGTGATGAAGTGCGTGTTTCAACACCTGTTAAAAGTGCGTCGTGCATCGCAAAACCTTTTATTTTTTTATCAAACGCGGGCAAGGCTTCTCGAATTGCATCTACAGCGTAATCAGGTAAAGCACAACTCAAATCGCCTAATTTCACGGAAGGCGTGTAAGAAGGCTGAACTGTTCCGAATTTTGTTGAGGCTTGTCCTGCTAAAAAATCCCCGACTAATTGCGCGGGCGCGGCATAATTTTCACCACCGAGCAAAAACGCTTGTCGTTCCCAATGCCGTTGCAAATCCACACCTGCTAAAACGTGTTGTGGATAATCGATTTCTGGCGTAATGCCGACAACAATTGCGCTGTTTGCGTTGCGTTCATTTCGTGAATACTGACTCATGCCATTTGTGACAACATGACCTGCTTCTGATGTTGCGGCAACTACCGTTCCACCTGGACACATACAAAAACTATAAACAGAACGCCCATTTTTGCAGTGATGCACGAGTTTATAATCTGCTGTGCCCAATTTTTCATGTCCTGCATTTGAACCAAAACGGCATTGGTCAATTAACGATTGCGGGTGTTCAATCCGAAAACCCATCGAAAACGGTTTCGCTTCCATATAAACGCCGATTTTATTCAACATTGCAAAGGTATCGCGTGCGCTGTGACCGACCGCCAAAACAACGTGCGAACTTTCCAGTATTTCACCGTTTGCCAAGCGCACGCCTTGAACCTGATGATTTTCAATTAACACTTCATCGACGCGACTTTCAAAATGAATTTCGCCGCCTAACGATTCAATGGTGGCACGAATTTCTTCAACCATCGAAACCAAGCGGAATGTGCCGATATGCGGTTTGCCTAAATAGAGAATTTCAGGCGGTGCGCCTGCTTTGACAAATTCTTGCAATACTTTTCGCCCGTAATGATTTGGGTCTTTGATTTGGGTATAAAGTTTGCCGTCTGAAAATGTTCCCGCGCCACCTTCGCCAAATTGCACGTTGGATTCGGGATTAAATTCGCGTTTTCGCCAAAGTCCAAACGTATCTTTTGTCCGTTCTCGAACTGATTTACCGCGTTCTAACATAATCGGTTTAAAGCCCATTTGCGCCAAAATCAATGTCGCCAACAATCCACAAGGACCTGCGCCAATGATAATGGGACGAATTTTATTGTCAGGTTTTGCGTGCGTAATTAAACGGTATTCTGTTTCAGGTGTTTTTCTGATATGGCTATCGGCGGCGAATTTTTCTAAAAGTTGCGCTTCCTGTTCCACTTCAACATCAATCGTATAAACCATTTGAATGTCTGATTTTTTTCGCGCGTCGTGATGTTGCCGAAAAATGTGAAAATGCGTTAAATCTGAAAGCGGAATCTGAAGTTTTTCTAACAACGCTGCGCGTAAATCGCTTTCGGAATGATTCAAAGGAAGTTTGAGTTCGGTAATTCTTAACATGAATTTTTTTGTGTCAATTAAAATAAAAACGTGGATTGTATTTTACGCGATAACTGGAAAATCATCTGTGAACTACCCACCACTAAACGCTATCGTGTTCTAGTGGTGGCTTCGACTGACCCGAACTGAGAATATCAGTTCCTTTCGCATCTCCACGAGCTTTGACCCGTTTAGAAGATGGGGAACGCTTTACAGTCACGACAGAACCTGCCGTCTCAAATTCTTTTTGTAATCCAAAACGCTTGATATTGTACGAAGCGTGCAAATCACGGTCTTCGGTGTGATTGCACACAGGACAAACAAACACGCGGTCAGATAATTTCAAGCCTTTGTGTTTGTTATGGCACTTGCGACATTCTTTGCTACTCGGTGCAAACGGTGAAATCCGAATCAGATTTTTACCGTTTTCTGCGAGCTTGTACGCAAGTGCATTTGCCCACATCCCCCAACCACAGTTGGCGATATGTCGCGCTAATTTTGGATTACGAATCATGTTGCTAATCTGCAAATCTTCAATGCACACCGTAGTCGCGTGGTTTTTGACAGCTACGTTGTAGGAAGATTTGTGGATAAAGTCATGGCGTGCGTTGGCTACTTTTTCATGTAGTTTTGCAACCACCATTTTTTGCTTACTGCGATTTTTCGAGCCTTTTTTCATACGAGAAAAGACTCTTTGTGCTTGTTTCAAGCTAACTAATTGGCGGTCTAATAAGCGTGGATTTGGGACTTCTCCGCCATCACTAAGTATGGCAAACGTTTTGATGCCAACATCAACACCGATAGTTTTGTCTTCTTCGATAACGCAAGGAATCACCTCGCCTACCTGTTGTTCAACCAAAACCGAAATAAAATACTTTCCGCTTGGGGCGCGTTTGATGGTG
>JBASLW010000027.1:0-2649 GCA_049656545.1 Methylococcaceae bacterium
GTTCAATGCCGTTGGTAACTTTTGAAATATCACCTTGAACCAGCGTCATATCAGCTGATTCAATTGCAACGTCTGTCCCCGTGCCAATTGCAAAACCGACATCTGCCGCCGCGAGTGCGGGCGCGTCGTTAATTCCGTCGCCAATCATGCCGACTTTTTTACCTTGCGCTTGATATTCTCGAATCACGGTTAATTTTTGTTCAGGTGTTGCGTTTGCAATTACGGTTTCGATACCAACTTTTGCGGCAATGTAAAGCGCGGTTTTTTCAGTGTCGCCCGTGACAATTAAAGTTTCAATGCCTTGATTTTTCAAACGTAAAATCGCCGCCACCGCATCAGGTCGTGCTTTATCAGCAATCCCAAAAACTGCTGCTTCTTTGCCGTTAATTGCCATAAAAACAGGCGTTTTTCCTTGTGACGCAAAATCACCCGCCGCATTTTGCAAACCGTCAATCGAAATTTCGTTTTCAACTAGCCACGCTTTGTTGCCGAGTAGAATTTTTTTACCGTCGATTTCTGCTTCAATGCCACGTCCTGTTTCGCTTTGGAAATGCGTGCAAGTTTCGAGTTCGATATTTTTTTCTGCGGCATAAAGTACGATTGCTTTGCCTAAAAAATGCTCTGAATTATGTTCTGCTGACGCGGCTAATTTGATGATATTAACTTCGCTCAAACGTGAAAGTTTCAATAAATCCGTGACTTTTGGTTTGCCTTCGGTAATCGTTCCTGTTTTGTCGAATACGATAACGTTGAGCTTTGCCGCCATTTCTAAACTTTCACCGTTGCGAATATAAATGCCTTCGCGTGCTGCTTGACCTGCGCCGACCATAATTGCCGCTGGGGTTGCTAAACCTAACGCGCACGGGCAAGCAATCAATAAAACCGTAATTGCGTTACCAAATGCGAAACTAAATGACGCGCCTGCCATCATCCAACCTGCAAACGTCAAACCTGAAAGCACCATCACTGATGGCACAAAAACGGCTGAAATTCGGTCAACATGTTTTTGAATCGGTAATTTTGTGGATTGCGCTTGATCAACCATGTGAACAATGCCCGCTAAAACGGTATCCATGCCGATTGCTGTGACTTTGACACGCAACGCACCATTGCCATTGACGCAACCGCCGATGACTTTTGAACCTTCATTTTTAACAACTGGCAAACTTTCGCCCGTGACCATTGATTCATCAACCGTTGAAACGCCATGAATTACCACGCCATCCGTTGGAATTTTTTCACCAGGACGAACTAAAATTAAATCGTCAATTTCGAGCAAATCGACATCTACAATTTCTTCTAAATCACCTTTTAAGCGTGTTGCATTTTGCGGTTGCAAATCAACCAATTGTCGAATTGCTTCACCCGCTTTGCCTTTTGCACGTTCTTCTAAATATCGTCCCAATAAAACAAACGTGATAATTGCCGCTGCCGCTTCAAAATAGAGATGTCCGCGACGATTCAAAAATGCAGGCAAGCTGTAACCGTAAGCACTGCCAACGCCTAACGCGATGAGCGAATCCATGTTTGCCGCGCGTTGCCTAGCTAACCGCCATGCTTTCGAGAAAAAGGGGAAGCCTGCCCAAAAGACTACAGGAGTCGTTAAAAGTAATTGCATCCAATGCAATTTGCGCGAAGTCACCATTGCCATTCCTGCGACAATCACAGGTGTACTTAAAACAGCTGACCAAATAAAACGATTTTTGGCAACGGCAACGCGATTTTGTTCTTTTTCGATGAGTTTTTTACGTTGTGAAAGCGTATCCATCGGAAAGGTTTTATAACCCACTTGCGTGACTAATTCGCCCACATCATCTTTAGTTAATTGTCCTTGAACTGAAAGCGTCGCTGTGCCGAAATTTACGCTTGCTGTTTTTACTCGTTCATCACGTTTTAAAACCATTTCAATCAGCAACGCACACGACGCGCAACTCATGCCTTCGACGGCTAAATCAATTTCTTGTAATTTGCCTTCAAAATGTTTGTGTTCATGATGCCGCAATGCGGGACTAGAATGTTCAAGATTTCCTAAAACAGCATCAAGTAAAATCAGTAGATTCTTTTTCGGCAAACCCGCAGGGTCAAATTCAATTGTGACCGAACCAATTTCCCAAACCGTTTTGACACGTTTAATTTCAGGACGTTTTTTTAAAATAATTTCAAAAATATATGCACGTTCTTGGTTATTTTTGAGAATTGGCGACACAATCCGCACGCGGCGATTGAGTTGGTGAACGATTTGAAAATTTTTTGTAATCACGAAATTACCCTTTATTTTTGCGCGAACGAATCAACAAAAAGAACATATAAAATGTGGCAAGCCATTCATAACGATATTTGAATGGGCTAACTAGCCATAATTTTGTAATGTGATCCCAATGCAAACGAATTAAAAATAAAACCAAAATATCATTTAAAAAATCCAAAATCGCTTTTTCAGGGTCTTTTACAAACGCATTCGGTTTTTTCATCGCTAATTTAGTAACAATTTTCGCGGCTTGTAATGTTTCTTTTGCTTCAATCGTTTTCGATTTTAACCAGCGTGTTACAGCAAAATTATCCGCTTTTTCACTTGCTTTTGTGGTGATTTTATTTAAAAAAGTTAGCTTTTTTTCCGTTTGTACAATTAACGCTCCCGATTTTTCCAAT
>JBASLW010000028.1:0-5145 GCA_049656545.1 Methylococcaceae bacterium
TATTTTGTGTGTTCAACGTTAATCGGAATGCCTGCAAGTGTTGAAGCAGATTTTGAAATAGGCGCGGCCGTTTCGACCATTGCCCCGTCAGTTTTAATTCCGCTCAACGCAAGACGCAAACCTTTCAGTGGATTTTTCAACATATCTTCAACCGCCGTTGCTTCGTAACCGCAATGCGCCATACAGCTTGCACATTTTGGATTATTGACGCTGCCGTAATTATCCCAAGGCGTTGTGTCGAGCAATTCTTGGAATGTTGCCGCATAACCTTCGTCAGCTAATAAGTAACACGGTTTTTGCCACCCGAAAACGTTGCGCGTTGGATTTCCCCAAGGTGTACAGTTGTAATCTTGGTTGCCTGCTAAAAAATCTAAATACAACGAGGAATGGTTTAATTTCCATTTACGATTTTTACCGATTTTAAAAATGCCACGGAATAATTCTTTTACATCGTTGCCTTTGATGAAAACGTCTTGTTTTGGCGCGTGTTCATAACTAAAACCAGGTGCGATTGTGATGCCTTCAACACCTAATTCGGTTGCGTAATCTAAAAATTCAGCGACTTCTGGCGCGGTTTCACCTTGGAAAAGCGTGCAATTAACATTGACGCGAAAACCTTTATCGAGTGCTAATTTAATCGCTTCAACCGCACGGTCAAAAACACCTTCTTGACAAACTGACGCATCGTGACGTTCTTTCATCCCGTCTAAATGAATTGAAAACGTTAAATAAGGCGATGGCGTGTAATCGTCAATACGTTTTTTCAATAACAACGCATTGGTGCATAAATAAACGAATTTTTTACGCGCAATTAGACCTTCAACAATACGCGGCATATCTTTATGAATTAACGGCTCACCACCAGGAATGGAAACCATTGGCGCACCACATTCATCAACGGCTTCCATACATTCTTCAAACGTCAAACGTTTATCCAAAATGTCGTCGGGATAATCGATTTTTCCACAGCCTGCACATTCTAAATTGCAACGAAATAACGGTTCTAACATTAAAACAAGCGGGTATTTTTTTGCGCCTTTGAGTTTTTGTTTAATTAAATAACTGCCTACTACTAATTGTTGACGTAATGGAACGCCCATAAAAAATTCCTCGAAAATAATAAATGATATTGCTGTCGTAATTTAACAACAAGCAATCTAGCTTGAAAATCAGCGCGTTATAAAAAAAGGGTTTTCTTTCATACGCTTACTTGTATTTGCTTAGAATACCCTGTTTTAAAGCGTGACTCCAGTGTTTGCACAATTTTTGCAAACACCAATTCAAATTATCGAAATAACTTACTGTTTTTGTTGTAAATCGATTTATTAAATTTTTATTTTTCCTTTTTTGTAATAAAACAACAAGCTAAAGAAAAATGATATAAACGCGCTTCTTTTTCCTAAAGTTTTGAAATTGTTTTGACTTTTTTCAAAATGACACAACCTGTTTCACTCTGTTTTATACTGCAAAATCTTTAACTAATTCACGAGGATTTTCAAATGACGATTTCACTCAACAAAGGCGGAAATTTAAGTCTTTCAAAAACAGACCCCAATTTAAACAATGTAATTATCGGTTTAGGTTGGGATGCAAGACCGACTGACGGTCAGGATTTCGATTTAGATGCCAGTGCGTTTATGTTGAAAAACGATGGTAAAGTGCGTTCTGATACCGATTTTATTTTTTACAATCAACTGCGTTCGAGTTGTGGTTCAGTTGAACACAAAGGGGATAATCGCACTGGAGCAGGTGATGGCGATGATGAATCCGTACTGTTGCAACTCAACAAAATTCCCGCAGAAATTGAAAAAGTGGCTTTCACCGTTACGATTCACGATGCTGAATCCAGAAAACAAAATTTTGGGCAAGTTTCAAATGCGTTTATTCGCGTGGTGAATAAAGACACAGGTGTTGAAGTAGCGCGTTACGATTTAAGCGAAGATGCGTCAATTGAAACTGCCATGATTTTTGGTGAAGTTTATCGACATAATGGTGAATGGAAATTTAAAGCGGTTGGTCAAGGTTATGTGGGTGGACTTGCACCGTTGGCGCGTAATTTTGGTATTAACATCTAAAATCATTTCAAGGCAGATTTAAATTGATTGAATCTGCCTTTTAATTTTTTTATGTGACAGACCTCACATTTTTAAGTTTTGGTAATATCAATCAAATTGTCGTTTTATTACAATCAGTCTTGACATAATTTTTAATTTTTGAGGTGATTTATGGGCGATTTAATCAAATTGGTAGGAGTATCATTTATTACATTTTGGGCAACTAAAAAATTTGAGCAATTTATAAATGAGCAAAAAAACAAAGAACAGTTTGAAGAAGGTAGAAAAGCAGGCGAGTCCACTGCTAATCAAAAATATCAAGAAAAAATAAACGAATTAACCAAAAGATTTGCTCACTATCAGAATTTTGACAGAGCGATTGTGGCGATGTATTCCATTGGATTAGCATTGGCAGATAAAGATAGATATTTTTGGAATGAGCATTTAGAAAACTTAGAAATTATTACAGGTCTTTCAAGCAATAAACTTCCACAACATATTCAAGATGCAATAGTATCGCTTAAACAAAATCCACCTACTTGGGAGCGGGCTTTAAATATTGCTAAACAAGTAAAACTTCCTAAATCGGATATTGATGAAATTGTATATGTTATTGCTTCTGTTGGTGATTATTCTAATTCTGATATTACGTCTATTTGGCAATCATCTTCTAAAAAATATCAATTTGAAGTAGGTGCTTAATTATGTCATCAGCTCGCGTTAATCGCCATTTGGCTAATCAAGCAAAACTTAAAATCGCCCGTGAATTACGAGAAGAACTTGCGCCTTATCGAATAACAGTAGATTTAGAGAATGAATCAGTTAATCAAGAATTTGAAAGTGATGTATTAAAACAATTTTTTGATAAACAAAAACAAGAGCTTGATTATTTTTCATCGCCTGTAACTGTTTCTAACGAAGATGCCAACGCATTAGTTTCTGAAATAAAAGGTCGTTGGAATGATGAACAAATGACAATCCTTTTGGATGGTTGCAAAAAATCGGTATTGCAAAGTGTCGTTGTGCCGTTTGGTCTTGGTTATTTTGTAGCAGGTTACGATAAAAAAGGCGGTAATATTGATACAGTTCACAATGCTCGTAACGGTGTTTATGCTTCTGAAAAAGAACGAATCTCTTATGAAAATCGAGCAAAATATGACAGTGACAAAGTACATAAAGATAAACGCTACATAAATCGAAACAGAGAAATTTCAGAAGCTAGAAAAAATGGCGGTGTACAAGATGCGTATTCAGATAAAATTCTAGGACGGCATGACAAAGTTGATTTAGACCATGTGATTTCTGCTAAACAAATACATGAAGATGCGGGTCGAATCCTGGCAGGTATTCCGACAGAAAAATTGGCAAACATTTCTGAAAACTTAAAACCAACATCTGATTCTGTTAATCGCTCTAAAAATGCAATGTCGCCCAAAGAATTTGCGGTTAAATTAGAAAATAACGAATTTGAGAGACGTTCACGCATTCAAGAGTTGAATCAAAACAAAAATAATTTAACTGACAAAAAAATAAGTGAGTTAAGTAAATTAAATAAGTTAGACGGCGTAGATACTCAAAAACTGAGAGAAGAAGGGAAAAACGCCCAACTTGAGCAAGATAAAAGAATCAATGGTGAATACTACTCAAGTGAAAAATTCCTGAAAAATACAATGTCTACAAGCTCACTAGAAGCTGGCAAAATAGGATTACAACAATCAATAGGTTTGTTGTTGACTGAATTTTTTGCCGCAACTTTCGATGAAATTTCTGATGCTTACAAAAATGGTTTTAAAGAAAGTTTAAAAAATCAAAATTTTTTTGAAGCCTTACAAGTTCGATTATTTAGAATTGCAAAACGTGTCGCTGCTAGTTGGAAAAATGCGTTAAGTGCATTTAAAGAGGGCGCAATTAGTGGTTTTTTAAGTAATTTGGTAACGATGCTAATTAACACATTGGTAACGACTGGCAAACGAATTGTTCGCGTTATTCGAGAAGGTTTTTTATCAATTATGAAAGCATTAAAAATAGCAATGTCTCCATCTGAAGGTATGACACGCGCTGAAGCATCTGATGCCGCGTTAAAACTTTTAGCAACAGGCGTGACAGTTTCATTAGGGATTTTGGCAGAAGAAGCAGTAGAAAAAACGGTGTTAGCTTTTTTCACAACACATTTACCGCCATTAGCACCATTTGCGCCGACTGTTTCAGCGATATTTGTGGGTGCAATGACAGGCATTGCAAGTTCACTTTTAGTTTATGGTTTAGACCAATTAGATATTTTTGGTGTTAATAATCAACGCAAGCATGAGTTTGTTTTATTAGAATTGGATAGTCTTATTGCGGAATCAGACAAAAATTTTGATTCTGCGTATGGCAGTGAAATGAACAGAATAGAAAATATGCTGGTGCAATTACAACCTGATTAAACTGTTTATGAATCCGACGACAATTCATTTGTTGTCGATTTTTTTGTTTTTTTGCCAATTCAAAAAGAGAAAAAATGATGACCACAATCACCATTGATGACGAAATGATTAACGAATTAGTTGCCGTTAGTCATTTTAAAAATGCACAGGAAGCTGTTATTAAAATTGTTGCTGATTATTTTTATGAACCGTTAGAAAAGATACTTGAACAACCGAAAGGAAATTTTTATGGTCGCAATTGAGTTATTAGAACAACACATCACAGAATTAGATGATGATTCATTTTCTAAACTTCGGGCGTGGTTTAAGGAATTTGAACAAACACGTTGGGACAAAAAAATTGAATCGGATTCAAACGCTGGCAAGCTAGATTTTTTAATTGATGCCGCGCTTGCAGAACATCGAGCGGGTAAAACGAGGCAATTGTGAAACACGAAACAGCATCAAGTTTTTGGGCGACTTATGACGAATTACCAATTGAGATTCGCAAACTTGCTGACAAAAATTTTCAGTTGTTAAAAAATGATGCCGCGCATCCGTCGCTTCAATTCAAAAAAGTGGGGAAACTTTGGTCAGCGCGAGTTGGTTCAGATTATCGCGCTCTTGCTACGCGAATTGACGGCGGTTTTCTTTGGGTTTGGATTGGAACTCACGCCGAATATGAC
>JBASLW010000029.1:0-5754 GCA_049656545.1 Methylococcaceae bacterium
ATTTTTTCAGAAACACAGGATTAAACTCCCCGTTCCTATCACGCGGCGTGGAGATTTCCATTTCGCCGTGTTCACTTTTCAGCGTTTTTTTCGTGTAACCATTTCGACTATTCCCTGAATTATAGCCCTCTGTAGAATGTTTGCCATAACCGAGATGGTCTTTCATTTCACCATTTAACGCCGCTTCAATGGTAATTTTTGTTAATTCGCTATTTAAATTCACCAAATCTTCTGGCGTTTTTAAGGTTTTTACCAGCGTTTGCAACGTGGTCACTATTTCGGAATTTTTTAGTAAATCGCTCATTTTCTTTTCTCATCATAAATAACCGTTAGTTTACGGTTTTGTAAATTTTACGTTTGAACAGAATTATTTACAGTCTCCCTTTCGGCAATTGATGCTGATACCGCTAAATCGGGAAATCAGGCATTTTCAAAACCTGTTATGGGAACAAGTTTTTCAGGCACATTCACCAAAGCAGGACAATTGTTTTTTGATACCAAGGCTCATATTTTGTATGGCAATGTGAATCAAGACGGCGCAGCAGATTTTGTGATTCAATTGAACGGCGTAAGTAGTTTAGTTGCGAGTGATTTGATGCTGTGAGCAAAACGTTCAAAGTGGTTTTTGCTCGTCACCAGATAAGACAATTTTCATTTTCCTAAATTTGAAGGTTAAAAATCGGATTAGCTGCAATGCGGCTAATCCATTCTGTTTTTGTGTTACGCCGCGCGTTCAATCATTTGTTCGGCTTGTTTTGCAAAGGCTTTTAAATCGCCACTTTTTATAGTTTCGTAAGGAATCACTAACGCTGTCGTTAAACTGATGTAAATGTAGACGTAATGCTTGCTGTATTCAACGCGAACCAAATCTGACCACAACATTTTGTGTTTGCCGCTGGGCGATTTTTCTAACAAATACTGTGCTTGAGCGGGGTCAATCGTTAATGTGTAAGTGCCAAACATCGCGTTTTTTTCTTTGTAAGTGTAGTTATTGAGAATTTGACGACGCAAATCGAGCATCATTACTTTTGGTGATAACCATCCCCAAAGTCCTGCAATCACTAAAATATAAGCCGCCGAATTTTTATCACCGTAATAAAAATAGTAAAACGCGCCAATTAACAACATGACTGCTGGCACAATCCAACGATTTTTGCGGATATTACTTTGGATGTCTTCGTTGCGCGTAAATTGCACTTCGTTAAAGTGAATTAAGTCGTCTTCGCGGAATTCGTATTCAATTTCAAACATGATTTTTTATTTTTATAGTTAAAGTTAATGTGTGTCCACATTATAACGAATCATTGAGAATGTGACGGATTTTGCCATATTGTAGCCAGAAAATTACGACCTTCTGCATTAGGCAAAAATGATACACTGAAAAAAATCGTTGTTTTAAAATCCTATCAGACCTTTTCTTAATGCAACCCAAATTTATTCATCTCAGAGTTCACACTGAATTTTCGTTAATCGACGGTTTAGTCAAAATCAAACCGTTAGTTAAAAAACTCACTGAATTACAAATGCCAGCGGTGGCAATTACCGACCACGTTAATTTATTTGGTCTCGTCAAAATGTATAAAACCGCGACAGGTTCAGGTATTAAACCGATTGCAGGTGCGGATGTTCTTATTTTTAATTCTGACGAACCTGATAATCCGTATCGTTTAACGTTGCTTGCACAAAATCACAAAGGCTATGTGACGCTGACTGAACTCGTGTCGCAAGCGTATCAAAAGGGGCAATCCAAAGATGGCGTGCCGATGATTCGCCGTGAATGGATTGAGCAAAATCATGAGGGTTTGATTGTTTTATCAGGCGCAATGCAAGGCGATATTGGGCGAGCGTTAATTGCGGATAAAAAAGACGATGCGCTGCAGTTTGCGATGTATTGGCAAAACCTGTTTCCCAATCGGTTTTATTTAGAACTCCAGCGCGTTGGCAAACCGAATGAAGAAAACTACATTGCTGGCGCGGTTGATTTAGCATTTGCTTTGAATTTACCAGTCGTTGCCACAAATGACGTACGTTTTATCAAACAAAGCGATTTTGCCGCGCATGAAATTCGGGTTTGTATCAATCAGGGACGAGTTTTAGATGATGTACGTCGCCCAAAAGATTACACCGACCAACAATATCTGCGTAGCCAAGAGGAAATGGCAGCTTTATTTGCTGATATTCCCGAAGCATTAGAAAACAGCGTTGAAATTGCGAAACGTTGCTCTTTAATGCTCACGCTCGGTAAAAATTATTTGCCAGATTTTCCAACGCCTGAAGGCATGACGATTAACGATTTAATTATCGCTGAATCTGAAAAAGGCTTAATCGAACGTTTAAAACATCATCCTGTTCCCGACGAAAACGCTTACCACGAACGCCTAAAAATCGAACTCGACGTGATTACCCAAATGGGTTTTTCGGGTTATTTCATGATTGTTGCCGATTTTATTCAATGGGCAAAAAATCACGGTATTCCCGTCGGGCCAGGTCGTGGTTCTGGTGCTGGTTCATTGGTGGCGTATGTTTTGAAAATCACCGATTTAGACCCGATTGAATTTGAATTGTTGTTTGAACGATTTTTGAATCCTGAACGGGTTTCGATGCCTGACTTTGATATTGATTTTTGCATGGACAGACGCGACGAAGTGATTGATTACGTTGCCGACCATTACGGGCGCGATCAAGTTTCGCAGATTATTACTTACGGTTCGATGGCGGCAAAAGCTGTGATTCGTGACGTAGGGCGTGTTTTGAGTTTAGGTTATGGTTTTGTCGATCGACTCGCCAAAATGATTCCGATTGAAGTAGGCATTACGCTTTCAGACGCGCTCAAAAATAGCCCTGAAATGCAGCAAGCCTACAACAACGAAGAAGACGTAAAAACGTTGATTGATATGGCGTTGATTTTGGAAGGCACGGCGCGAAATGCAGGCAAACACGCGGGGGGTGTGGTCATTGCGCCAACAAAATTAACCGATTTTTCACCACTTTATTGCGACGTTGAAGGTAATAATTTAGTTACGCAATACGACAAAAATGATGTGGAATCGGTTGGTTTGGTGAAATTCGACTTTTTGGGTTTGCGGACGCTGACAATTATTGATTGGGCGTTGCAAACGATTGATGCCCAAAATGCCAAAAAAGGCTTACCGCCTATCGATATTAGTCAAATCCCGCGTGACGATTTTGCGTCGTATGATTTATTGAAAAAAGGCTTAACAACTGCCGTGTTTCAGCTCGAATCACGCGGTATGAAAGAGTTAATCAAAAAATTATTGCCCGACTGTTTTAACGATATTATTGCGTTAGTGGCGTTATTTCGTCCAGGTCCGTTGGAATCGGGCATGGTCGATGATTACGTCAACGTCAAACACAAACGCAAACCTGCCGAATACGCGCATCCGATTCTTGAGCCGATTTTAGAGCCAACCAACGGCGTTATTTTGTATCAAGAGCAAGTGATGCAAATTGCGCGGGAGTTATCGGGTTATACATTGGGTGGCGCGGATATTTTGCGGCGGTGTTTGAGTGGTTCAACCGAAATTGTTGATGCTCAAACAGGACAATGCGTCACATTACAAACCATTGCGGATAATTGTGATTATTGGTTAGGCAGAGACGTTTTTTCATTAGATTTAGATTCGCAAAAAATTACGCGCAAGCCAATTACGGCAATTTTCGACAATGGAATGCGTGATGTCTTTGAGATTACCACTAAAACAAATCGGAAAATTCGTGCTACAGAAAACCATTTATTCTACACGATTTCAGGTTGGCAAAAATTAGAAGATTTCAAAATTGGCGACAGCATTCGCTTAACAAAAAATCTGCCGATTTCGCATGAAAACACAATTAGCGAAGCAGAAATAAAAATTGCGGCTTATTTAATTGGCGACGGTTATTTATCGCAAAAAAAACGGGTTGGTAGTTATTTCTGCAACAGCGACAAGTTGTTAATCAATGATTTCAATGAATGTTGTTTAGCGTTATTTGGACGCAATGTTCCCGTCGCACAGCAACATCACGAAAACAAAAAATCAGTGGCTTATGCACGAATCAATTTTGCTGAATTTAATGCGTGGATTAACGAAAAACTCAAACGCGCAAGTTCTGCTTATAAAGAAATTCCGTTGTGGATTTATGAATTATCGTCGCAGCAATTAGCTTTATTTTTAGGAACGCTTTGGTCAACCGATGGAACGTTTGATATTTCAATTGGTCATGCTGATTACACTTCAACATCAAAAAAGTTAATCGAGCAGATTCAACATTTGTTATTGCGTTTTGGCATTGTCGGCTTATTCAACATCAAAAAATCGACATACAAAAATCAACCGCATATTTCCTATCGTGTTCAAATAACAGGGCGAGAAGATTTTTTAAAATTTTACGATTTGCTTGTGCTATTTATGAGTGCGGCAAAACGTAAAAAAGCGAAAATTTGTTATGACCCAATCCAAACTAAACTTAAAAATCAATCGAAACATCAATTGCCCGTTGCCGTGACACATTTAATTGCTAACGCAAAATATGCAAGCGGCATGACTTGGTGTGAAATTGATGAAGCAATCGATTTTAAAAAAGGCACTATGTCGAGTGGCTTAAATTTTAAAAATCCACACAGCGAATTATCACGTCATCGAGTTGCTAATTTCGCGCAAGTTTTCAACGATTCAAAATTACAAGCCATTGCTGAATCTGAAGTCTTTTGGGACAAAATTATTTCTGTTGAATTTGTTGGTAAAGAAAGAGTTTTTGATTTAACGATTCCTGATACACACAACTTCATTGCCAATGATTTTATCGCGCACAATTGCATGGGTAAGAAGGATGCCAACGAAATGGCAAAACAGCGTGATGTTTTTGTTAGTGGTGCAGAAGCGAATGGTGTTGATAAAGATATTGCTAACTATATCTTTGATTTGGTTGACAAGTTCAGTGGGTATGGATTCAATAAAAGTCATAGTGCCGCTTACGCCTTAGTCGCCTATCAAACCGCATGGCTCAAAGCGCATTATCCAGCCGCGTTCATGGCAGCGGTACTTTCTGCCGATATGGACAACACTGACAAAATTGTTATCAACATCGAAGAATGTCGCGCTCTCAATATCAAAATCATTCCACCGTCGATTAACCTGTCCGATTTTAAATTCACCGTTGGCGACAACGGCGAATTGATTTACGGATTAGGCGCGTTAAAAGGTGCAGGCGAAGCCGCGCTACTCGACATGATTGAAGAGCGCAAAAAAAATGGCGCGTTTTTGAATTTGTACGATTTATGTGAACGAGTAGATTTAAAAAAATTCAACAAGCGTGTTTCTGAGGCCTTAATCAAAGCAGGCGCGTTAGACGAATTTAACCCCAATCGTGCCGCGCATTTGGCTGAATTACCCACCGCATTGCAAGTTGCCGAACACAAAAACAAAATGAAACTCGCAGGACAAAGCGATTTATTTGGTTTAGGTGGCGGCGATGAAACGCAAGCAGAATCAGATAATCCCACTTACGCCATTGACGTTCCGCCTTGGTCTGAGAAATTCAAATTTTCTGAAGAAAAAGCAATTTTAGGCTTGTTTTTAACAGGACATCCTATTGATCAATACGTGGAAGAATTACGCAAACTCACACCTCGAAATTTAGCGGCACGGATTGCAGAAATTATTCCTGAGCGGCGTTCAAATCCTGTCAAAGTTTCAGGTTTAGCAATCGAAATTGGAGCGCGTCAAAACAAACAAGGCAAATCACGCGGTTATG
>JBASLW010000030.1:0-2756 GCA_049656545.1 Methylococcaceae bacterium
CACGCAATCGATTTGTCGATGCGAATTACACAACAAGAATAATTAGGAAAAGATATGACAAAAAAAATAACTTTCAATGTTCAAAACGGTGGTTCATTAAATGGCGAAGCGCGTGTTGCGGGCGATAAGTCAATTTCGCACCGTTCAATTATGCTCGGTTCACTTGCCGAAGGAACGACACACGTTACAGGTTTTTTGGAAGCCGAAGACGCGCTAGCAACGTTGCAAGCCTTTCGAGATATGGGTGTTGAAATTGAACGAAAAGGCGAAGGTTGCGTCACAATTCATGGCGTTGGCAAACACGGTTTGAAAGCTCCGAAAGCTCCGCTTTATTTGGGCAATTCGGGAACGTCGATGCGTTTGTTAAGCGGATTACTTGCAGGACAAGCATTTAATACTGTTTTAACTGGTGATGAATCGTTGTCAAAACGTCCGATGAAACGTGTCACCGAACCATTAGCCAAAATGGGTGCAGAAATTAAAACCACTGAAAAAGGCACTGCACCATTAGAAATTACGGGTAAAGCGGGACAATTAGTTGGTATTGATTACGAAATGCCAATGGCGAGCGCACAGGTAAAATCGTGTTTGTTACTTGCTGGAATGTACGCGCAAGGTGAAACGAAAGTCACCGAACCTGCGCCCACTCGTGACCACACGGAGCGCATGTTGAGTGGTTTTGGTTATCCTGTTTCAGTAAATGGAAATCAAGCGAGCGTCACTGCTGACGGAAAATTGACAGCCATGACCATTGACGTGCCGAGCGATATTTCATCAGCCGCATTTTTCTTAGTGGGCGCGTCAATTGCCGCAAATTCAAATGTTTTACTCAAACACGTCGGCATCAATCCAACGCGCACAGGCGTGATTTATATTTTGAAACTGATGGGCGCGAACATTGAAGTATTGAATGAACGTGTTGTTGGTGGCGAGCCTGTTGCGGATTTGCGCGTCACATCTAGCCAATTGAAAGGCATTGAAATTCCCGAACACCTCGTGCCATTGGCAATTGATGAATTCCCCGTTTTATTCATTGCTGCGGCGTGTGCAGAAGGTGAAACTCGTTTAACAGGTGCAGAAGAATTGCGCGTTAAAGAATCTGACCGAATTCAAGTAATGGCGGACGGTTTGCAAATTTTAGGCGTAGATGCAAAGCCAACACCTGATGGAATGATTATTCAAGGCGGCAAAATTGGTGGCGGAACCGTTGAATCTCACGGCGACCATCGCATTGCAATGGCGTTTGCGATTGCGGGGTTGCGTGCGACTGCGCCGATTGAAATTTTAGATTGTGCGAACGTGAATACCTCTTTCCCTGAATTCAAAAACATTGCCACCAATTTGGGTTTAAAACTCACAACAGAGGAGAACTAAATGGAAACCGTTTTAACCATCGATGGCCCAAGTGGCGCAGGTAAAGGCACGGTAAGCCGTTTAATTGCAGGCGAATTAGGTTGGCATTATTTAGATAGTGGCGCGATTTACCGCGCATTAGCCCTTGAAATTACTGAAAAAGACATTGAACACGATGGCAACATTGACGATATTGTTGAAGCCGCGCTTGCGATGGATTTACATTTTGAATGTGGTGAAGATCGTGCTGTGTTGCTCAACGGGCAAGACATCACAGATTTACTTAGTTTAGAAAGCACGGGTAATATCGCTTCAAAAATCGCGGCAATTCCGCAAATTCGCGCGGCGTTGCTGCAAAAACAACATGATTTTCTGCAAGAACCTGGTTTAGTTGCTGATGGGCGTGATATGGGAACGGTTGTTTTTCCTGAAGCAAAATTCAAAGTTTTTTTAACGGCAAGTGCGGAAGAAAGAGCGCAAAGACGCTATAAACAGTTGAAACTCAAAGGAATTGATGCTAACCTTGCCGCGATAACTGCCGATATACAAGAACGCGATCAGCGTGACAGCGAACGACAAATTTCACCGTTAGTTCCTGCCGCAGATGCCGTTTATATTGATTCTTCGGCGATGTCGATTCAAGACGTTGTCAAAGAAGTGTTAAGTTTAGTTCGTTAAGGACGTTTTTTACAGACCGCCGCAGATAACCTGCGGTTTTTTATTAACTATTTACTATACAAAAAAGATTGGCGTAAAAACTAATCTTGGGAAACAAAATGAGCGAAAGTTTTGCTGCATTACTAGAAGAAAGTTTAACCAAGACCAAAATGAGTCCTGGTGCAATGTTAATCGGTACCGTTATCGACATCGAAAACGACATGATTATCGTCAGCACACATTCAAAATCTGAAGGCGTGATTCCGAAATGGCAATTTTTAAATGCTAACGGCGAATTAGAAGTTTCAATCGGCGACGAAATCGAAGTTGCATTGGATTTATTTGAAGATGGTTTAGGTGCGACGCTTCTTTCCCGCGATAAAGCGAAGAAAAACAAAGCATGGTTTGAACTCGAAACTGCATTTGAAAAAGACGCGACAATTATCGGTCGCATCACAGGTAAAGTTCGCGGTGGTTTCACTGTTGACGTTGGCGCATTACGCGCATTCTTACCTGGTTCACTCGTTGACGTTCGCCCAGTTCGTGACACAACCTTCTTGGAAGGTCGTGATTTAGAATTCAAAGTCATCAAAATCGACCAAAAACGCAACAATGTGGTGCTTTCACGTCGTGCAGTGGTTGAAAAAGAATATAGCGCAGAACGCGAAGAATTGCTCAAAACGCTTGAAGAAGGCGCAACGGTTGTCGGTATCGTTAAAAACTTAACCGATTACGGCGCGTTCATT
>JBASLW010000031.1:0-9138 GCA_049656545.1 Methylococcaceae bacterium
GTCTGGAACAAAGACGATAAAAAAGCAACCGCTCAAGCAGGTACTGCAAGAGCGATTATGAATAACATGGTCACTGGCGTTTCAACAGGCTTTGAAAGGAAGTTATCGCTCGTTGGTGTTGGTTACAGAGCTCAAGCTAAAGAAAATATTCTTAGTTTATCGCTTGGTTTTTCACATCCTGTTGATTTTCAAGTTCCAGCTGGTATTTCTGTTGAAACACCAACGCAAACGGACATTATCTTGAAAGGTAGTGACAAACAATTGCTCGGTCAAGTTGCTGCGAAAATTCGTGCTTACCGTCCACCTGAACCTTATAAAGGTAAAGGGGTTCGTTATGCTGATGAGCATGTTGCTAGAAAAGAAGCTAAGAAAAAGTAGGGTAGCGTAATGGATAAGAAACAAACTCGTATGAAACGCGCATTAAAATTGCGTAGTCAGATTAAAAAGTTGAACGCTACTCGGTTGTCAATTCACAAATCGTCACAGCACATTTACGCTCAAATTATTAGCGGCGATGGCACAACGACATTGGCAAGTGCTTCAACTGTCCAAGCTGAATTGAAAGCTGGTTTAAAAAACACCAATAATATCGAAGCTGCGACAGCAGTAGGTAAGCAAATTGCTGAAAAAGCACTTGCAGCAGGTGTGACTGAAGTCGCTTTTGATCGTTCAGGTTTTAAATATCACGGTCGTGTGAAAGCACTCGCCGATGCCGCTCGCGAAGCTGGCTTGAAATTTTAGGAGATTACAATGGCTACAGCACCTACTCAACAAGGTAGCGCAGACGGCTTACAAGAAAAATTGGTTAACGTTAGACGAGTCGCTAAGGTAGTTAAAGGTGGTCGTGTTTTCGGTTTTACCGCTTTGACTGTTGTCGGTGATGGCGAAGGTCGTATCGGTTATGGCGTGAGCAAAGCTCGCGAAGTGCCGATTGCGATTCAAAAATCGTTAGAACAAGCGCGTAAAAATATGCGTAAAGTGGAATTGAAAGGCGACACCTTGCAATATCCTGTTACGAATACGACTGGCGCAGCAAAAGTTTATATGCAACCTGCTTCAGAAGGTACTGGTATCATCGCTGGTGGTGCTATGCGTGCAGTATTTGAAGTAGTTGGCGTACACAACGTATTGGCAAAATGTATCGGCACAAATAATCCTATAAACGTTGTTCGTGCAACGATTAACGGTTTGACCAGTATGCACAATGCTCATCAAATCGCAGCAAAACGCGGTTTGCCTGTTGAAAAAATTACGGGGTAATGTGATGAGTACAAAATTAAGTGTCACCATGACAAAAAGTCGTTTTGGACGTTTGCCAAATCATCAAGCGTGCTTGAAGGGTTTAGGCTTACGCAAAATCAATCAAACAGTTGTGGTATTGAATACTCCCGAAAATAAAGGGATGATCAACAAAGTATCTTATATGCTTAAAGTTGAGGAAATCTAATGTTTTTAAATACTATTAAAGCTGCTGACGGTGCGCGTAAAAAATCGCGTCGTGTTGGTCGCGGTATTGGTTGCACTATGGGTAAAACCTGTGGTCGCGGTCACAAAGGTCAAAAAGCGCGTAGCGGTGGTTTCCACAAAGTGGGTTTTGAAGGTGGTCAAATGCCTTTACAACGTCGCTTGCCAAAAATCGGTTTTACGTCGCACAAAGCAAAATTTTCATCTGAAGTTCGTTTAGGTGAATTAAATGGCTTAACTGCTGATGTCATCGATTTGAAAGTGTTAATCGACGCAAACATCGTTCCTGTTTTCACGAAAGTGGCTCGCATCATTAAATCAGGTGCGTTGACAAAAGCAGTTACTGTTAAAGGTGTAAAAGTAACGGTAGGTGCGAAAGAATCTATTGAAGCTGCTGGTGGCAAAGTAGAGGCATAAGGTGAGTGTACCAAGAGCGCAAATGGCAAATAAAACGGCGGATTTCTCAGAATTAAAGGCACGTTTGCTTTTTGTTTTGGGGGCTTTCATTGTTTATCGTGTTGGGGCGCACATTCCAGTTCCTGGAATTGACCCTAAAGCATTAGCAGCAATGTTCGCACAACAAAGCGGCTCAATTTTGGATATGTTTAACATGTTCTCAGGCGGCGCATTGATGCGATTGAGCTTATTTGCGTTAGGTATCATGCCTTATATTTCGGCTTCCATTATTATGCAGTTAATGACGGTCGTTATTCCGTCAATGGAACAAATGAAAAAAGATGGTGAAATTGGGAGACGTAAAATCTCTCAGTTCACACGCTACGGCACTGTCGTTTTAGCGACGTTCCAAGCAATTGGAATTTCGCTAGCGTTGCAAAATCAAACAGCTGGTGGTTTGTCTGTTGTTTTAAACCCAGGTGTTAGCTTTGTTGCAATTACCACTATCACGTTAGTGACGGGGACTATCTTTTTGATGTGGCTAGGTGAACAAGTGACTGAACGCGGCATTGGTAATGGTATCTCTATGATTATCTTTGCTGGTATCGCATCAGGCTTGCCGAAAGCGATTGGTAGCACGTTTGAGCTTGTCAGAACTGGTGAAATGAGCAGTCCTTTTATTGTGTTGTTATTTTTGCTTTCAGTTTCTGTGACAATGCTTGTGATATTTGTTGAACGCGGTCAGCGTCGAATTGTGATCAACTATCCGAAAAGACAGGAAGGTCGCAAAATGTATGCAGGTCAAAGCAGTTTCTTACCTTTGAAATTGAACATGGCAGGCGTTATCCCACCAATTTTCGCTTCAAGTATCATTCTTTTCCCCGCAACGATTGCTGGATGGTTTGGTAAAAGTGAAGGTTTTGGTTGGTTACAAGACATCGCAACATTATTGTCACCAGGTCAACCTGTTTATGTACTGTTTTATGCATTAGCTATTGTGTTTTTTTGTTTCTTCTATACCGCATTGGTGTTTAACTCAAAAGAAACTGCTGAAAACTTGAAAAAGTCAGGCGCATTTTTACCAGGCATTCGCCCAGGCGCACAAACTAGTGCTTACATCGATAAAGTGATGACTCGTTTAACCTTAATCGGTGCGTTTTACATTACCTTAGTTTGTTTGTTACCAGAATTTTTGATTGTTTATTGGAACGTTCCTTTCTACTTTGGCGGAACGTCACTTCTGATTATTGTTGTGGTTGTGATGGATTTTATTTCGCAAATGCAAACGCATATTATGTCGCAACAATATGAAGGTTTAATGAAAAAAGCTAACCTTAAAAAGTAGTTAGCACGTTTATTGATTTGAGAATCTTGGAGATTCCTATGAAAGTTCGCGCATCTGTAAAACCAATTTGCAGAAAATGCAAAGTTGTAAAAAGACACGGTGTTGTTCGAGTGATTTGCGAAGATGGCAGACACAAACAACGTCAAGGGTAATTTTGAATTGCTCAATCACTGTTATATGTTATAATCATATGCTTAACCTTAGAATCCGTACTCAGGGGAGTATTTAAATGGCTCGTATCGCCGGGATAAATGTACCAGACCACAAACATGCCGTTATCGCTTTGACTGCGATTTACGGGATCGGTCGTCAAACTGCAAGTGAAATTTGTAGCGAAGTGGGTGTGTTACCTTCCGTAAAAATCAAAGATCTAGCTGAAGAAAAAATAGAAGCAATTCGTAACGTTATTGCAAAAATGACTGTTGAAGGCGATTTACGCCGTGAAGTTTCTATGAATATCAAACGTTTGATGGATCTTGGTTGTTATCGCGGGATTAGACACCGTAGAGGTTTACCGTTAAGAGGTCAGCGCACAAGAACAAATGCGCGTACTCGTAAAGGTCCTCGTAAACCAATTAAAAAATAAGTACCAATTAAGAGTCTGAACTAATGGCAAGTCAAAATCGTTCAAGAAAACGTATTAAAAAAGAAGTCGCAGACGGTATTGCACACGTCCACGCTTCTTTTAACAACACAATAATCACCATTACCGATAGAAAAGGTAATGCGCTTTCATGGGCTACTTCAGGTGGATCAGGTTTTCGTGGTTCACGGAAAAGCACGCCTTTTGCCGCGCAAGTTGCAGCAGAAAAAGCTGGGGCAGTTGCCCAAGAATATGGTATGAAAAATCTTGATGTGTTAATTAAAGGACCTGGTCCTGGTCGTGAGTCTGCGGTACGTTCATTGAACAACCTTGGCTTCAAAATTACTAACATCATTGACGTGACACCGATTCCGCACAACGGTTGCCGTCCACCTAAAAAACGCCGCGTGTAGAAAAACTGGAGTACTAACATGGCAAGATACACAGGACCTACCTGTAAATTAAGTCGCCGAGAAGGCACTGATTTATTTTTGAAAAGCAGAGGGAAATCTCTCGAAGGTAAATGCAAATTAGATCAAAGACCTGGTCAGCATGGTACTAAACGTGCCAGAAATTCTGATTACGCAACGCAGTTGCGTGCCAAGCAGCGTCTACGTCGCATTTATGGAATTTTAGAAAAACAATTCAGAAATTACTATAAATCAGCAGACATGAAAAAAGGTGCAACAGGCGAAAACTTGTTGAATCTTTTGGAATCACGTTTAGATAACGTGGTTTATCGTATGGGTTTTGCGTGTACACGCGCTGAAGCTCGCCAACTTGTTTCACACAAATCGATTCAGGTCAATGGCGCATTGATTAACGTCCCATCTTACCAAGTTTCGGCTGGTGATGTGTTATCAATTAGAGAAAAAGCGAAAAAACAACAACGTATTATTGATGCGTTGACAGTGACAGAGCAATACGGTTTCCCATCTTGGGTTGATGTTAACTCAAAAGAAATGAAAGGCACTTTTACAAGTTTGCCTGATCGTGTTGATTTAGGTACTGACATCAACGAACAACTTGTTGTGGAACTTTACTCTAAATAATTGTAGTTCCGAGGAATATAAATGCTTAGTTCTATCCCTAAATTGCTTAAACCAGAGTCAGTTGAGGTTGTAAGCGAGTCACCAAATCACTCAAAAATCGTTATCGAACCTTTAGAGCGTGGCTTTGGGCATTCGTTGGGAAATGCGCTGAGACGTGTTCTCTTATCAACTATTCCTGGTTGTGCAGTTACTTCAGTTGAAATTGATGGCGTTTTGCATGAATACACTACAATTGAAGGTGTACATGAAGATGTGATCGATATTTTGTTAAATTTGAAAAAATTGGCAATTGTTGTTGAAGGTAAAGATGAAGTTGAATTAACTCTTGCTAAAAAAGGAGCTGGAACTGTTACTGCGGGAGATATTTCGTTGCCAAACGGCGTTAAAATTCTAAATACTGATTCAGTGATTGCAAATTTAACAGCTGCTGGCAATTTGAACATGAAAATTCGAGTTGGGCGTGGGCGTGGTTATGAACCTGCTAGCGTTCGTAAGTCAAATTCTGATGCTAATTATCCAGTCGGTACCTTGCATTTAGACGCATCTTTTAGTCCTGTTTTGCGTGTTGCTTATCAAGTTGAAAGTACACGGGTTGCTCAACGCACTAATTTGGACAAACTGATTATCGATTTGGAAACAAATGGTACTGTCGATCCTAAAGAAACGATTAAACTAGCCGCATCGATTATCCATGATCAGCTTTCGGTATTTGTTGATTTCAAAGAAGTCAGTGAACAACCTCGCGTGGAGTACACATCACCAGATGAATCGATTGATCCAGTTTTGTTGCGCCCTGTAGATGATTTAGAGTTGACCGTACGTTCAGCAAATTGCTTGAAAGCAGAAAACATTTTTTATATTGGTGATTTGATTCAGCGTACTGAAGTTGAATTATTAAAAACGCCTAATCTAGGTAGAAAGTCTTTGACTGAAATTAAAGATATTTTGGCGTTGAAAGGTTTGTCTTTAGGAATGCGTCTTGAAAATTGGCCACCTGAAGGTCTCGCCGAGCATAATCAATCCATATCACACTAATTTTTAGGTTATTTTTAATATGAGACATCGTAAGTCTGGTAGACAACTCAATATGAATAGCAGCCGTCGTAAGGCTCTATTTACTAGCATGGCAAATTCGCTATTCAAACACGAATTGATTAAAACTACTTTGCCAAAAGCAAAAGAACTTCGTGGTTTTGCAGAGCCTTTAATTACATTGTCAAAAGAAGACAATGTGGCAAAAAGACGTTTAGCTTTTGCGCGTTTGCGTGATCGTGACATGGTCACTAAGTTATTCAATGAATTAGGTCCACGTTATAAAAATAGAGCAGGCGGTTATTTACGTATTATGAAATGTGGTTTTAGACCAGGTGACAATGCACCAATGGCATACGTTGAGTTAGTTGACCGCGAAGCGTAAATAGTTACAAAACTATTCAAAAAAACGCTCATTTGATGAGCGTTTTTTTTTGCCTTTTGATTTGGTCATGACAAATTTTAATAAACTCTCACACCGCTTTTGCGTTGCCCCAATGTTGGATTGGACGGATTCACATTGTCGTTATTTTCATCGTGTAATTTCAAAAAATGCGTTGCTTTACACAGAAATGGTAACTACAGGTGCATTGATTCATGGAAATTCACAACGATTTTTGCAATTTAATCTAAAAGAACATCCTATTGCCCTTCAATTAGGCGGCAGTAATCCTAATGATTTAGCTATCTGTGCAAGAATGGCGGAAGAATTTGGATATGATGAAGTAAATTTAAATGTGGGTTGTCCGAGTGATCGGGTACAAAATGGACGTTTTGGTGCATGTTTAATGGCAGAACCAAAATTAGTGGGCGATTGTATCGCTGCAATGCAGGCGGTTGTAAAAATTCCTATTACGGTAAAATCTCGAATTGGTATTGATGAACAAGATTCTTACGAAGAATTGGCAAAATTTGTAGAAACGGTTGCGACTTCAGGTTGTGAAACGTTTATTATCCACGCCCGAAAAGCATGGTTAAAAGGTTTATCACCAAAGGAAAACCGAGAAATTCCACCATTACGATACGATATTGTTTTTCAATTGAAGCAAGATTTTCCTCAACTTGAAATTATCATTAACGGTGGAATTACGACGTTGGAACAATCGACAGAATTATTAAAATCCGTTGATGGTGTCATGATAGGTCGAGAAGCCTACCAAAATCCATATCTATTAGCAGCTGTAGATTCCATCTTGTTTAACGATAATTATCAAATACTTTCCCGCGAACAAATTTTATTTGAACTTTTGCCTTATATTCAAACTCAACTTAAAAACGGTGTACGTTTAAACAGTATCGCAAGACACATTTTAGGATTATTTCATGGTGAATATGGAGCTAGATTATGGCGACGCTATTTAAGTGAAAATGCGTTCAAAGAAAATGCAGATGAACAAGTTATTTTGAACGCATTGAAATTTACTGTAGTCGAATCAATTTAGATTTAACACATCCTGCATATCAAAAAGTCCATTTTCTTTTTTCATTAGCCAAGTTGCTGCACGAACTGCACCATTAGCAAAGGTCATGCGGCTAGTCGCTTTATGGGTAATTTCTAAACGTTCACCTTCGTCAGCAAACATGACTGTATGTTCGCCAACAATATCACCCGCGCGTATTGTCGAAAAACCAATGGTTTTTTTATCACGTTCGCCTGTGTTGCCTTCACGTCCATAAATCGCGCACGTTTCCAAATCACGACCTAACGTTTTTGCAATCACTTCCCCCATTCTTAACGCGGTACCAGATGGTGCATCAATTTTGTGACGATGGTGGGCTTCAATAATTTCAATATCTGTGTAATCTCCCATCACCTTTGCTGTGATTTCTAATAATTTCAAAGATAAATTTACACCAACGCTAAAATTCGGAGCTAAGACAATCGAAATATCTTGTGCTGCTTTAGCAATTTCAGATTTTTGAAATTCGTTGTAACCAGTCGTACCAATCACAATTTTTTTGCCTGCTTGACGACAAATTTCAATATATTTCATTGAAATATCAGGGCGGGTGAAATCAATCAATACGTCGAAATCGTTCAATTTTTCACTTAAATTGTTATCAACAGATAAATTTAACGTACCGATACCTGCTAAAACGCCTGCATCTTTTCCGATTGCGTCACTTTCAGCGCGTGCAATTGCAACAGATAATTCAGTTTTATCATTCAAAAAAGCGGCTTTCATCAAGCACAATCCCATCCGTCCCGTTGCGCCAACCACTGCAATGCGTGTCATAAAATTATCCTGTTAATTTATCAAAAAAGTTTTTTACACCATCAAGCCAACCCGATTCTTGTGGGCTGTGATGTGTGCCACCGTTTGAAAGTGATTCACCTAATTTTTCAACTAACGCTTTTTGTTCTGTTGTTAATTTCACCGGTGTTTCAATTTTAACGCTGCACAATAAATCGCCAATAGCACCACCTCGCACAGGTTTTACACCTTTACCGCGTAATCTAAATGTTTGCCCAGTTTGCGTTTCAGTAGGAATTTTTAACGATGCTTTACCACCTAAAGTGGGAACTTCAATTTCGCCGCCTAAACACGCTGTGATAAAACTAATCGGTACTTCACATGATAAATTTGCCCCATCACGATTGAAAATAGCGTGTCGTCTAACTTGAACATCAATATATAAATCGCCAGCAGGTGCGCCCATTTGTCCCGCTTCACCTTCACCTGATAAACGAATTCTGTCGCCTGTATCAACACCAGCGGGGATTTTTGCCGACAAAGTTTTTTCGTCTTTGACACGACCTTGACCATAACATTTACCACATGGATCTTTGATTTGTTTACCCGTACCACGACAAGTTGGACACGTTTGTTGAACTGTAAAAAAGCCTTGTTGCATTCGAACTTGTCCGTGTCCGTGACAGGTTGAGCAAGTAACAGGTGATGAACCTTTTTTTGCGCCCGAACCGAAACAACTATCACAAGTGACTAAAACAGGAATCCGAATTTTTTGTTCTATTCCGTTGACGGCTTCTTCTAAACTAATTTCAATGTTGTAACGTAAATCAGAACCGCGTTGCCCGCCTTGTTGTCCTCCGCCACGTCTACCACCAAAAATATCGCCAAACATATCGCCGAAAATGTCGCCGAAATCGCCTGCTCCAGCACCGCCGCGTCCTGCGCTACCATCAACACCAGCATGACCAAATTGATCGTAAGCAGAACGTTTTTTCGGGTCGGATAAAACTTCGTAGGCTTGGTTAATTTCTTTAAATTTCGCTTCAGCGGCTTCAGGATTATCTTTATTTC
>JBASLW010000032.1:0-6280 GCA_049656545.1 Methylococcaceae bacterium
GATTTTCATTTTGAAAATCGGGGCTTTTTTTAATTTAAAGATATTGCTTTGACAATTCGCCTGCTTTTTCGACTACTAATTTTGGTACTAAATAACCTGACAAACGATTTTGAACTTCGCGCAATAATTCCATCGCCACATTTTCAGTAACTTGAAAATGCCCCGTTCCATTCGCTTTATCCAAAAAATGCAAATAATACGGCAACACACCTACTTCAAATAATCGTTCGCTTAAATCACACAATGCCGCGACATTATCATTGACACCGTGCAATAAAACAGCTTGATTTAATAACGTGACATTTGCCAATTTCAAATTTTGACATGCTTTCGCTACGTCAGCATCAATCTCATTTGCATGATTTGAGTGTATGACGACAATTACTTTTTTCGAGCAATTTTTGAAAATATCCAACAGTTCATTCGTCATTCTGTCAGGCAACACAATTGGCAATCGCGTGTGAATCCGAATGCGCTTCAATGTAGGTATTTTGGAAAGTTTGTTAAATAATCTAGCTAATTGTTCATCATTCAAAATCAACGGATCACCGCCGCTCAAAATCACTTCTTGAATACTTGAACCATTTTGAATGGTTTGAATAACGTCGTTTTCTTGTTGTTTATTCAGTTGCAAATCGGCATAAGGAAAATTTCGACGAAAGCAATAACGACAATGAATTGCACATGCCCCTGTGTTAATCAATAAAACACGACCATGATATTTGTGTAGTAATCCTGTTTGTTTAACCGCATTTAAATCACCTACTGGGTCATTACTAAAACCATCGTAATGTTTTAATTCGTCAATAATTGGCAAAATTTGACGTAATAACGGATCGTGTAAATTTCCTTTTTCTATCCTCGACGCAAATGCAAATGGCACACGCAATGGAAATTTTTTTGCCGCATCATTAGATAAATTTAATTCATCAGGCGAAAGCTGCAAATACTCACACAAGGCTTGGTAATTCGTGAACGCCTGTTGCATTTGAGTTTGCCAACTTATTTTCATTCCGACGAAATTACAAATTGAAGTATTTAACGGTATTTGCCAAACTCCGAGCTTGATCTTCGAGTGTTTCAGCAGCGGCGGCGGCTTCTTCAACTAATGCGGCATTTTGTTGAGTGACATCATCCATTTGACCAATCGCTTTATTGACTTGCTCGATGCCTGTGGTTTGTTCAGCGGAAGCAGAACTGATTTCTGACATAATCGTTGTGACACCTCGAATCGCACTGACAATTTCTTCCATTGTTTTACCTGCATTCGCAACCAAACGTGTACCGTCTTCAACTTTTTCAACAGAGTCGCCAATTAAACCTTTAATTTCACCTGCGGCGGCAGCAGCACGTTGTGCCAAACTTCTGACTTCTGTTGCAACTACGGCAAAGCCCCGACCTTGATCGCCTGCTCTTGCGGCCTCAACCGCCGCGTTTAACGCCAAAATGTTAGTTTGAAATGCAATTCCATCAATCACCGAAATAATATCGACAATTTTGCGTGAAGATTCGTTAATCGCTTCCATCGTATCGACGACTTGACCGACAACTGAAACACCTTTGCTAGCGATATTTGATGCCCCAACCGCTAATTCATTTGCGTGACCTGCATTTTCGCTATTATGTTGAACTGTAGAGGTTAATTCATTCATACTTGCGGCGGTTTCTTCCAAACTTGCCGCTTGTTTTTCAGTACGATGTGACAAATCATTGTTTCCTGATGCAATTTCTTTTGCACTGGTGTTAATTGTATTGGTAGCACTTTGAATTTGTTCTAAAACGTCGCGTAATTTTTCGACCGTCGAATTTGCATCATCTTTGAGTTGTCCGAACATCCCTTGATATTCGCCACCCATGGTTTTCGTTAAGTCACCATGTGACAACGCATCCAAAATGCGTCCAACTTCGTTTAGACCAACAGAACTGGTCTCGAGTAATTTATTGATATTTTTGACTAATTCTAAAATGAATCCTTGTCGATTTGATTCATGAATACGGCGTTCAAAGTCACCGTTCGCTGCTGCTTGTACAATATCGGTAATTTCTTGAACCGCATGAACTTCAATCGTTCGGTCTACCCATTCCGCCACATAACCTAATTTGTCACCATTTTTATCCAAAACAGGATTCGCAATAACAGTCATGTGATGACCACCAACGACTAATTCGGTACTGTAATAATGGGTTAAATTTTTCAATAACTCACGTTGTTTAGCGGGATTTGCATGGAACACATCAATGTTTGAACCAAGTATTTTTTTTGCGTCAAAACGGGCGAGTTCTTTCTTAATGTCATCTTCGGCATTTTGAAATAATTCCGTAGCACTTTTATTAACATAAATAATGTCAAAATTATTGTTTGTTACCATCACCGCTGAATGAACATTATCCAATGCGCTATTGATTCGTAAGGCTTCTGACGTGATACGTTTGGAATCGGCAATATCTAAACTTAAACTGACATCCATTGAAAATAAGCCGCGATAAAAATCCCCTACAACCCCTGCTTTTTTTAAATCAAATTGATTACCAAACCCTTTTGCTGCAAGTCTATAAAAAATACCGACACTTTTATCTAATGTATCGCTTAATTCTCGAATTACACTAATGGTTACAGCTGCGCCAAGACTTGCAAAACCAGCGATTGCGGCTAAAGCGATATAGTTTTCGGATAAAAAAAGTTGATAACTAACTGTCACAGTAGGAACTGAAAAAGCAAATAAAGAAAATGCCGTTTTTTTCCGAAGTGATATTTCTTTGATTGATTTAACAACAGCGTTTATCCCTGTTGGATTTATTGACGCTGTTTTATTTTTCAACGCATCATAAAGTGTAACAGCTTGTGTCAATTCGGCTTTTTTTGGCGCGTAACGCACAGACATAAAGCCGACTAATTTGCCCTGTTCAAATTGCGGTACAACATTCGCGTGAACCCAATAAAAATCACCATTCTTGGAACGATTTTTAATGACTCCCGCCCAAGGACGCATTGCTTTAATAGACACCCACAAATCTTCAAACAATTCAGGCAACATGTCCGGATGACGAATGATATTGTGATCTTTACCAATCACTTCATCTCGAGAGTAACCACTGATTTTTAAAAAATCGTCATTGGCGTAAGTGATTTTCCCTTGTAAATCAGTGCGTGTAACAAGAATGCTGCCTTTCGGCATCACGAGTTCATTATTGGTTATGGGCATATTGAGTTTCATAAAAATTCCACTAAGCGTGTGCGTTAAAGCTAAAAGTAAAAATTACGTTATCAAAATTAACAGCAAATTTCACGCCGTCATTTTTTTAATGCTCTCAAATATCGGCACACATGTCTGAATCTTAATTTTGATTTTGCATCTCAATAATAAAATTCGCGGCGTTCGACTGCGATTGTGCATTGTCATTTCGCAAGGCTTCAATGCGTTCTAAATAGGCATCGTCAATATCGCCCGTGATGTATTCGTGACTGAAACATGACGTGTCAAAATGCAGAATGTCAGGATTGCCTTTTTGAACCGCCGCGATTAAATCGTTCAACTCTTGATAAATCAATTTGTCCGCGCCAATCGCTTCACAAACCTCATCTTCCGTGCGTTCGTGTGCAATCAATTCATGCGCGGCGGGCATATCAATTCCATAAACATTTGGGTAGCGAACTGGTGGCGCAGCAGAGGCAAAATAGACTTTTTTCGCGCCTGCGTCGCGTGCCATTTGAATGATTTGTGCTGACGTTGTGCCGCGTACAATCGAATCATCGACTAATAAAACGTTTTTACCTTTGAATTCTAAGTCAATCGCGTTGAGTTTTTGACGCACCGATTTTTCGCGTAATTTTTGCCCAGGCATAATAAATGTGCGTCCGATGTAGCGATTTTTCATAAAACCTTCGCTAAATTTCACGCCTAATTTATTTGCCATTTGCATGGCGGCGGTACGACTAGTGTCTGGAATGGGGATTACCACGTCAATGTCATGGTCTGCCCATTCACGCTCTACTTTTGCCGCTAATTTTTCACCCATCCGCAAACGCGCTTTATAAACAGAAATGTTGTCAATAATCGAATCAGGACGGGCAAAATAAACGTATTCAAAAATACATGGGCAATGATCGACTTTTTCAGCGCATTGGTGTGTGTGCAATTTGCCCGATTGTTCAATGAAAATTGCTTCACCTGGCGCAATATCGCGTGTTACGTCAAAACCTAAAACATCAAGCGCGACGCTTTCTGATGCAATCATAAATTCGCGTCCTTCGTCGGTTTTTCGTTCACCAAACACAGCAGGGCGAATCCCATTAGGGTCACGAAAACCTAAAATTCCCACGCCTGCAATCATAATAACAACAGCATAAGCTCCACGACAACGACGATGCACGCCTTTTACGGCGTTGAAAATATCTGCGACGGTTAATTCTGATTTGTGAAGTGTTTGCAATTCGTGAGCGAAAACATTGAGTAAAACTTCTGAATCGGAATCAGTATTGATGTGGCGTTGATCTTCGTCAAATAACGCCTTTTTGAGTTCTTCGGTGTTAGTTAAATTGCCGTTATGCGCGAGCGTCAAACCAAATGGTGAATTGACATAAAACGGTTGCGCTTCTGCTGAACTGGTGCAGCCTGCGGTTGGATAACGAACATGAGCAATCCCCATATTTCCACGCAACCGCAGCATTTGATCATTGGTAAAAACGTCGCGCGTCAATCCGTTGTCTTTGCGTAAATGCAAACGCCCATTTTCACACGTCACAATTCCCGCCGCGTCTTGTCCACGATGTTGCAAAACGGTTAGCGCGTCATACAAATCTTGATTTACAGCTTGATAGGAAACGATAGCAACAATACCACACATTATTTTTTCACCTGAGTTGGAAGTTTTAACGATAAACAACATTCGCCATTTGCTGCGCGACGTGATCGCGCAACCAAATAGCTAAAATTTGAAAAGAAGGTAATAAACTCGATTCGTGCCACCATAAATTTTTTGGCATAGAAGTCAATCCGGAAAGAAAAACGATAATACTTGTAATAACAATGCCTTGCATTGCACCAACCACGCAACCGCCTAATCTTTCCATGAAAGCGGTGTGTTGGTAAGTTTGTTTGAAACGCGCGAGTAGACATTTTTGAATAAAACTGCCAACCAAAATCGTGATGACGAATAAACTGATAAACGTAATGGCAAAGCGTTTTTTATAAGGTGGAATGAAATTTTGCAGCGTTGCCGAAAAATTGTCTGAAAAATGCAAACTCACCCAAAAACCGATTACCCAAAGCAGCAACGCCATAATTTCTTTGCTAAAACCGCGTAGTGTGCCAATCATCATCGTCACGCTAATTAACGCAACGATACTGTAATCAATCCAAATAAACGGTTTTGTGGCGAGCGGAATCACGGGCTTATTCAGAAACTAAAATCGAATTGATACCTTGATCATCCATTTTCTTTTTCATTGCCGCCGCGCGTTTTCCATCCAATTCAGGTCCTACGCGCAAACGGTAAAACGTCCCTTTGTCATTTTGAATTTGTGAAAGCGTGGCGGGAAAACCTTGTGCTTTTAAGCCTTCGAGTAATGTTTCAGCCCTTGTTTTATTGGTCAAACTAGCCAATTGAATAAACCAACGACCTGCTTTTTTAGGTTGCTCTGGCGTAAGAACTTTTTTCACGTCGGCAACATTCACATCAACAGGCGCAGGTGCTTTTGCTGCTGGCGCATCGTCAAGTAATTTTGCGGCGCGAATTTGTTTTAACAACGCATCTTCGTTTTTATCGCCTTTTTTCACTTCTGCTTTGGGTTTCATTGGCGGTTCATCGTCGATGTCTTCAGGCGGTTTTACGCCGTAATTTGTCGTTTCAGAATACGCGGCGGTTTTTTCAACTTTCGGTTTGGGCGCAGCTGGTTTTGGCTGTAATTTTGGTTCAACTACAGGCGGTGTATCTTCCATTTCGTCTGGACGCAACGTATTTTTTGCAGTTGTCACAGGCGTTGTTGAAGGCGCGAGTGCGGCAACTTCAACTTGAGGTTGTTTTGGAATTTCTAACACTTGCTCAGACGTTTCGGGAGCTTTTACAGCGGGTTCTTCAACGAATTGATTTTCGGACGGCAACGCGAGCGTTGTCACCGCTTGCCCTTCTTCTTCAATCGGGTCGTCAAAAAGCATCGGAATAAAAATTGCCGACAAAATCGTGACAACTAATGCGCCGATAAGACGTTGTTTTAATTCATGATCGAAATTCATTTATTCACCTATTTTTAAATTTGCACAGCAATCTGATACTAAAAAAA
>JBASLW010000033.1:0-6331 GCA_049656545.1 Methylococcaceae bacterium
ATTTTCAGTCGCAGGAATTAAGCCGACGATATTAAGCGGTAAATTTAATTCTGCCGCCGCTTGCAATGTGCCTAAAACTGCCGCACCGCCACACATATCGTATTTCATTTCGTCCATACCCGCGCCAGGTTTGAGCGAAATTCCACCTGCGTCAAACGTCAAACCTTTGCCTACAAAAACAATTGGTTTTGCATTGGCTTCGCCGCCTTTGTATTCAATCGAAATAAGCTTTGCAGGTTCACGACTACCGCGTGTCACGCCTAAAAGTGAACCCATGCCCAATTTTTCCATGTCGGCAACGTCTAAAATCGTGGTATCGATTTTGTCGAAATTTTTTGCCAGCGTTAAACCTTGTTGCGCTAAAAATGTCGGTGTGCAAATGTTAGGGGGTAAATCGGCTAAATGTTTTGCTAAATTCATGCCGCTAGAAATCGCTAAACCTTGCGCCAAACCTGTTTTTGCGGCTGAATCGGTTGCAGAAATGACGATATTTTTTAACATCATTTCATCAGCAGGTTTGCTTTTACATTCTGTAAATTGATAAATCGCATCTTCGAAAACTTCTACAATTTGGCGCGTTTTCAAAATCAAATCCGCTTTTTCAACGTCAATTTCGGTTAAAGCAATTGTGGCTGAATCGAAACGTGATTTTTTAATTGCCCCTATCGCGGCGGCTAAAACTTTGCGGTAATTTTTTGTGGTAAGTGGTTTTTGTTCACCTAAACCAACGAGCAAAATACGTTCAATATCGCTATTTGGAATCACATTTAAAAGTAATGTGTCGTTTAATTTACCCAAAATATCGCCACGTTTTACAACACTTGAAATTAAGCCATTTGTTACGCCATCTAAAATTTGTGCCGAAAAACTTAATGTTTGATTTGAATAAATGCCGACGATGACTAAATTCGATTTTAAATTTTCGATACTGTTTGTTTCGATTGAATAATTCATGATTTTCCTATTTTTTAAAATTATAAAGCGGTTTTTCGGAGTCCAAATTTAATAAAAATTACTGTCAACGCGAACGCTAAACCAAACCATTGCAGCGCGTAACCCAAATGTTGTTCGGGTTGCATAATTTTCGCCATTGCCCATTCGCGTTTAAAGCCGTTTGGCGAATTTGCATCTAATTCTAATTGAAAGTCGAATAATTCATAACCCAAATCAGTCGCTAAAATTTTTGAATCAATTAAACCGACAACAGCAGGATTGGTTTTTGTTGGTTGATTTGCACCGTCTAATTTCATTCCAACGCTAGGAAATGTGTTAATTCGCCCATTTAAATTCGTTTCATTTGAGGCTGAAAATTCGACATTCGGCAACGTTGCACGCGGTTCAATCAATGGAATCCAACCCCGATTTACCAAAATAGCTTTGGTTGAATTCGCTAATTTAAAAGGCGTAAAAACAAAATAACCTGCTTTACCCGCATTGATTTGATTATCAAGCAAAAATTGTTTAGTTGTGTCGTAATGTCCTGAAATCGTGGCTTGTTTATAACGCAATGTTTCAACATTTTCTGACGTTTCTGATGTTAATTTGACGGTTTCGGTTAAACGTTTCGCTTCGGTATTTAAAAAATCTTGTTTTTGGTTAGCGCGACTGATTTGCCACACGCCTAAACTTAAAAATAAGATGAAGAAAGCTAAATAAGCGAATAGCCATCGCAAATTGATATTCATTTTGTAACCTTTAAAAGTTGTGTTGCTGTCGTAAAATCATTGAAAATAGCGCTTTCTTACTTTTCACGATTGCAAACTATGTTAATTAAAACGCTTATTATCGTTGCTTTTATCGCCATTATCGCCAGTTTGGGTTCGGCGTTGTTTCATTTAGTAAAACACAAAGACGCAGAGCATTCCCAAAAAACCGTAAAAGCATTGACGTTTAGAATTGGTTTATCAGTCCTTTTATTTATATTTGTTGTGATTGCGATAGCAACGGGACTTGTTCAGCCAACAGGTTTAGGGTCGCGAATCGCAGCTCAAAATACTCATCAGCAAAATTAGCGTATTTCAACAGTAGTCACGGAAATGTATTTCAAACTTAATTCACCTTACCCGCCGTCAATCGGACAACAAGAAGCGATTTCAAAATTAACTGCCAATTTTGAAAAATCCAAAAAACAAACGTTGCTAGGCATTACAGGCAGTGGCAAAACGTTCGTTATGGCGAATGTGATTGAAAAATTGCAAAAACCAACGCTGATAATTGCCCACAATAAAACCCTCGCGGCGCAACTGTTCACCGAAATCAAAGAGCTTTTTCCTGAAAATCGGGTCGAGTATTTCATTTCGTATTACGACTATTACCAACCCGAATCGTATTTACCCACGACCGATACTTATATCGAAAAAGATTCGAGTGTGAATGTGGCAATTGAAAAAATGCGTTTGCACGCGGTGTCGAGTTTAATCAGCCGCAACGATACGATTGTGGTCGCTAGCATTAGTTGCATTTACAGTTTGGGAAATCCTGACGATTTTCGCAAAATGGCAGTGCCGCTCATCAAAGGCGAAAAGCTGAAACGAACAGATTTATTAAAAGCCTTGCTAGCTATTCAATATGAACGCAACGACACGGCGTTAGCCGCGGGGAAGTTTCGAGTTCGTGGCGATGTCGTCGATATTATTCCCGCTTACGAAAACAACATTTTGCGCGTCACGCTTGAAGATAATTTGATTCAATCAGTTAAAGAAATTGACCCGCTGACAGGTGATTTAATTTCGCAAATCGATAAAACGGTTTTATATCCCGCCAAACAATATGTGATTCCCGAAGATAAAAAACAGCGTGCGTTAGAGCTGATTCGCGCTGAACTCGAAACGCATTTGCCAACCATGCCACCGCTTGAAGCACAACGTTTGAAACAGCGAATCGAATACGATTTAGAAATGATTGAAGAGCTGGGTTATTGCTCAGGTATTGAAAATTACAGCCGTTGTTTTGAAGACCGAAAAGCAGGTGAGCCGCCTTGCACTTTGATGGATTATTTTGGCAATGATTATTTGCTGATTATCGATGAAAGCCATCAAACCTTGCCGCAATCTCGCGCCATGTATAACGGTGATTTTGCTCGCAAAAAAAATCTCGTTGATTTTGGTTTTCGGCTGCCATCCGCGTTTGATAATCGTCCGTTAAAATTTGATGAATTTGAAAGCAAAATGCAGACAACGCTTTTTGTTTCAGCAACGCCAGTCGATTACGAATTAGAAAAAAGTCAAAATGTGGTTGAGTTGATTATTCGTCCAACGGGGTTGCTCGACCCTGAAATTTTTGTGCATCCAATTGATGGACAAATGACACACTTAATTGAACAGGCAAAAATGGTTATTGAACATGGCGAGCGCGTTTTAATTACCACGCTTACCAAAAAAATGGCGGAAGATTTGACTGATTATTTAGCGAAAGAAATGCTTAAAGTACGTTATTTACACAGCGATGTAGATAGTTTAGAACGCATCGAGTTAATTCGCCAACTTCGTGCTGGCGATTACGATATTTTGGTTGGCATCAATTTATTGCGTGAAGGACTGGATTTGCCAGAAGTGAGTTTGGTCGCCATTTTGGACGCGGACAAAGAAGGCTTTTTGCGTGATGAACGCAGTTTGATTCAAACGATTGGTCGGGCGGCGCGAAATAGCAACGGCAAAGTGATTTTATTTGCGGACAAAATCACAGGCTCGATGCAACGCGCAATGGAAATTACGAAAAATCGTCGTGCCGCGCAAATTGCTCATAATGAAAAATTCGGAATCACGCCACAAACGATTATTAAATCGGTTACAGAAAAGAAAACTGACATCAAAGGGACTAAACATTTGGGTAAAGTCGATATTGAACGCCAACTGATTGAACTTGACGCGCAAATGCGAATTAGCGCGACGCAACTTGATTTTGAAAAGGCGATTGAATTACGCGATAGAATAGCGCAACTGAAAAAATCACTTCTTATTTAAACTGCCTAATACAGCAAAAACGGCAACGATACCCATGATTTCAAAAATAATCACAGAAAATTCTTTGCCTTCTTCTTCCATTTGAATGACTGAATCTACTTCAGGTTTTTCTTTTTCACAACCTGTTAGTCCTAAGCACAACATTGTTAAAACAATAAGCAACCATTTTTTCATAAGGAACTCCGTGTGATGGATTCAATTTTGAAGGTTTGTATTTTAGTTTTAATATGACCCTTGTCACAAACTAAATTCGTCACAATTCAAGATCAACATGAAAAACAGCATCATAGTAAAAGGCGCACGCGAACATAATTTAAAAAACATCGATGTCGAATTTCCGCGCAATAAATTGATTGTCATTACAGGGCTTTCGGGTTCGGGGAAATCCACGCTGGCATTCGATACGATTTACGCCGAAGGACAACGGCGTTATGTCGAAAGTTTGTCTGCGTATGCGCGGCAATTTTTAGGCTTAATGGACAAACCCGACGTAGACAGCATCGAAGGGCTATCGCCAGCCATTTCCATCGAACAAAAAACCACCAGCAAAAATCCACGCTCAACCGTTGGCACGGTGACAGAAATTTATGATTATTTGCGTCTGCTATTTGCACGAATCGGCACGCACCATTGCCCAAAATGTCACAGCCAAATCAAACCGCAAAGTGCTGAAAATATCACCCGTTTGATTATGGCAGAACAGGAAAAAACCTTGATTTTCCTCGCACCGATTATCAACGGTCAAAAAGGCACACACGAACAAGTCATTGACGATTGTCGCAAACAAGGCTTTGCCAAAATTCGCGTCAATCAAAAAATCTACGACAGCGACACCATCAAAGACGAATTAAAACTCGAACGCTACGAAAAACACTGGATTGAAGCGGTTATCGATACCATCACCATCGACGAAGACGAACGTTCACGCGTCAACGAAGCCGTCGAACAAGCGTTATCATTGGGCAAAGAACGGATGATTGTCATCGACAAAAATGCGTCGGGCGAAAAGAAAAAAGAATTACAACGTAGCGCAGGCGAAACGATTTACAGCACTTTCGGCGCGTGCGCCAAACATCCCAAAATCGTGTTTGAAAGTTTAGAACCTCGGATGTTTTCGTTTAACAGTCCATTTGGCGCGTGTAGCGAATGCCACGGATTAGGCGAAATCACGCAATTGTCAGTCGATTTACTCATTCCCGACAAAACAAAATCCATCATGGATGGCGGTTTGGCGATTTACGGCAAAATGGATTTAACGTGGCGAGCGCAACAAATCGCCGTTGTCGGGCGTGAATACGGTTTCGATGTTTGGACACCGCTCGGAAAATTGACCGAAACACAATTAAACGTCTTGCTTTACGGCACAACCGAAGCGTTAAGCGGCAAATGGTCAACGGGCGAAAACATGAAACTCGATGAAGGTTTCGAGGGCGTGATTCCGCAAACTTTACGACTTTATAAACAATCCGAAAGTGAACACCGCAAAAAAGAAATCGAAAAATTTATGGTGTTCAAACCGTGCCAAAGTTGTAAAGGTAAACGCTTACAGCCCGTAGTTTTAGCGGTGCAAATCGACGACAAAAGTATCATCGATGTCACCGACATGAGTATCGAAAACGCGGCGCAATTCTTTTTACAACTGCCCGAAAAATTAGGCGAAAAAGATTTAACGATTGCCAAACAAGTTTTAAAAGAAATCAACGAACGATTAGGTTTTTTAAATAATGTCGGGCTGGGATATTTAACGTTGTCGCGCAGTGCGAAAACCTTATCGGGCGGCGAAGCGCAACGCATTCGACTTGCCACGCAAATCGGCAGTAATTTGATGGGCGTTTTGTATATTTTGGACGAGCCAAGCATCGGGCTTCATCAACGCGATAACGTGAAACTGATTGAAACGCTGCATAAATTGCGCGATTTAGGAAACACGTTAATTGTCGTGGAACATGACGAGGACACGATTCGCGCGTCGGATTATGTGATTGATATTGGCGCAGGCGCGGGAATTTATGGCGGACACGTTACTGCGAAAGGCACGCCTGAAGAAATTATGAAAAATCCGAACAGTTTGACGGGGCGATATTTGAACGGCGAACTCACCATTACTGTGCCTGAAAAACGCCGTGAACCTGTGGCGTTTATTTCGGTGCGTGGCGCGAGCGAAAACAATTTGAAAAACGTCAACGTCGATTTGCCGCTCGGTATTTTGTGTGGCATTACGGGCGTTTCAGGTTCGGGAAAAAGTACGTTGATTAACCAAACCGTGATGCCGTATTTGCGTAAAAAATTTGGCGAACAAGTCGATTTTATCGGGCAACACGATTCGATTGCTGTGCCAGATTGTGTGCAGAACGTGATTATTATTGACC
>JBASLW010000034.1:0-3090 GCA_049656545.1 Methylococcaceae bacterium
GTCAGTGACAATTTGATTTAATTTATCTTGATTTAAGGCGACTTTTTTTATCGTCATACTTCTTCCTCCATATTGGGTTCAATTTTAGTTGTGTCTAAGGTTTCTAAATGTTTCCAGCGGTTAATAATCATACAAAACAATTCTGCTGTTTTTTCTGCGTCGTACAAGGCTGAATGCGCTTTATCGCTTTCCCAATGTAATCCCGCCGCTTTTGCTGCTTTTGCTAAAACAGTTTGTTGATACGCTAAACCACCTAATGTTGCTGTATCAAATGTACTAAAAGGATGAAATGGATTTTTTTTAATTTGAGCGCGATGCGCTGCCGCATTGACAAATCCAATATCAAACGCAGGATTGTGTCCCACCAAAATCGCTTTGGTACATTTATTTCGTTTTACCGCATCTTTAATTGGCTTAAAAATCATTTCCAATGCGACTTTTTCGTCAATTGCCATTCTAAAAGGATGAAATGGATCAATCCCTGTGAATTTTAATGCCGCAGGATCAAGTTCTGAATTTTTAAACGGTACGATATGAGCAGAATAACGCTCAGTTGTTACCAAATTGCCGTCAGCGTTTAATTCCACAATCACAGCAGCAATTTCAAGTAACGCATTTTTTTTAGGGTTAAAGCCTGCTGTTTCAACATCAATCACGACGGGAAGATAACCGCGAAAGCGTTTTTCTAAAGGAATTATTGACGTTTCCATAGGGTAAAAATCTCGTGGTTTTCAAATAAAAAAAGCCTGCTACTCGATGCAAGCTACTATCTGTGCTATGTTACGCGAAAAAACCCATTGAATAAAAAAATAGTACAGACGGAGATTTTATGAACATCAATAAAAAATTATGCACGCGCTTAATTAGTGCAACGTTACTGACTTCATTAGTGGCTTGTACAAGTACAGTTAAAGATGAACGTGACCCAATGGAAAATTGGAATCGAAGTGTACATTCCTTTAATGAAAATGCGGATGAATTTTTTATGAAACCTGTCGCAACAGGTTATCGTTACGTTATGCCGTCATTTGCTGACGAAGGCGTAACAAATTTATTCAGTAACGTTCAAGATATTGGGGTGACGATTAACGATTTGTTGCAATTCAAATTAGAACAAGCTGGACTAGATGGTTCACGCTTCATTGTCAATTCAGTAGCAGGTTTAGGGGGATTGATTGATACCGCTGACATGGTTGGTTTGCCAAAACACAAAGAAGATTTTGATCAAACGTTAGGCGTTTGGGGCTTACCGTCAGAACCTTATATTGTGTTGCCATTATTTGGTCCTAGCTCACCAAGAGGAATTGTTGGACGTGTGGGTGATGCGGCAATGAATCCAGCCAATTACGTTGGTTTTGGCGCATTAGGATTAAGTACAGGTGCTGCCGCAACTGCTGTTAGCAGTGGTACAAATGCGCTTACACATTTAGATAAACGTGCCGATCATTTGGGCGCGGAAAAAGTAATGCAAGAAGCCAGTAGCGATAATTATGAATTTGTTAAAAATTCGTACTACCAACAACGTGATTATTTAGTCAATGACGGCGAAGGCGATGATAAAAACGATGTCATGAATGCAAAATAACTTTGCGACATTTATTCACATTTTTAGTAGGCGTTAACTATTAGCAGTGAAGTTTAACGTTTGATTTTTTGTTATTGAGATTGTTTATGGCACATTTGTTTGCAGAGATATTTGAACTCTTATTTGAGTTAATCGAATTTTTAGAACCTTATTTCTTGGTAACGACGATTTTTTTTATTCCTTTCACCATTACAATGACTTCCGTGCCAAAACTGTTTTTTAAGCATGAATTCACACAACATTTACTGCCTTCTTTATTCGCAAAATATGAACGTAATCGGGAATTGATGGAAAAAATCAATACTCGAACACAAATGTTGATGGTTGTTTTGCTTTGTATTGATTTATTTGGTTTAGGTCACTTCTTTTTTGGCAGTCATGGTCACGAAGGTGGACATGGTGGTGCAAGTTCTCATGGTGCTGAAGCGGGTGAACATGGCAGTCAGCATGGTGCTGAATCCGTTGATGAACATTCACCAGAACACTAACCATGCCTGAATTACCTGAAGTTGAAACGACAAAACGCGGTATTGCGCCGCATATTGTAGACAAAAAAATTCAAAATGTGATTGTTCGACAAAGGCAATTACGCTGGTTGATTGCATCTGATTTTGAAACGAATTTACAAAATCAAATTATTGAAAGTGTTGAACGTCGCGCAAAATATCTACTGATTAAGATGCAAAATGGGACGTTGATTGTGCATTTGGGAATGTCGGGGAATTTACGAATTGTGCCGATAAATTTTCCTGCTAATGCACACGACCACGTTGATATTATTTTCGATGAAAATACCGCGTTACGTTTTAATGACCAGCGTCGATTTGGTGCGATGGTTTGGGCAACAGGCGATAGTTTAAAACATCCTTTATTGCGTGATTTAGGGGTTGAACCACTGACTGAAAATTTTAATTCATCGTTATTATTTCAACTTTCACGCCGCAAACGTATTCCAATAAAAACGTTTTTAATGGCTGGTAAAGTTGTGGTAGGGGTGGGAAATATCTACGCTAACGAAGCATTATTTATGGCAAAAATTTTGCCGACGCGCCATGCGGGGGATTTATCGTTAAGCGAATGTGAAACATTAGTTGAATGTATCCGAATCATTTTGGCAAACGCCATTGAAAAAGGTGGCACAACGTTGCGGGATTTTGTGAATGCCGAAGGTAAAACAGGTTATTTTCAACAACAATTACACGTTTATGGGCGTGGAAATTTACCGTGTTCCCTTTGCAATCAACCGTTACAAGAAATCCGAATGGCGAATCGCACCACCGTTTTTTGTTCAATCTGTCAAAAATAACCATTTTTGAATGCCTAAATTTTTAACTCTCATTTTGTTCACTTGTTTTTTAACAGCGTGTTCAACTATTCCAACTACGCCACGAAATACCGAAAATTTGTGTGCGATATTCAAACAAAAACCCAGTTGGTATAAAGCCAGTAATGCTACTTACAAAAAATGGGGCATTCCCGTTCCTGTTCAAATGGCAATCATGCAC
>JBASLW010000035.1:0-3674 GCA_049656545.1 Methylococcaceae bacterium
AGCACTTTGCCAGTTTCAACGCTGATAAAATGACGGGGTATCAATGGCAGTTTGGCGCATTTCGTGCCCCGATACTATCTGAAAGTTCTGCCTATTTTGATTGCAAGGTGACACAATTCATAGACGCGGGCGACCATGTAATTGTCGTCTGTGAAGTTATTGACGCGAACTATTTACAGCAAGGTCAGCCGATGTTGTATTGCGAAACAGGTGATATGGATGGCAGTAGCCGATTCTTTAAATAGCCATGCCTATTAAACCTGAAAACCGTCATCGCTATCCAGTACGTCAAGAATGGGTACAGATTCGTTCTGCGATACTCAAACGCGCTAACTATCAGTGTGAGTTTTGTGGGGTTCAAAATTACACCGTTCGTAAAAATGCCCGTATCGTGTTGTCTGTCGCTCACCTAGACCAACAACCTGAAAATAACCATCCGACGAATTTAGCGGCATTATGTCAACGATGTCATTTGTTACATGACCAGCCGTTTAGAATGTATCACGCATGGCAAACCCGTTTTAAGCATCGACACGCACACAGCCATGATTTATTTGAGTATTTTAATTAAGTGTCCGATATGAACATTTTAGATATTGACCATTACAATCTTCGAGCTGAACCTGAATTACTGGATAAATTGCGTGATTTTTATTGCACGGTCGTTGCATTATCGGTTGGTAAGCGTCCTGCTTTGCGAAGTTCAGGCTATTGGCTTTATGCGGGTAATAAAGCGGTGCTTCATTTGTCATAAGCAAAACCAGATGAAATACGCCAATCTCATGTGAAAGGCACATTTGACCATGTGGCGTTTGCGTGTCTTGATTTGCAGGCTTTTGAAGCACATCTGAATCAACTCAGTATTCCTTACCGAAAATCACAAATAGCAGATACGACACAAACACAATTATTTTTAAGTGACCCTGCTGGAAATGGCGTTGAACTGAATTTTTTGCCTTAAAGAGAGGACGTAATGAAAAAATTATTCGCATTGATAATACTCTCAATGAGTACAGTGGTATCGGCTAGTGAATCGTACACGGTAGATGCAAGACATACTTTTCCGAGTTTTAGCATTAGCCATTTGGGTTTCTCGACGCAACGTGGTCGATTTAATCAAACGTCAGGAAAAATATCACTTTCACCTGAAAAACAGACGGGTTATGTTGAAATCTCAATTAAAACAGATTCAATTGATACAGGCTTGGTTGAACTTGAACAACATTTGAAAACTACCGATTTTTTAGATGCAGCACGTTATCCAACTATCACGTTTGTTTCAACAAAACTCAAGTTTGAAAAAGAGGTTTTGACAGAGATTGACGGAACTTTAACGTTGCACGGGAAAACACAACCTGTGCATTTAAAAGTGAATCACTTTCACTGTGGCATCAATCCTATCGCGTTGAAAAATGTGTGTGGAGCAAATGCAATGACATCATTCAAACGTTCTGATTTTGGCATTGATAAATACGTCCCTATGATTTCAGATGACGTGAATGTCGAAATTCAAATTGAAGCGATTAAAGATTAGTGACGCATTGGCATTGATTATGCAAGAAAAACTATCGAGTAGTACCTCCTACTCGATAGCCTCAGAGATGGGGCTTTTTTTATGTAAGGCGTTGTCACATTTTTGGCGAATTGGGCAATTGGTTTGATGTGCGCCGTCTAAATAACCTGTGGACATCAAAAACTCATTCACAATTTCACCACCTGTAAAAACGAATGTTTTTTTGAATAACTTTGTCCATTCCATTTTTGTGTAATGACGATGTTTATCAAGCCAATGTTTGAATGAGCCATGTTGCTGTTGGATGTCAATAATCCGATTCGCGTTGACAATTGCTGCGTTAATTTTCAGCCGATTACGCACAATTCCTGCGTCATTCATCAAACGTGAAAAATCATGTTCACCATAAGCCGCGACTTTTTCAATGTTAAAATCATCGTAAGCACTGCGAAAATTATCGGCTTTTTTCAAAATGATGTCCCAAGAAAGCCCAGCTTGATTGATTTCTAACACCAATCGTTCAAACAATTCATTATCGTTTTGAATTGGAAAACCATATTGGGTGTCGTGATAAATCCGATGAATTGAATCCGTTGGTTGGTTTAAACAAAATTCGCAATAAGACATAAGGTGATTTTTCGTGTATTTATTTGTTTATGGTACGCTTAGAAAAAGCAGTAATCATGCAGCTCATGGGTTACTTGGTAATGATTGTATCTATCAAAGTGATGGTTATTTTTACGGTAAATTATACAATTTGGGCGATTATCCTGCTGCTATTCAAATTGAAAACGCATCTGAAAAAGTGCTTGGTGAATTGTATCGAATTATCAATGCTAAAAACTTATTTGAGCGATTAGATGATTACGAAGAATGCGACGCGAATTATCCGATGCCGCATGAATACTTGCGTAAAATCATTACCATTTATGACCAAACGCATCAGCCATTTCAAGCATGGTGTTATTTGTACAATTTATCAGAGAGTTTGTAATGTGGATTCAGAAAGAAATTAAGCTCAAAGCAAGGCAGCGTGGTTTTCATTTGGTCACAGATGAAATTTTAAGCCAATTACCCGAACTAAAAACTTGCTCTGTTGGAATGTTGAATGTGTTCATCAAACATACGTCTGCCTCGTTGACTATCAACGAAAATGCCGACCCAACTGTACGTCAAGATTTTGAAAGTTTTTTCAATTGCGCGGTGCCTGAAAATGAACCGTATTACAGACATACAGACGAAGGCAGTGATGATATGCCAAGTCATTTGAAAAGTAGCTTGCTCGGATGTAGTTTGAATTTACCAGTGACAAACGGACGATTAAATCTTGGTATTTGGCAAGGTATCTATTTATGTGAGCATCGCAATCACGGTGGAAGTCGAGCATTAGTGTTGACGTTGCAAGGTGAATAATTCTATGCAATCAACACTTTTTTATATTCACTACCCGATGTGTAGTTGGTGTTATGCGTTCGAGAAGCGTTTATCTGCTTTACGACAAGAATTACCTGAATTTATTCAAGTGACTAATCTCGTTGGAGGATTAGCACCTGATACGACTGAAACCATGCCAGAATCATTGCAACAAACAATTCAACAAATTTGGTATCGCATTGAACAAACCGTTTCTGGTGTGAAATTCAATTATGATTTTTGGACAACTAACACGCCGATGCGTTCAACATACCCTGCTTGTCGAGCCGTTTTAGCGGCTAAAAAACAGCGCAATGATGCAGAGGAGCTATTGATGATAAACGTAATTCAAACAGCTTATTATCAGCAAGCTAAAAATCCCTCTTTAATCGCTACGTTGGTTGAATGTGCGGTGGAAATTGGCTTAGATGTTATTCAATTTGAAAATGATATTTTGAGTGAGCAGATTCAAACGCAGTTACTGAATGAAATTGAAATGGCTCAAAATATGGGCGTTACTTCTTATCCGTCATTGCGATTATTGCATAATGAAAAATTGTCATTTGTTACGGTGGATTATCTGAATCACAAAACCATGTTAGATGAAATTACTCAACATTTAGGGGTCGACACGGAATTTGTCATATAAACAACGTTAAGGAATTTTGAGTAATTTTTTTCCATCTTTTCTTAGTTCACCATTTGGTGAAACATGGCGATAAAGTGTTTGTCGTGTAATTCCAAGTTC
>JBASLW010000036.1:0-39774 GCA_049656545.1 Methylococcaceae bacterium
GTGCAAATGTCAATGCACAAGACGCGCAAAAACAACCCCTTTTAGAACGTGCTAAAAAATCAAATGGCGAAAATATCATTAAACTTTTAGAGGCGGCTGGCGCAAAAGGTGCTGAACCGCCACCCCCACCAGAACCTACCGCCGAAGAACTTGCGGCTAAAAAAGCAGCTGAAGAAGCCGCAGCAGCCGCTGAAAAACCAAAGAAAAAAAGATAGTGGAGGTAAATCATTATGCGTATGCACATTATTGGCGTGGCAACAGAATTTATGACTGGCATTGCAACTCTGGCATGCGAAGCAGGGCATGATGTCACTGCCTCCGATCACCTCATCGATAATAAAACGCGCCGTGAATTAGAAAAATTAGGTGTTAAGTTACAAGAAGGTTTTAACAAAGACCACCTAGCTTATAAACCTGATTTAGTCGTTATTGGAAAAGAGGTTGATTTAAATAATCAAGAAGTTGTTGCTGTACACCGTCTTGCTATTCCCCATTTTTCAGGAGCAGAATGGTTAGAAAAATATGTTTTAGATGAAGATGTTATTAAGAAAATTATGCCTACAGCAGCATCGTCACAAAAATCTCGTAACCCGCATATTCCAGATAAACCGATTAAACATGCCCCTAAAATTCCGCTGAATTCACAGTCAAAAACCAAACGAGTAACACAATAAATTATGCACATTCATATCTTAGGTATTTGCGGCACATTTATGGCAGGATTGGCAGTTCTGGCAAAACAACTCGGTCATGAAGTTAGCGGCTCTGATCAAAATGTTTATCCACCGATGAGTGATCAACTTGTCGCACAAGGTATTACGCTCAAAGAATGGTATTGCGAGGAAAACTTAAATCCACGTCCCGATTTAGTCATTATTGGTAATGCGTTGTCGCGTGGAAATCCTGAAGTTGAAGCCATTTTGAATCAAAATTTGCGTTATATCAGCGGCGCACAATGGTTATCTGAAAATATACTGCAAGACAAATGGGTTTTAGCCGTCGCAGGCACACACGGTAAAACAACAACAAGCAGCATGTTAGCGTGGATTTTAGACGTAAATGGATTTAATCCTAGTTTTCTAATCGGTGGTATTCCATTAAATTTTGGCATTTCTGCACGTTTAACCGATTCCAATTTTTTTGTTATTGAAGCAGATGAATACGATTCTGCTTTTTTCGACAAACGTTCAAAATTTGTACATTACCGTCCACGCACTGCTATTTTGAATAATTTGGAATATGACCACGCCGATATTTTTCCTGATTTGTCAGCCATTCAAAAACAATTTCATCATTTTGTCAGAACCGTACCAAGTGAAGGTTTATTGATTGCCCCAGAAAATGATTTGGCATTAGAAGAAACCTTTGCATTAGGCTGTTGGACACCTGTTTCATATACCAGTATTTTAGGTGAAGGAACGTGGAATGCAGAGTTAATTACGTCTGATGGTAGTCGTTTTATTGTTTATTTTGGTGTACATAAACAAGGCGAAGTGCATTGGAATTTAACGGGCGAACATAATGTCAGAAATGCGTTAGCGGCAATGGCGGCTGCCTATCACGTTGGTATTTTGCCGCAAAATGCAATAGAAGCGTTGTCTAAATTTCAAAATGTAAAACGACGAATGGAGATTTTGGCATCAAAAAATGGTGTGACAATCTATGATGATTTCGCCCACCATCCAACCGCTATTGCAACAACTTTAGACGGCTTACGAAAACGAGTTGGAAACGAAAAAATTATTGCAATTGTTGAACCACGTTCAAATACAATGCGTTTAGGTGTACATCAACACACATTATCAGCTTCCTTGCGAGCAGCTAATGTCGCAATTATTTATCAACCCGATTCACAAAGCACGTTGACGTTAACAAGCAATATCCAAATTTGCCAGACATTGGAAAATATCGCCGAAATTTTTTTCAATGAAATTGAAAATCGCTGTCATGTCGTTTTAATGAGTAACGGCAGTTTTGGCGGCTTACATTTAAAATTAGTTGAGTTGCTTTCCATAAAAATCAAATGATTTACAAAATTTAAATCAGTTTTTAAATTATGGTTTTGACACGAAACCTAAATTCATGATAAAAATATACCCGTCGTTTAAAGCGGCCTCTTGAAAAAGAGATAATAATAATAACCTTGAGGATTTAAAAATGTCAGAAGCACAAGAAAAAGATTATTTCTGGTTTTATATTGGTGGCTTAATTGCAACTACTGTTGTTTTAGTTTTAATGTTAAAAGCGGACGAGACTAAACATTTGCAAAGCGGTGCAGTAGCACAGAGCCAAGCGGAAGTTTTCCAAAAAATTGAAAACAAACACAAAAACAGCCAAAACTAATCCAGTTTTAAGTTTGTTCTGACCTTAGCCCGACTTTTGAAATTACTCAAAAGTCAGGCTAAGTCGTTTATAAGACTTAATTTTTTAATTCTAATTTTGCTAAACGTTCTTCTAACTGTTTAACTGTTTTTAATAAGTCAGGTAATTGGCTAATCGCAACTTGTTCACGATACGCCACTCTCTTTTCTTTTGCAGGACTCCCAAAAACCTGCGTTTTAGATGCAATATCATTTGCAACCCCAGCTCTCGCCATTACAACCGCACCTTGACCAATTTTAACGTGATCTGCAATTCCCGCACTACCCGCTAAAATCGCGTAATTTTCAATTGTGCAAGAACCCGAAATACCTGTTTGTCCGCAAATAATAACATGTTGTCCAATTTTATTGTTGTGTCCAATTTGAACTAAGTTATCGATTTTGCTACCAGAACCAATTGCCGTGCTGCCTAACGCGCCTCTATCTACACAAGTATTTGCGCCAATTTCAACATCGTTATCAATAACTACATTTCCGATTTGCGGCACTTTAACGTGTTGACCATTACGAAATTTATAACCAAATCCATCTGCACCAATTACCGCACCCGAATGAATAATTACGTTGTCACCAATTTCAACATTGTCGTAAATCACAGCATACGGATAAATTCGGCAATTTTTACCAATTTTGACGTTTTGCCCTAAATAAACACCCGCTAAAATTTCACTATTTTCACCACAAAAAACGCCTTCGTTAATCACAGCAAACGCACCAACGTAACAACTTTCGTGCAAAACGGCGTTTTCTGAAATGACGGCTTGAGGTGAAATAGTTGCCGCATAACTTTTTTGTGGGTGCAAACATTCAACAGCTTTGATAAATGCCATTTCAGGGTCAGCGCAACGCAACAAAACTAACGACTCTGGCACATCTTGAAACTCAAAGTCAGCTCCCACAAAACACGCTGAAGCAACCGATTCTTTCAAATAATGACGATAACGCGCTTGTGTTAATTGTGTGACCTGCCCTATTTTTGCCGAGGTAATATCATTTGCAGCCGTCAAAATTTGTGTTGCATCACCGCCTTCAATTGTCGCGCCACAAATCTCTGCTAATTCTTGAATTGTTATTGTCATGTTAAATATCTCTGTGTAAATAAATTAAATCGTATTGGCACGCCATAATCCCGACTTACCACCTGTTTTTTCAAGTAATCGCACACCGTCAATAACCATGCCACGATCGACAGCTTTGCACATATCATAAATAGTTAATAATGCTGACATTGTTGCAGTTAACGCTTCCATTTCTACACCTGTTTGACCATGTGTTTTTACAACTGTTTGACAACGAATTCGATTTTTTTCAGGTTCAGGAATCAACAAAATCTCAACATGTGTCAAAGGTAAAGGGTGACATAACGGAATTAAATCTGCCGTTCGCTTACTTGCCATAATTCCAGCAATCCGCGCAATCCCAAGGACATCGCCTTTTTTATGTCCACCTTGTAAAATCAATGCTAACGTTGGTGGTTGCAAACTAATAAACCCTTCTGTAATCGCCACGCGATCTGTAAATTTTTTGCTACCAACATCAACCATGTGTGCATCGCCTGCCGAGTTAAAATGGGTAAATTCTGAAATTGTCATTGTAGCCCTTAAAAAAGTAGTTTTTATATTTTGCAATTGTAAATGTAACAGACTTAACCTTCGACGAATTTAGCGATTTACGCTAAACTTCGCCCAATTTTTAACTTTAAAACTCAATCAATCGTGACCAAAATTATTCGTATTGCAACCCGTCATAGTCCTTTAGCGTTATGGCAAGCAGAACACGTTGCCACGCTGTTAGAGCAAGCATTTCCAACTATCAAAACTGAACTTGTAAAAATGGTGACTCGCGGCGATAAAATTCTCGATGCGCCATTAGCAAAAATTGGCGGTAAAGGTTTATTTGTCAAAGAACTTGAGCAAGGAATGCTCGAAGGCAATGCGGATATTGCCGTCCATTCGATGAAAGATGTGCCAATTGAATTCCCAGAAGGTTTGCATCTTGCCGCGATTTTAGAACGCGAAGACCCGACCGATGCGTTTGTGTCGAATCATTTTGAAAGCCTTGATGATTTACCCGAAAATGCCCGAATCGGAACATCGAGTTTGCGTCGTCAGTGTCAAATTAAAGCCCGTTTTCCAAAAGCTGAAATTTTGTCGTTACGAGGTAATGTGAATACTCGTTTAGCTAAACTTGATGCAGGCGATTATGACGCGATTATTTTGGCTTCGGCAGGTTTGAAACGGCTGGGAATGGGCGAGCGAATTCGTCAAAGTTTGCCCACTGAAATAAGTTTGCCAGCTTGCGGACAAGGCGCAATTGGCATTGAATGTCGTGTTGATGACGCAGAAATTAACGAAATGTTAAAAGCGTTGCATCATGAAACAACGGCTGTTTGTGTGATTGCCGAACGTGCCATGAACGCTAAATTAAACGGTGGTTGCCAAGTGCCAATTGCGGGTTTTGCCCAATTAGAAAATGATGAAATTTTCATGCGTGCGTTGGTTGGAAATTCCGATGGTGACGTAATTTACCGAGCTGAAAAACGTGGCGTATCGGCAATTGAAATCGGTGAAAGTCTTGCTGACGATTTGCTTAAACAAGGTGCCGCTGAAATTTTGAAAGCGTTGATTGATGGCTAATAAGTTAAACCAAGCCAAAATTTTAGTTACACGCCCCTCGCATCAAGCTGAAAATTTATGCGAGTTGATTCGTGTGAATCATGGCATTCCGATTCGTTTGCCAACGTTAGAAATTATTCCCGTCATTTTAAACAACAGTGAAATCGAACACCATTTAACGCAAACTAACTGGTTTATTTTTACTAGCACGAATGCAGTACGTTGTTATTGTTCACAGCTTGATGATGCTAAAATGCGCCAATTGAAAACGAAATCGTGTTTAGCAATTGGCAAAGCTACCGCAAAAGCCTTAATTTCAGTGGGTTTGAACGTCGATTTAATGCCTTTAGATGGTTATAATAGCGAGGCGTTGCTTGCGTTAGAACAGCTACAAGACGTTTCAAACAAAGTTATCGTGATAATTCGTGGTGAAAATGGACGTGAAACTTTAGCTGATACATTGAAACGACGTGGCGCAATAGTTAGTTATCAAGACGTTTATAAACGTAAAATTCCGCAAATTGATAGTGCAAAAATTTTTCAGCAAAAAATCGATTTCATTACGATAACTAGCGGCGAAGCCATTGAAAATTTAGTAAACATGCTGCCAAAATCGCAACACGATTTGTTAAAAAAAATACCTTTAATAGTAGTCAGTGAGCGCATTCAAACCATTGCAAAAAATCTCGGTTTTGAAAACATTGCACTCGCGCAAACGCCGTCAGATGACGCAATTCTTAAAACAATAACGACGATAATAAACGGGGAAGAAAGTGGCTGAATTGATTGAATCGGTTGAAGAGCAAACAATCGTTGAAAAGCAAAAAACTGTCAAAGAAACATCGCCAGAAGTCAGACGTTCTCGGAGCGGATTTTGGTTTGGCTTAATCATTTTGCTAATTATCGCCGTCGTTGCAGGCTCAGGTTATTATTTTTTGCAACAATTACGCGAAAAACAAGAAGGTTTAGGCGGCGAAATGAAAGGCGTTGTGTCGCAACAAATTAGCGATTATCAAGCGCAACTTGCCGCAATTCAAACCCAACTTGCCGCAGAACAAGCCGATATTGGCAGTAAAGAATCGCATTTCAGTAATACGATTGCCGAATTTTCAAAATTACACGATGAAAAATTAGAAACAGTTCGCAAAGATTTAACGGAAGAAATCCAAAAATTACAGCGTCAATTAGGTAAAACTCGTGGCGATTGGTTACTTGCGGATGCCGAGTATTTACTCAGTGTTGCGAATCAGCGTTTGCTTTTGATGGGTGATGTGAATACCACGTTGGAAGCATTAGCGGCGGCTGATCAGCGTTTACGCGAAAGTGGCGACGCGGCTGCTTATAAAGTACGCGAGCAACTCGCCAAAGATATTTCAGCAATGAGTAAAGTCACTGCTGTTGATGTGGTTGGCATTTACGCGACCTTGCAAAATTTAGAATCACAAATTGATTCACTGACACTGCTTTTACCTTATGCGGGAAAAGAAGTTGAAGAACAACCTGTTGTTCCAGCCCCAAAATCGAAGGCAAAAGCCGATGATTTACTTGGACAACTTGAAAGCATGGTAACAATTCGTCATGTTCAACAACACGTCAACGAAATTTTAACACCAGAACAAGCACAATTTATTCGTGAACAATCGCGTGTGAAATTAGAAATGATTAAAATCGCGCTGGTGCAACAAAATGACATGCTTTATCAAGCAAGTTTAGCGGATGCGAATAAATGGATTTTGGGTAATTTTGTTAAAGACAAAGACGCAGATCATTTTTTAGTTGCGCTTGATAAACTTTCTGATGTTCACATTCGTTCACAATTTCCCGATATTAGCCTGTCTCTAAAAATGTTGCGTGATATTACGAAATTACGAATTGAAAGCGATAAAGCCTTATCTGACACGTCAGCGGCGACGAAAAAAGCAGTTGAACAACCTGCTGCGATTGAAAATCCAGCTCTCACGCCAGCGCAATAAGGAACGAAATTGTCATGAAAAAATTGCTTTTTCCGTTAATTATTTTATCTAGTCTGGGTTACGCAGGCTTTGTTGGCAGTCAGTTTTTAACCACATTAAATAGTGCTGGCTATGTTTTAATTGGTATCGAACAATGGTCAATTGAAACATCGTTATTTGTTTTTTTAGGCGTATTGATTGCGCTGTTTTTTATTTTTTACTTTAGTTTTAGGCTGCTTGGTTTCACATTTCGCTTACCTAAGAAAATCAAAAACCGCGTTGAACGAAACAAGCTGGCGATTTCACAGCAAGCGTTAATCAAAGGGTTAGTGGATTCTGCTGAAGGAAATTGGGAAAACGCTGAAGAAATTTTAATTAAACACGCTTCAAATAGCGGCGCACCGCTGATTCACTATTTGACAGCAGCGCGTGCTGCACAATCACGCGGTGCAATTGATAAGCGTGACGAGTATTTACAGATTGCCGCGCAACATGGCGACAATGCTGAAATTGCGGTTGGTTTGACACAAGCAGAATTAAATTTATCGGGTGAGCAATATAGCGAAGCATTAGAAACACTAACTCGTTTGCATTCAATGAATCCAACGCACGCGAGCGTTTTGCGCTTGTTGCATTTAACGTATCAACAATTAGGCGATTGGCAAGCATTACGTTCATTGATTCCTTCATTAAACACGCATAAAGTTTTAATGGAGGCTGAGTTGAAATTAGTAGAAACAGAAGTTTTTAGTAATTTGCTTAAACAAGCGGCAGAACAAAAAAATACGGCTGAATTAAAACGTTTGTGGAGTGAAATGCCCCTATCAATTAAAGTGATGCGTGGTGTAGCAGCGATTTATTTTGCGGCAATGATTGATGTGGGCGTAGGAGCTGAAATTGAAGATGAATTAGTGAAGAATTTATCATCAAATTGGAATGATACTTTGCTAGTTTTATTTGGAAATATCCAGTCAACTGACCCTATTTTACAACTTGAAACTGCCGAACGTTGGTTGATTGGTCACGCTGATGATTCAGTTTTGTTGATGGTGTTAGGTAAATTAAGTGGGCAACGTGCCGATTATGTTAAAGCCGCGCGTTATTTGAAACAAAGTATCACGCTTGAACCGAATGTTCAAAGTTATCGGTTGCTTGGCGATTTAGCCTTAACACAAGGTGATGCAAATTCAGCCAGTCAGTTTTACAAACAAGGTTTAGAACTTGCGTCAGGTGAGTTAGTTAATCAAATTGAATTCTTAACGGCTTAATTTGTGTTTAATAAAGCGTTTTTTATCATAACTTCCACATTATTATTGGGTTGCAATACTGCATTTTTGGGTAGTTATGGTGATGAAAACCAAACGTTGAGTGCTTTTGCAGAGCGTGTTGAAACCGTTTTTAAGTTCCAAAACAGCATGACAAATACAGTGATGTTGTTAGACACAGAACCTAGTGAAATCATTTTAAACGCAGAAAGAAAAATGCACACCGCTTGTCAACCATTAAACGAATATGCCGCTCGTGAAATGGATAATTTGAATGTCGATTTTTCATTACAAAAGCGTGTTGAAAGCACGGCGATTAGTTGTGAAAAAGCGGCAAATCAATTGCAAACCTTACTCAAAAATAACGATAAGTTAAAAGGGGAATTTCCATGAAAGAAGACGAATCTCCAGTTCTTTATAATCATGCCATTATTGTTAGCAACTTGTTAATGTTAGCAAAACATGAATGTTTAATTAGTGCTTTTCTAGGAAAGAAAAAGATTCTTTTAACATCGATTATCGACGTAAATCTTAAAAAGAAGACGATTATTTTAGATACCAGCATTGTGGATTCGCTTAACACTAAACTTCTTGCGATTCCGCGTGTAAAATTTTGCACTGTGTATAACGGTGTTCAAGTTGCTTTCACGGGGCAATCACTGGTTAAATCGAAACACCAAGGCTATGACGTTTTTGAAATGCCAATTCCTCGTTCATTGTATTGGTTTAATCGTCGTAACTATTATCGTGTCAGCATTCCTGATGAAGACTTTAGCGTATGTAAGTTACATCTTCTTTTACCTGAATCTGCCAAAGAAGTGGCAAAAATAAATTACGAAATCGTCTTAAAAAAAATCAAATTTTCGCTATGTTCACAAATTGAAAATGACCTAATTGAAGAAGAAAAACAATTTTTATTAGCTTGTGCAACGCTGTCAGAAAAAGATGCTATTCAAGCCAAATTAGAACGACAGAAAATTGAACGGGAAAGAGAACTCAATCCTGTTTTGCCCGATGAAAATTTGCTGGATGTTATTACGTTGCGATTATTTGACATTAGTCTTTCGGGAGGCGCAATGTTTAACGATGACGAAGATTTTTCTTATTTCTTAACAATTGGCACAATCTATGAAAATTGTGTCATCGTGATGCCAGATTACGGTCAAATCAACGTTTCTTTGGAAATTGTGGCAAAACGTGATTTAGATGAAAATTCCTCAAAATGTAACGAATTAGTTTGTTTCAAATTTGTTGATGCCGAACAAGCCGCAGAATCGATGATCTTTCGTTACATTCAAGCACTTGATCGTTTAAAGAAAAAATACTCCGTTGAAAACCTATTAACTCTCGATTAAAACAGATTTTTTAATCTGAACTTTCTCACAATTACCTTTCAAGAATCATGGAACTTTACGAAACCGAAGAACAACAAGTTGAAGCATTACAAAAGTGGTGGAAAGAAAATGGCACATCCGCCATGATTGGTTTAGGCATTGCAATCGTCACAATTTTAGGCTGGAACTATTGGCTAGATTATAAAAAAACAGAAAACAATAAAGCGTCTACTGTTTATGACCAATTACTTAAAGATGTCAATGAAAACAAAATCGCTGAAATTGATACTGTTTCAGGAAAACTCAAAGCGGAATTTGATAAAACTGAATACGCTACTTACAGTATTTTGATGCAAGCTAAAACAAAAGTTGAAGCGGGTGATTTAGCTAGCGCAAAAGAGTTATTGCAAGGTTTGGCAAATCAATCACATGATTTGAGTCAACTCGCAAAATTACGTTTAGTACGTTTGTATTTGGCAACAGGTGAATTTGAAAAAGGTTTGCAACTGATTGGACAAGTTGATCAAAAAAATGTTGCTGGATTTGAAGGAAATTATGATGAATTAGTTGGTGATTTATATGTCGCACTCGAACGATTCGACGAAGCGCGTACCGCCTATGAAAAGGCAATTCGGGAGGGGTATCAATCGCCGCTGTTACGATTTAAACTTGATGATTTAACTCCGCCTGAAAAATTGGAATCTATAAACTAATGCGTCGCGTACTTTTATTACTCACCGCATTGTTGCTAAACGCTTGTAGTACGCTTGATGTGGTTAAAGATTCAGTTTCAGGTATTTCAGATTATTTTTCTGGTGGTGAAGATAATGCTGAACCCCCTGCCCTTTTAACTGAACTAAATGCCGAAGTTGAAATTGAAAAACTTTGGACATCTTCAACAGGTGTTGGCGCAAATGAGCAAACCGTCAAACTCGCGCCCGCTATTCACAATCAAAAAATTATTACTGCTGACCGCGAAGGCTTAGTGCAAGCGCGGCATTTGGCAACAGGTGATAAAGTGTGGGAATTTGAAGCAGAAATGAAATTATCTGGCGGCGTGGGTTTAGGCGCAGAAACAGTCATTTTAGGCTCAAGTAACGCCGATGTAATCGCACTTAACAGCGACACGGGCGAAAAATTGTGGTCTGTTCGCGTTTCAAGCGAAGTGCTTGCGATTCCTACTGTTGCCAAAAATGTTGTTATCGTTCGCACGACTGACGGCACAATTACCGCATTAAGTGAGCAAACAGGCGCGAAATTGTGGAGTTACGAACACGCTGTACCTGCATTGAGTTTGCGTGGCACAGGCACACCGCTTGTTGTTGGCGATAAAGTTATCGCAGGTTATGACAATGGCAAAATGGTCGCACTCGATTTGAAAAATGGCAAATACATTTGGGAAGCCACGATTTCAATTCCAAAAGGTCGCACCGAAGTTGAACGGCTCGTTGATTTGGATGTTGACCCGCTTGAAATTAACGCCGTGATTTATGTTGCAAGTTATCGCGGTGGTGTAGCTGCAATTTCAGCCGCTGATGGTGATGGAATGTGGCGTAACGAAAACATTTCATCGCATTCGGGGTTGAGCAATGATTTTCGCTATTTGTATTTAAGCGATGCAAAAAGTCACGTCTGGCAAGTTGATCAACGTAGCGGCGGCGGTTTATGGCAACAAAAAGAGTTGCATCATCGGCGTTTAACCGCGCCTGTAACGTATCAAAATTACGTCGTTGTGGGGGATTTTGAAGGTTATGTGCATTGGCTTAGTAGTTCTGACGGAAGGCAACTCGGACACATTCAAGTTAGCGACAGCGCAATCGAAAACAAACCTGTTATCGTTGATGATGTGGTTTATATTTACGCAAAAGATGGTTCAATTGCCGCGTTAAAAGCAAGATAAATTCAAAAACAAGTTCAAGGTAAAATACACTTTGAACTTTTCACCTTTCCCTTCTGGAAAAATACATTTTATGTTACCCGTAATCGCTTTAGTCGGTCGCCCCAACGTGGGCAAATCGACCTTATTTAATTTTTTAACCAAAACTCGTGACGCGATTGTTGCTGATTTTGCAGGTTTAACTCGTGACCGCCAATATGGGCGAGTCAAAAATAAAGAAATTCGTCAATGCCTCGTTGTCGATACAGGCGGCATCATGGATGACGCGCAAGGCATTGATCAAGTTGCCCGAAAACAAGTGCAAATCGCACTCGAAGAAGCCGACATCGTTTTTTTCATGGTGGACGGACGCGCAGGTTTAAGTTCATCTGACAAAGTTATCGCCGACACATTGCGCCGTTTGAGCAAACCTGTGATTTTAGTCACCAATAAGACCGACGGCGTAGATTCCTTTTCTGCGATTTCAGATTTTTATAGCTTAGGATTAGGCGAACCGATAAAAATCGCCGCGTCACACGGAACAGGGATTCCCGAACTTTTGCGAATGGCAGATAAATTATTGCCTATTGCTATCGAAGAAGAAATTGAAGACAAAGACGAAATTCGCATTGCAATTGTTGGTCGTCCAAATGTCGGTAAATCTACGTTAGTTAATCGCTTGCTTGGTGAAGAACGGGTTGTTGTTTTCGACGAAGCGGGAACAACACGCGACAGTATTTACATTCCGTTTGAACGTGACGGCAGAAAATTCACACTTATCGACACGGCTGGAATGCGTCGTCGTTCAAAAATTGGCGAAGCCATTGAAAAATTCAGTGTCTTAAAAGCGTTACAAGCCGTTGAAAAAGCGAATGTTGTTATTTACATGATTGATGCACGCGAAGGTATTACAGACCAAGACGCGCATTTACTAGGTTTAGTTTTAGAAGCAGGACGCGCGTTAATTATCGGTTTGAATAAATGGGATGGCATTTCGGCTGACCAAAAAAACACCATTAGTCGTTTGCTGGAAGTGAAATTAACCTTTGTTGAATTCGCTGAAAAACACCCGATTTCAGCGTTGCACGGTAGCGGCGTTGGAAAAATGTTTGACCGCGTGCAAAGTTTGTACGAAGCGGCAATGCTGGATATGTCTACACCGAATTTAACGCGAATGTTAAAAGAAGCCACGCTCGCGCATCAACCACCAATTGTGAACGGACGACGCATTAAATTGAAATACGCGCATCAAGGTGGGAGGAATCCGCCGATTGTTGTGATTCATGGCGCACAAACTGATGAATTACCTGAATCGTACAAACGCTATTTAATCAATTATTATCGAACCGCAATGCAACTGAGCGGCACGCCAATTCGGATTGTATTCAAATCGCCCGTTAATCCGTTTCACGGTACAAAACCGAAAATGACGGAATGGGCAGTCAAAAAACGTGAACGTTTAACACGTCGTGCGAAAGCAAAAAGTCAGTAGCAATTTCTAATCTAAAAATGTGTCATATACCACAATAAAATAGTGTATATAACGCATTTTTGTTTATATAGTTTTTATTTTTATCAATAACCAATTGTAATTTATACGCTTTTATTTTTGGCATAAGGTTTGCGCCCTTTCCGTTGCACGCTCAGTGTAAATTTTAATAATTATAAAAAACGGAGTATTTATGCCAAGACATAAACATTTAATTTTCTACTTTATGTGGCTGTTTTTGAGCTGTTTTAGCTTGAACACTTATGCAGCGGGAATGGGAGGAGGTGGCATGATGAGCGACACAACGCCGAATCAATTCACTTTCACAGACCAAACAAATGTTGCTTTAAATACAGTGATTACATCAAACACCATCACTGTTGGCGGCATTAACGCCAATACATCAATTAGCATTACAGGTGGTTCATTTTCAGTCAATGGCGGTGCATACCGAACCAGTAGCACCACACTTTCAAATGGCGCAACGGTTAGCTTGCGTGTCACATCTGCAACAACAAACAGCACCAAAAAAGATGCTGTTTTAACCATTGGCGGCGTAAAAGATACGTTTAGCGTCACAACGTTAGCGGCTGGGGGAAGCACCGATACCACACCAAATGCGTTTAGTTTTACTGACCAAACAAATTTAGCGTTAAATACGGCTGTAACATCTAACACGATTACCATCGGCGGCATTAACGCGGCGACAGCAATCAGCATTAGCGGTGGTTCGTATTCGATTAACGGTGGTGCATTTGTCACAGCGACTGGAACTGTCAACAACGGAAACACCGTTGCCGTAAAAGTTACAACTGCTGGCACAAATGGCACAACTACAAATGCAACGTTAACCGTTGGTGGTGTTTCAGATATATTCAGCGCGACAACCGTTGCGGCAACAAGCGGTTTCTTATTGCCAGCGCAATCAACAGGTAGCCAATCGTTCACCTCTGAACATTTTATGGGCGCACAAGTGTGTTCAAATTGCCATAACGGTTTGACCGATACAATTACAGGCAAAGACGTTGCAATTCAAAAAGATTGGTCAGCCACGATGATGGCAAATTCGGCGCGTGACCCACTTTGGAAAGCAAAAGTGCGTAGTGAAATCAATCGCGCTCCGCAATTAACAGATGTAATCAGCGACAAATGTACCCGTTGCCACGCGCCAATGGCGAATTTTGAAGCGAAAAGTTACAACGAACCAAAATCAATTCTTGCGGCAGACGGTGGTTTCTTAAACGCAAGTCATCCGCGTCACGACGAAGCGATGAGCGGCGTAGGTTGTACGCTTTGCCATCAAATTCAAAATGCGCCGAATTTAGGCACATTGAGCAGTTTTACAGGCAAATATGAAATTGGCAACGACAAAAAGATTTATGGGCAATACATGGATCCGTTTGCGAATCCAATGATTATGCAAACTGGCTACACACCAACAGGTAGCACGCACATGGAATCATCAAAATTGTGCGGTACTTGCCATAACTTGAAAACGCCTTTTGTTGACCACTCAGGAAACTTATTAAGCACAACACCTGAAAGTGAATTCCCAGAACAAATGCCTTACAGCGAATGGGAAAACAGCGACTATGCCAAAACGGCTACATTGAGAACCTGTCAAGATTGCCACATGCCGCATTTTGATAGCGTGAAAATTTCAACTATGCCAATGATGCTCGGCACGCGCAATAATTTTGGCAAACATGATTTTGTTGGCGCGAATAAATTGATGCTTGATATTTTCAACAACAACAAAACGCAATTAGGCGTTGTTGCGGCGACAGCGGATTTCAATGAAACGATTGATAAAACGCAAACGATGTTGAACAGTTCTGCAACTATTAGCTCTGTGAGTCAAAGTTTAGGAACAGACAACAATTTGAACATTACGTTGAAAATCAATAGCGCGACAGGTCATAAATTGCCAAGTGCATATCCTTCACGTCGTGTGGTGTTACACGTTACTGTTAAAGATGCGTCAAATGCGATTGTATTTGAATCAGGTAAAGTCAATGCAAACGGCAGTATTGTTGGTGTTGATGCAGATACAAACCGCACGACATTCGAGCCGCATTACGATTTAATTACCTCACCTGACCAAGTTCAAGTTTATGAAGCAATTATGGGTAATAATTTGAACGAAGTAACTTACACCTTGTTGCGCGGCATGGTTTATTTGAAAGATAACCGTATTTTGCCAACAGGTTTCAACAAAGCAAATGCGCCTAACGATATTAAAGTCGTTGGTGATGCGTTGACTGATACAAATTTTGTCGGCGGTAGTGACCAAATCACTTATCGGATTCCAAATTTAACGGGTAGCAATTACACCGTTGAAGCGGAATTAGTCCATCAACCACTTGCTTATTCTTTCGCACAAGATTTATTCAGCGAAACAAGCAACGAAGGTGATGATTTCAAAACAATGTTTAATGCGTCGAATTCAAAAACCAGCCGAATTGCGTTAAATACTTTTAACGTTTCACGGTAACTGCTTTATTGTCCACGCAAGAAAAATTTATCTAATTCTTGCGTGGATAACGCAATCCATGTTGGGCGACCATGATTACATTGCCCTCCCCTTTCAGTTTGTTCTAATTCGCGTAACAAAGCATTCATTTCATCTTGCGTCAAAAGTCGATGCGCTCGAACACTGCCGTAACACGCCATTTTTGCTAAGACTTCGTTATATTCTCCTTGAATACGATAACTTTCTTCATATTCAATCAAATCTGCCAACACGTCACGCACTAATTGTTCAGCATCCGAATTTTGTAACAAAACAGGCAAAGCGCGTAATAACAACGTTTCACACGCCACACGATTTAATTCGAAACCCAACTCCGCAAAAAAATGTTCCACATTTTCAGCTAATTGGGCTTCTGATTCTGTAACGGTAATTTTTATCGGTAAAAGCAATGGTTGCGTGGCAATTTTGCCGTCAGCATATTGTTTTTTTAAACGTTCATAAGTAATCCTTTCATGTGCCGCGTGGGTATCCACTAACACCATGCCAGTTGCCGTTTCGGACAAAATATAAATTCCATGTAAATGTGTAATCGCATAACCTAAAACCATTTTGTTCGGATTCGTATCGAATGTTTCTTTATTTTCGCTCAAAAATGTTTGAGGTTGAACATAAGACATTTGATAATTTTTAGATTCTGAAATTTCCAATGGTTTTTGAAAATAAGATGTAGTCGATTCGATTTCAGCGTATGGTGAAACATCGCCATAATTTGGAATAATTGGACGCACATTTGCTAACGCACGTTTTACACATGACAAAATAAAATCATGTACCGCGCGAGCTTCACGGAAGCGCACTTCTAATTTCGCAGGGTGTGCATTCACGTCTACATCTTCAGGATTCAACGTCAAATACAATACAAAAATGGGGTGTCGTCCCGAAAAAAGTACATCTGAATACGCTTGTTTAATGGCGTGTGAAACGTTTTTATCTTTTACTAAACGTCCATTTACATAAAAAAATTGCATATCCGTTTGGCTACGAGAAAACGTCGGCACACTAATCCAACCACTTAACGTTAAACTTGAAATTTCAAAATCCAAATATAGCGCGTTATCAATAAAATTTTGACTACAAATTGCCGCGACACGTTGTTCTTGTTGTACTAAATCGAATGCGGGTAAAAGTTTTAACACTTCTTTTTGCTGGTGAAAAAGCGTAAAGCATAACTCAAATCGACTTAAAACCATTCGTTTTACAGCCGTTTCAATGTGTGAAAATTCTGTTTTGTCACTTTTCAAAAATTTACGCCGTGCGGGTGTGTTATAAAACAAATCACGCACTTCAACCGTTGTGCCGATTGAATGTGATGCGGGCTGAATATCAAAAAATTGTTCTGCACCATCGCTTATAACCGACCAACCATGTGAGGCATTTTCAACGTTAGAGGTTAATGTTAATTTTGCAACCGAACTGATACTTGCCAACGCTTCGCCACGAAACCCCATGCTTGTAACATGTTCTAAGTCATCAAGATTTGAAATTTTACTTGTTGCATGACGTGATAAAGCGAGTGGTAAATCCTCTTTTTCAATACCGACACCGTCATCGGAAACTCGAATTAAACGCAGACCGCCTTGTTCAATGTGAATCGTGATTTGTGTTGCATTAGCATCAAAACAATTTTCGACTAATTCTTTAACAATCGAAGCGGGACGTTCAATCACTTCACCTGCGGCGATTTGATTAACGAGTTGTGGTGAGAGAATGTGAATAGGCATTTTTGATTTCTGAAAATAAAAAAAGGCGCGAAAATCGCGCCTTGATAATTTATGAAAATAACAATTTACAACGCCGCAATGCGTTGTTGTTCATTTTTAGGTTGTTTCATATAACTGTGAACGCCTTTTAAAATCGCGGTGGCAATTTTCAATTGATGTCCTGTATTCACTAATTTCGCTTCTTCAGCGGGATTGGAGATAAATGCCGTTTCTACCAAAATTGACGGAATATCAGGCGATTTTAATACCGCAAATCCTGCTTTTTGTACGGCATCAAAATGCAGTTTTGACACATTTTCAAAATTACGCAAAACCTTATTTGCTAATAAAACGCTGGCTTCTTGAGTCGCGTGTTGTGATAAGTCAAGTAAAACGTTAGTTAAACCGTTTTCATCATCACCAAGTTGCTCGCCTTCGAGAAACTCAACCGCATTTTCACTTTGTGCCAACCAATAAGCTGATTCACTTGATGCACCACTTGTTGATAACGCATACACCGATGCACCGCTTGCTTGGGTATCTTTGATTGAATCTGCATGAACAGAAATAAAAATATCTGCTTTTGCCGCGCGCGCAATATCCATTCTTTTACGCAATCCGACGTAATAATCGCCTTGTCGAATCATGACAGCTTTCATGCCTGTTTGTGCATTGACCATTGCCTCTAATTTTTTTGCGATTGACAACACAACATTTTTTTCATAAGTGCCATTCTGACCTTTTGCGCCTGAATCATTTCCGCCATGTCCCGCATCAATAGCAACAATAAAAGGTTTTGTGATTTTTACTATTTCTGTGTTTTTAACAGGAACAATTTTTTCAATATTCTTTTTGATTTCAGTTTCAGGGGATTTTGCAACAGTAGGAATTTTGGGCAGATTTTTTTCAACTATCGCTTTATTTGTTGTTGATTTAGCTTCACTTTTCGATTCGGATTTTGCAATTTGTTGATTTGCTAATCCTTTGTCTAACAGTTCAACAACAAAACGATTATTACCTAATGCGTTGGCGCGTAACGTTGTAGTTTTATTAGAAAGTGGCTTTTTTAAATCAATCACAATGCGTAAGTCTGTGCCATTTTTTGCACCAACACGAATACTTGAAAATAAAGGATGTGATTCTGACGGTTGTGAAAGTTCTTTTGTTGCCACCGCGTTTGGCAAATCAATCACCAAACGCGCTGGATTTTCAAAAAATTGAACTTTATGTTGGCTCGCTGAAGCATTCACGTCAAACGTAATGCGTGACTGATCTGGTGTTGTCCAATAACGTAAAGAATTAACCGATAAAACATCCGCTGCAAAAGCCACTGAAATCAAACTTTGCAAATTCAAAAGAAGAATCAATAATTTCCAATAACGTCGCATATTCTAAACCCATTAGTAATAATATGGTTTAGATTATATCAGTAGGTTATTGTTTTTTCATAGACTAATTATTTTTCATTCATAAAATCCAGAAACGCTTTAATTACATCGGGATGTTTTTTTTCGCTATCTGGCGCAGCATAAACATTGATTTCAAACTCCGTGTCTTTTGTGTACGATTCGCTATGACCTAATTGGCTATTCTTAATTTTGACCCAGCGCACTGTTTTCCAATGCGGAATAAATTTTTCTACGTCTTTTGCTCCGAAATTTTTTCGATGAAACGTAGAAAATACAACATCATTTTCGCCATCTAAACGTCGAATAAAAAAATGCCAATCTTCATTTGGCACACTACAAACCAAACTATTTCCAATGACGATTGAAATACTTTTTACTGCCATTTTTAACTCCAACTACTCAATATAACGTGCAATTAAACCATGACCATCACGCATTTCAGGTAACGGAATTTTCACTTCGTAACCACCGCCACTTGCCTCAGTCATTTCTTGTCCAAACATCCCTTCCATTCGTTCAATAATAATATCTTGATTGCCTTCAGGTAAAATTAGCTCAATTTTATCACCCACTGAAAATTTATTTTTTGCATCAATTATCGCTAAACCCGTTTCTTTATCGTAACTACGAATTTCACCGCAGAATTGTTGCTGATGACTTTTTGAATAACCCGTCAAATAATTTTGCTGTTCGTGTGTGTGGTGACGTTGATAAAACCCGTCGGTGTAACCGCGATTTGCTAAATTATCTAAAACACCAATCAATTCAGGATTAAATTCACGTCCAGCCAGCGCGTCATCAATTGCTTGACGATAGGTTTGTGCCGTTCTAGCAACGTAATAATGTGATTTGGTGCGCCCTTCAATTTTCAAACTGTCTACGCCAATTTCGACTAATTTTTGAACATGTTCAATTGCGCGTAAATCTTTAGAATTCATGATGTAAGTGCCATTTTCATCTTCCATCACAGGCAACAATTCACCTTTGCGTCCTTCTTCTTCGAGGAAATAAACTTTATCAGCCAAAGGATGACGTTCTGCCCCGCCGCAACTCGCGTTACTAATATCATTCATCGATAAAACAGAGCCATTTTCATCAGGTAAAATCAAATCTCCTTCGGCATTTTCTTCGGCAGGTTTGGTGTCGTATTTCCAACGGCAAGAATTGGTACAAGTGCCTTGATTTGGGTCGCGGTGATTGAAATAACCTGATAACAAACAACGACCAGAATAAGCAATACACAATGCGCCATGCACAAAAACTTCCAATTCCATATCGGGACATTCTTGACGAATTTCGGCTATTTCATCAAGTGATAATTCACGCGACAAAATAATGCGTTCAACGCCCATTTTTTGCCAAAATTTCACGGTCGCAAAATTCACCGTATTGGCTTGAACAGACAAATGAATAGGCATTTCGGGATGAGTTTCACGCATCATCATAATCAAACCTGGGTCAGCCATAATCATCGCATCAGGTTTCATCGCAACAATCGGCGCAATATCTTTTAAAAATGTTTTAATTTTTGCGTTATGCGGAATCACATTTGCCGCAATAAAAAATTTTTTACCGAGTTGATGTGCTTCGTTAATACCGATTTGTAAATTATCGTGTAGAAAATCGTTATTTCGCACACGCAAACTGTAACGTGGTTGTCCTGCATAAACGGCATCTGCGCCATAAGCAAACGCATAGCGCATATTCCTAATCGTTCCTGCTGGGGAAAGTAATTCTATTTTTTTCATGTCAATTTAGAGTAGTGTTAAAAGTTGACTTATTTTATAGGTTTTAGTTTGAATTGTTTTAATTTTACGATTTTTCACAAAAATCTTAAATTCAAAATTGCGTATTCTTTTTTTCGATAACTATATCTAAAAATACTGTTTTCTAATTTTCTATCGATTACCTACCATGTTGCAAACAGACAAATTTGTTGTTTAAAACTAAAAATTCTGGGGAAAGATATGAAATATTCTTTATTAAAAATCAGTACGCTTGCGTTACTGTCATTATCAAATCTGGCTAGTGCCGAAGATTTTTATCAAAAAACAAAAGGTTATCGCGTTGAACCTGAGCCTGAAATTCCTAGTTATGTGCGAAATTTGAGCAAAACCCAATTTGAACAATTTCGTGATATTGAATGGCTTGATGTGGGTTTAGATTTTCGGACTCGTTACGAATACCGCGAAAATGATTACCGTCCTAGCGCAACAGAAAAAACAGGTTTTCGAGAAGATCCTGACAATTTATGGTTGCTCCGTACTCGTGCTTATTTTGGTGTGAAAGACATTTTAGACCCGTTACGTTTTGCAGTGGAATTTGAAGACGCGCGTAGTTACAACGGACTTTACAATCGAACCGATGCGGACGTAAATGAATTTGAAATCATTCAAGGTTACGCAGAACTCTATTTTGATAATGTGTTTGGTCACAATCATCCGCTAAGTGTTCGTGCGGGGCGGCAATCATTGGAATTGCTTGATCGTCGTTTAATGGGGAATAACCAATTCCGAAATACCACAAATAATTTTGAAGGTTTTCGCGTTCAACTGGGTAAAAAACAAAATGCTTGGCATTTAGACACCTTTGCATTAAAGCCTGTTGAACGGTTGAAATATAACTTTGATCAGCACGATGAAGATACTTGGATTTATGGCGGTGTTTTAAATTTACGTCAATGGTCAGAATTTATCACGATTCAACCGTATTTTTTTGGTCGAAAAGTCGATGGCGACCCCACAAATCCCAATAACGCTTTCCGAAAAGCCGACTCCGATATTTACGCACCAGGTTTGCGTGTTTATGGTTTATTTGGTTCAAGCGGCTTTGATTTTGACGCGGACATCAATAAACAATTTGGGCGTTTTGGTTCGTTAACGGGTACAAAAAATAAACCTGCTACTTATTCACAAGCTCTACGTCAACATGACGCGCTCGCTTACTCGTTAGAACTTGGTTACAGCTTTGACTATGATTGGAAACCGCGTGTGAGTGCGTATTACGGTTTTGGTACAGGTGATAAAAGTTCAGCGGATAACATCAATCAACGTTTTGATGCGTTTTATGGCTTCAATCAACCGTGGTCACGCAACGATTATTTTTCGTGGGACAACATTCACGCGCCAAAAGCCCGTTTGGAATTTACGCCATATAAATATGTTCGCATTGATACGGGTTACAACGCTTATTGGCAAGAAAGTGAAACAGGCGGTTGGAATCGCGCAGGTTTGCGTGATGCAACAGGAAAAAGTGGCAGTTTCTTAGGGCATGAATTTGATATTCGCGTTCGTCACCAGTTAAATCCGTATGTCGATTGGAGTGTGAGTTACGCGCGTTTTAATCCTGCTGATTTCACTGAAACGGTTTCAGCTAAAACCGCTGGCGCACAAGGCACGGAAGCCAGTAACTTCTTCTATTTTGAAGTGAACTTGAATGCGTTTGGCGATGGCAAACCGAAGTACAAATAACAAAATCTTAATTGGAGAAATCAAAATGAAAACAGCATTAAAAACAGCGTTTTTTGGCTTAGGATTGTTATTAAGCGCAAACGTGTTCGCAGAACGCACATTACTCAACGTGTCTTACGACCCAACACGCGAACTTTACAAAGAATTCAATCAACTTTTTGTCAAACACTGGAAAGACAAAACGGGCGAAGATATTGCAATTCAACAATCACACGGCGGCGGTGGCAAACAAACTCGTGCTGTGATTGAAGGTTTGCAAGCGGATGTCGTTACGTTAGCGTTGCCTTACGACATTGACCAAATTCACGAAAAAGCGGGTTTATTACCTAAAGATTGGCAAACAAAACTACCCCATGACAGCATTCCTTACACATCAACTATTGTTTTTTTAGTTCGCAAAGGCAATCCAAAAGCGATTAAAAATTGGGATGATTTAGTGAAAGACGGTGTTTCCGTTGTCACGCCCAATCCCAAAACGTCAGGCGGCGCACGTTACAATTATTTAGCTGCATGGCGATTTGCCGAAAAGAAAACAGGTAACGAAGCTGGCGCAAAAGCCTTTGTCACCAAGTTAATTAAAAATGTGCCTGTTTTGGATTCAGGCGCACGCGGTTCGACCACCACATTCGTTGAACGTGAAATCGGTGACGTTTTAATTACTTGGGAAAACGAAGCGCATTTGGTTTTAAAAGAATTTGGCACGGATAAATATGAAGTCGTTACACCGCCATTTAGTATTTTGGCTGAAACCCCCGTTGCAGTCGTTGATAAAGTTGCGAAGAAAAACGGCACAACCGACATCGCAACCGATTATTTGAACTATTTGTACACCAAAGAAGCGCAAGACATTATTGCAAAAAATTACTATCGTCCGATTGATAAAGATATTGCAGCAAAATACGTTAAACAATTTCCAACGTTAGAATTAGTAACAGTGAAAGAGTTAGGCGGATGGGCAGCTGTTCAAGCCAAACATTTCAATGATGATGGTATTTTTGACCAAATTGTGGCTGAAAATAACAAATAGTTTTTGATGCTTTTTGAAAAGCCGCTAATAATTTAGCGGCTTTTTATTTATGAATTTTTCACGTTTTAAAACGCGACATTTCTAACGCTAAATTTTGTGTTTGTTCACTTAATGATTCTGTTGCGGCTGCGGCTTGTTCAACTAATGCCGCATTTTGTTGTGTCACCGAATCCATTTTTTCAATAGCAGAATGAACGTGGTCAATTCCTGCATTTTGTTGAATAGACGCGCTGGCAATTTCTGACATCAATTGCGTCACTTCGTTAATTGAATTCACAATTTCCTGCATCGTATTTCCCGCTTGTTCAACTTGCTTGCTGCCGCCTGAAACACGTTCAACCGAATCCCCAATTAAACGTTTAATTTCGCCAGCGGCACTTGCGGCGCGTTGCGCTAAATTACGCACTTCCGTTGCCACAACAGCAAAACCTTTACCTAATTCGCCTGCTCTTGCCGCTTCAACCGCCGCGTTTAAGGCAAGGATATTGGTTTGAAAAGCAATATCATCAATGACGGAAATAATATCGACAATTCGATGTGACGATTCGTTAATACTTGCCATCGTTTCAACAACGTTATCAACAACTTCAACACCTTTTGTCGCTGTATTCGCAGCGGTTAACGCTAAATCATTGGCACGTTTTGCATTATCCGTGTTTTGTTTTACGACCGTTGAAAGTTCATTCATGCTGCCCGCCGTTTGTTGCAAACTAAACGCTTGCTCTTCGGTGCGACGCGATAAATCGTTATTTCCACTCGCAATTTCTTTAGCAACCACTTGAATCGTGTCACTCGCTTCTTTGATATGACTAATGATGTCGGTTAATTGCTCTACCGTTTGATTCGTATCATTTTTCAATTCACCAAAAATCCCCTGATAATTACCTGCCACTTTTTCAGTCAAATTGCCTTGCGCTAAAGCACTTAATACCCGCACAATTTCCGTTAAACTTCCTGACGTTGTTGCCATCAATTCATTCATTGATTGCGCGAGTTGCAAAGTTAATCCTTCTTTTCCTTCTAACGGAATTCGATGTTCAAAATCGCCAAGGCTTGCTGAATGAATAATTTCTGCAATTTCTTGCTCAGATTTTATTTGATCGGTTTTATCCACCCATTGTGCAACTGAACCCAGGCGTGTGCCATTTTCTGAAAATACAGGCGTTGTCAATACTTCAAATAATCGTCCACCAAATTTAAATTCGGTTTTCGCAGTAGCAGTTAAATTACGCATTCGTTCAACTGCCGCTTTCGGTTCTGCGTAAAGTATTCCAACGCTGCCGCCAACAAAATTATCTGCTTTAAAACTTGGAATATCTTTTTGTACTTCTTTTTCATATTTACGCAACGTATCGCGCATAGCATGATTGATATAAATAATTTTGCCTTCTATATCTGCCACCCGCACGCAAACACCAACATCGTCTAGCACGCATTTTAATCGTGCCATTTCTTCTGAGGCTAATTTTTCAGCATCTTGTTTTGCAAGTAAATTTTGCTGCATTTTGTCTAATGAAAGAAGCAAATCTGAAATTTCGTCTTTCCCTTCATGTTGAATTTTATTATCAAATTTTCCGTCAGAAACAAATTGTGCTAACGAAACAGCGAAAGCTAATTTTTTTGAAATGCTACGCGCTAATAACGTGGCGATTGCCCCAATAATTAAAGCAATCAATAACACAAAACCGCCTAAACGGACTACGTCATGGCGAATTGCTGCGTCAATATCATCGATATAAACTCCTGACCCAACTACCCAACCCCAAGGCGTATAACTTTTTACAAACGAAATTTTAGGCACAGGTTCTTTGCTGTCAGGGCGTGGCCATTTGTAATCCACAAAACCTTGTCCATCTGCTTTGACAGCTTTGACCATTTCGGTAAAAAACATTTTTCCGTTCGGGTCTTTAAACTGTGAAATATCTTTGCCATCAAATTCAGGTTTCGTGGGGTGCATAATCATATTAGGATGTAAATCATTGAGCCAAAAGTATTCTTTTTGGTCATAACGCATAAATTTGATTTGATGAATCGCTTGTTTTTTGGCTTCTTCAAGGGTGATTTTTCCATCTGAAACGGATTTATCCAAACTTTCCATAATGCCCCACGCTGTTTCAACAGCAACGCGCGTCGCACGTTTGCGGTCTTCGAGCATTCGGTCATGTTTTGAAAGTAAAATTGTGCCTGCCACAATGAGAATGGCAATAATTGTTAACCCGATAATTAAGAAAAGTTTTTTTCTGATAGTCATTTTTTGTCACACACAATTTGAATTAAAATCGAACTTCGCTACTCACATAGAAAAAGTCAGTGTCTTTTTCGCCACCTTGTGGCAAATCCTTACTTACATCGCCTAATTTTGGCAAACGCTCAAAATAATCCCCTTTGAACCAATGTTGATAACCCGCTTCGAACGTCAAGTTTGTTCCTAGTGAATAACTGCTAGTAAATTCAATGTCATGTCCTAAATTACGCCCTGCACTACCTGATTTATCCTGCAAATCATTTTGTCCAAAAATAAAACCTGTATTCACCATTCGGTCTTTGGCTTCGGCTAAATACCAAACATGGTGTTTCAAATTGAGTTTTATATCGTCCGTTGGTTTGGCAATTAAACGCAAACCTGCAAATTCCATATTTGTTTGAAATGTAGGACCAAATAAACTGGTAACGGACATATTGATGCGAGGACCATATAAACGATCAAAAGTATTGTTCATGCTACCGTCAGGATTTTCTGTCCCGCTTGAATAATCATAATCTGCCATTAAACGCGGAAACCAAGGCGCATTAAAAGTGTAACCAATTTCAGCATGACCATAATAACCAAAAAAATCTTTTACGCCTTTTTCACCGACTTCGGCGGTGGTTTCAAAATCGTAATCAAATCCACCAAAGTCGGCTTTTTGAAACGTTGCTGATTTTGCAGGCAATTGATATGCACGAGTTCCGAATGTAGAAAAGGCTTTATGATTATTTGGATTCGGATTTTTGTTGTCATTTACACCCATGTAATACACTTCGGAATTCAACCATGTTGTTGGTTTTCCTTCTAAATCTACACCCCAAATTAAGCGATTAGAACTGCTTTCATCGGCTTGATTTGGGTAACGCGCCAGCGGCGACACAAAAAAAGTGCGTAATCGCCAATCTTTATTTTCTGCGCCAATATCAAAATGCCCGCCTTCGTAACTGAAGGTGATATTTTCATAGACATTTCGCCCCATTAAACGCGACGAACCAATATCCATTGTAAAACGTCCCACGTCCAAATCGGCACGCAAACCGCTTCCCGCAATGTTGTGCATTGTCGCGGAAGTATAAAGTTGTAACACGTCAAACTGGTTAATTAACGAATTCGCATCGCCTGTGAAATTGCCTGGATTATTAAAATGCGTGCGTCCATCTTGACCTTCAAAAATCAACCCAAAATTCTCGTTGTAAGCCCCTAATCGCACACGCGAAAGTAATGGCAATTGTTGATTCGTTTCGCTTGATTGCCCCGTATGCCAAGGATGTGAACTGGATTCAAAACGGGTACGCTGACTTAAACTAAATTCCATCCATTCAGGCAAATTCAATGCGGCTTTCGCTAAACGATTCCATTTTATTTTGCTTGCGTTAATTAAATGTTCATCAGGCAATTCTTTCCATTCTTTACTATAAAAGGCTTTTTCAGCGCGGTCATAGGCGTGTTCTGCTTCTGAGATTACAACATTTTCATCCGCACAGAACGTAATTGAGGGAAAAATCGTTGAAGTCAAAAAAACTAAATACGTTACTTTTTTATTCATTTTATTTTGATTTTAAGTGCCATTGTTTAAACTTAAAATCATGCAAGCAATAAATAAACCATATTTATCAATATCTAATTTAAGCATAACGTTATCGAATAATACTGTTTTATTTTAAGACGCAAATTCTTTAGCATGATTTTAACCATCCGAAAATCTGGAAAAAAGTCATGTTAAACACGTCGTTAAACGTACTGTCTGATGCACAGTATTTGGAAAACAAAATTTCACGTTTAGAACATTTACTTTCGGTTGCGCCACTCACGATTTACACCCGTAGTCCTTTTAATCCTTTTTTGATTACCTTTGTTTCAAACAGCGTCAAAGAATTAACAGGATTTAATGCCGACGATTTTTTACAACATCCCGATTTGTGGATTGAGCATGTGCATCCCGAAGATGTCGAACAAATTTTTTCAAATTTGCACCATGTTTTATTAGGTGAAGCGATTATTCAAAAATACCGTTTCAAAATAAAAAATGGTGAATGGAAATGGTTGCGCGAACGTTTGAAACTTGTCACAGACAATGCAGGAAAACCGCTTGAAATTATTGGCGGTTGGACAGATATGTCCGAATTGATTCACGCTGAAAATGCACTCATTAAATCACAAGAAAAAATTCAACATCTCGCCCATTACGATTCACTCACAAACTTACCTAATCGGGTGTTAATTACAGAACGCATTGAGCAAGCGATTCATTTTTCTGACCGTGAAAATTGGAATTTTTCGTTACTGTTTTTAGATTTGGACGATTTTAAAATTGTCAATGATTCGCTCGGTCATCATTACGGTGACGCGCTGTTACAAAAAGTCGCGGCGCGTTTAGAAAAAAATCTGCGCGAAGTCGATACTGCTGGACGTTTAGGTGGTGATGAATTTGTGGTGATTTTGAGTAATACAAATGGACATGGCGCGGCAAATGTCGCACAAAAAATTATCAACTCGTTTAAAGAACCGTTTAATGTCGATGGCAAAGTATTATCGATTCAAACCAGCATTGGCATCAGCATTTATCCTGAAAATGGACGCGAAAGCCACACGTTGACACGTCATGCAGATATAGCGATGTATCAAGCAAAAAGTTCGGGGCGCGGTCAGTATTGCTTTTTCAATTTCAAAATGAACGCCATTATCGAACACCGTTTAAGTATGGAGCGTGATTTACGAGTGGCGATTTCTCAAAATCAATTTTTATTGCATTACCAACCTCAAATTGATTTAAAAACACGAAAACTGATTGGTGTAGAAGCGTTACTGCGTTGGAAACATCCTGAACGCGGAATGGTTTCACCTATTGATTTTATTACGATTGCTGAAGATTCAGGTTTGATTAACCCAATCGGAGAATGGGTATTACGTCAAGCCTGCGAAGACATTAAAACATGGGATAAATTAGGCTTTTCAAATTTTAAAGTCGCCGTGAATTTGTCATTGCGGCAACTTCAAGCAGGCAATTTATTCAAAAAAATCAGTCAAATTTTGACTCAAACCGGCGTAGCAGGAAATCGTTTGGAATTGGAATTAACAGAAAGTGTCATGATGGAAAATCACTCCGCCACTGTTGATTTTATGACCCAATGTAAAGATGTTGGAATTCATTTTTCAATTGATGATTTCGGCACAGGTTATTCGTCATTGAGCTATTTAACAAAATTACCGTTGCTCGATATTTTGAAAATTGACCGTTCATTTGTGCAAGATATTTCAGAACAAAATGATGCGAATACGATTGTCAGCGCGATTGTAAATATGGCGAAAAGTTTGCGCTTAAACGTAATTGCAGAAGGCGTTGAAACACTCGAACAGTTAAATTATTTAATCGAATCTGGCTGTGACACGGTGCAGGGATTTTATTTTAGTCGTCCATTGCATTACGACGCATTGACAACATTTTTAATACAACAAAATTAAGGAACAAAATATGGCTTTAATAGATTTGGTCGAATACTTTAACGACCGTTTTGAACGTGAACACAAGGCGAATTATCGCCCGTTAATTATTGAAAATAATCGCGTCAATGGACTTTTTGGACAATTACGCATTGGTAGTCGTTTTTCTGCGTTGCGACAAACACAAAATCCCAGTGCCGTTCAAGCACACGCCGTCAAAATCAAAGTATCTGCTTGCGAATCAACCCATTTACATAGTTATGAAATGGATAATTTGGCATTAAATTCGGGCGATACTTACATTCATTTTGAATCGATTATCAACTTTGACCGATTAGCCCGAACAGTTCACGCGCTGAATTATTTGTCATTTGCCAAACCTGACAAAGAATTATTTTTAGAAGTCGATCCGCGTCATATTTTGGGAATTAAAAAAGACCACGGTGCGTATTTTGAAGGGGTTATTGAGCAATGCGGTTTAACCACGAAAAATACCGTGATTGTTTTAGCTGTAACCAGTAATTATGTGCAATACAACGAGGCGTTGATTCGCGGACTTTCAAATTACAGGCAACGCGGGTATCGAATCGCCTTGCGTTTTGACCATTTGATTTCTGATAAGCACGTTATTGAGTTAATTTCAAAACTTACACCCGATTATGTCAGTTTATCTGCGCGACAAATTGAAACGGAAAGTGGTAACAACGCCCTCAAAAAATTACAGGTTTTAAAACGTGTGATTACCTTAACCCAAGGACGCGGCATTTTGCGTCAAATTGACCGTAAAAAATCAGAACTGTTAGCGCGTGAAAGTGGCTTTGATTTTGTCGAAGGACGTTATTACGAAAATAATCAAAATGTATCCATTTTTTAGATAGCACTATCGAATAATACCGTTTCACACGCCTTTTTGTTTTCTTTAAGATTCTTTGCAACACAAGTAATAAGCGGATTTTAAAGCAATGAACACACAAGCAAATTGGGGTATTAACAAATTAGTGAAAGAGTTGCGCGATATTCGCGTTCAATCTCTTGAAACTCGTGACCGATTAGATAAACCGCCTAAATTACCATCTCGAAAAGTTCTCGCGCACATTTTGGAAGGCTTGAGCGGTGCATTATTTCCCAACCGTTTAGGTCGTCCCGATTTGCGCGATGAAGGCATTGATTATTTCGTCGGTAACACATTAGACAATGCGTTGCGCGATTTACATCAACAAATTCACCGTGAATTATATTTCATCGCCGAACAAAAAGGCGTAGCGCAATTTTCAGAATACGATGCAAAAACAATCGTCAGAAAACTTGCCGCGCAATTACCGCGCATTCGTCGCTTGCTCGACACCGATATTCAAGCCGCTTATCAAGGCGACCCCGCCGCGCGGACACCTGATGAAGCATTAGTTTGTTATCCAGGTATTAACGCGATGATTCACCAACGACTTGCACACGTTTTGTACCAATTGGGCGTGCCTTTGACAGCTCGCATGATTACCGAATTGGCACATTCTGCAACAGGCATCGATATTCACCCAGGTGCAGAAATTGGCGAAAGTTTTTTTATTGACCACGGCACAGGCGTTGTGATTGGTGAAACAACCGTGATTGGAAATCGCGTGCGTTTATATCAAGCTGTGACACTTGGCGCAAAACGCTTTGAACAAGCCGAAGATGGCAGTTTAGTTAAAGGCAATGCGCGGCATCCAATTGTTGAAGATGATGTCGTCATTTACGCAGGTGCAACGATTTTAGGACGCATCACTATCGGACAAGGTTCGGTGATTGGCGGAAACGTTTGGTTAACGCACAGCGTGCCGCCAAATAGTTCAATTACACAAGCCTTGGTTCGCAATGAATTACCGTCAAATAGCTAACTCATTGATATTTATAACGCGAAAATGGTCATTAAAAATAGAGCGTAAAAAATTATGACAACTTGCCCAAAATGTCATTCTCAATTGTGCATTAAAGACGGTGTTATCAATGAAAAACAACGTTTTAAATGTAAATCGTGTGGTTATCGACACACGGTTTTGCATCGTGGTTTGAGTTTAGAAATTCGCCGTCAAGCGTTGCAATTGTATTTGGCGGGATTAGGTTTTCGCTCGATTGGTCGTTTGTTGCAATGCAGTCACGTTACGGTTTCGCAATGGATTCGTGAACACGGTGATTCGGTTAAATCTATTCGTGCAGATAAGGTTGTGAATGTTGTTAAAACCAAAGATTTACACGCTTATGTCAACCAAAAATCGCATTCCCCTCAAGCCACAACATTGGTCATTGATGTACAAACCGATTGCACTGCGCTTTGCATTCCACTTGTCACCAAACAATCAAAAGTAGATTCAAGAATTTAAAACTATACAAATTAACCAAGATTATTTAACACATTGATTTAAAAAGTTTTTCACCTTGACGCACCTGTAAAAGCTATTCAAAACTATAGCGGTAACAACTCAAATTAACCCTTAAATTCAAAGGAAATAACAATGACTGATATTCATGATGCACACACAGCGTTAGGCGATGTCGCTGCGCGTACCTTATCGAACGCAACAAAAACCGTCCCAATGCTTTCAACCATCACGCCACGTTGGTTGACCCATTTATTACATTGGGTTCCAGTTGAAGCGGGTATTTATCGCGTCAACAAAGTTAAAAATGAAGCGAATTTAGCGGTAGATTGCTCAAGTTTAGATGAAAAAATCTTGCCACAAACTTTCGTTGATTATGAAGAATGGGGTCGTGAATACCGTTTGAATGCAGTAAATACGGTTTTAGATGTTCACACCCGCGTTGCGGATTTGTACAGCAGCCCACATAACCAAACGAATGAACAATTACGTTTAACGATTGAAACCATCAAAGAACGTCAAGAAAGCGAATTGATTAACAATGCTGAATACGGCTTGTTAAATAACGTTGCGCCAAATTTCAAAATTCAACCACGCAATCCATTAGGTTCACCAACGCCAGACGATTTAGATGAGTTGATTGCCAAAGTGTGGAAAGAACCTGCGTTTTTCTTAGCGCATCCACAAGCGATTGCAGCGTTTGGTCGTGAAGCCACTCGTCGTGGAACACCGCCACCAACGGTGAGTTTGTTCGGTTCGCAATTCATTACATGGCGCGGCATTCCGTTGATTCCTTGCGATAAAGTTCGCGTCGTGAACGGCAAAACCAGCATCTTATTATTACGAACAGGCGAAAGCCGTCAAGGTGTTGTCGGTTTGTATCAACCGAATTTAACAGGCGAATTAAGCATGGGCTTGTCGGTACGTTTCATGGGCATTAACCATAAAGCTATCGCGTCTTATTTGGTATCGCTTTACTGTTCACTCGCCGTATTGACTGAAGACGCGCTCGGCGTGTTAGAAAACGTCAACGTAGGCAACTATTATGACTATAAATAATCTTACGCCTGAGTATTCAACAGATATTGCGGCGATGGAAAAGCAATTGACACAATTGGCAAACCAGATTTTTTCTGAATTGCCAAATTGTGACGGTTCGCGTTTAGGGCTTGCGAATAATGCTATTTCGCAAGCGGGTATTCCTGCGGATTTGCCAAAAGAGTTACATCAATTCGCCACGCCAAATGTGAACAGTTTCACGCCACCACAACATTTTGATATTCCCGCCGATGCCGATTTGCAAAAATTGGTTGGAACGCAAGGCGTTGCAGGTGTTACACCGCAAAGTTTGTCTTCGGCGCGTCAACCGATTCCAAGCGAATTTAATTTACCGCAAGAAGCACAAATTCAAAAATTGATTACGCCGCGCAGTTTGCCTGTGGATATTTCAAATTTGAGTTCACAAAGTTCATCGTTTTATTTTTTGAATGATGTAAAAACGTTTGAGCAACCGCAATCGCTTTATACGCCGCAAACACATCACAGCGCATTTGATATTCATGCGGTGCGTCGGGATTTTCCGATTTTGAATGAACGTGTGAATGGGTATCAATTGGTTTGGTTCGATAACGCGGCAACGACGCAAAAACCGCAAGTTGTGATTGATCGAATTTCGTATTTTTATGAACACGAAAATTCCAACATTCACCGTGCGGCGCATGAACTCGCGGCACGTTCAACCGATGCGTATGAAAAAGCGCGTCAAACGGTAGCAAAATTTATCAATGCACCGTCGCCTGACAACATTATTTTTGTGCGTGGCACAACCGAAGCTATTAACTTAATTGCAAAAAGTTGGGGTGTGCAAAATATCGGTAAAGACGACGAGATTATTATCACTTGGCTGGAACATCATGCCAACATTGTGCCGTGGCAACAATTGTGTGAAGTAACAGGCGCGGTTTTACGCGTTGCGCCTGTTGATGATAATGGTCAAGTTTTGCTTGATGAATATCAAAAATTGCTTAATGCAAAAACAAAACTCGTGTCATTTACGCAAGTTTCAAATGCACTTGGAACAATTACGCCTGCACATGAAATGATTGATTTAGCGCATCGTGTTGGCGCGAAAGTGTTGCTCGATGGCGCACAATCGGTGTCACATATTTCTGCGGACGTGCAAAGTTTGGATTGTGACTGGCTGGTTTTCTCAGGTCATAAAATCTTTGCTCCAACAGGCATTGGCGTTGTTTATGGCAAATCGGATTTGCTTGAAGCGACCCAACCTTGGCAAGGTGGTGGCAATATGATTGAAGATGTCACATTTGAACACACACGCTATCAACCAGCACCAGCCAAATTTGAAGCTGGCACGGGAAACATTGCTGACGCGGTGGGATTAGGGGCGGCGTTGGAATATGTGCAAAAAATTGGCATTCAAAACATTGCCGTTTATGAACATGATTTGTTGGCTTATGCGATGGAAGCCTTGCGTCGTATTGATGGTTTAACGTTAATTGGTACGGCAAAAGAAAAAACCAGCGTGTTGTCGTTTGTGTTGAAAGGTCACACGACCACAGAAATCGGCGAAGCCTTGAATAAAGTCGGCATTGCAGTTCGCAGTGGTCATCATTGCGCTCAACCGATTTTGCGTCGTTTTGGTTTAGAAGCGACTGTTCGTCCATCACTTGCTTTTTATAATACGCACGATGAAGTTGACCATTTGGTTAGCACTGTGCGAAAAATTAAAAACGGTGTTACTTTTTAAAAATTAACAGCAAACGTTTTATTTTCCCTAAACCTGCATCAAATTTTTTGGTGCAGGTTTTTTTTATGTCATTTTTACACTTTTTTTACGCGCTATTGATTAAAGTAACCAAAAATTTATTTTCAGTTAGCAAAAAACGTTTTGAAGACTTCTCTTTTAAAAAATCTTAAACCGTATTTCGGCGGCTTGATTGTCCCTGTTGCGTGTACGCTGATAAATTTGAAATTACAGCCAATTACAGGGCAATCTAGCGTTTTGATGATTTATTTGTTGGGTGTTTTTTTAGTCGCAAGTCGCTGGGGACATCGAGCTTCAATTACCGCATCCGTATGTAGCGCGTTGCTATTTGCTTTTTATTTTGCTCCGCCTTATTTTTCATTATGGATGGCTAACATTGAAGATTTAATTGGGCTACCCATAATGATTACGGTCGGGTACATCACCAGCAATTTATTAAACGAAGCCAAACAAGCTAATCTCGCCAAAATTCAAGCCGATAACGAAGCACTGAGAAATTCTCTTTTAAGTGCCATTTCCCATGATTTAAGAACACCACTCACCCGCATTGTTGGCGCGGCAACCATGCTTATTGAAAGCAATGCTCACGACATTTCCCAAGAAGAAAAACAAGATTTTTGCCGTGTTATTTTTGATGAAGCACAACGCATGTCTGAATTGATGAACAAAATTTTAGATATGGCAAAACTCAGTACAGGCAAAATTGCGATTCATCAAGAATGGAATACGTTAGAAGAAATTATTGGTGGCGCGTTAAGTCGTTTAGAAAAAAATCTGGTTAATCGAACGGTAAATATCCATTTACCTGAAAATTTACCGCTGATTTGGATTGATTCTGTTTTGTTTGAGCAAGTCCTCGTCAATCTAATCGAAAACGCCATTAAATACACGCCGTCATCAAGTCCAATTGATATTAACGCCAGTTACACAAAAGAGCTTTTAACGCTTTCAATTTCTGATTACGGCTCAGGCATTCCGAATAGTTTAGAAGACAAGATTTTCGATAAATTTTATCGTGTTGAAAATGAAAGTACACAAAGTGGCGTGGGTTTAGGTTTAGCACTTTGCCGTTCAATCATCGAAGCGCATCGCGGCACAATTCAAGCAAAAAATATCAACGGTAAAGGCGCGGCATTTTTCATTCGATTGCCACTGACTAAATCACCTTCAATGCCATTGGAATAATCATGTTGCCACTGAATCCAACTATTTTGTTGATTGAAGATGATTTGCAAACACGCCGTTTTTTAAAAAGTAATTTAGCGCATCATGGTTGGAATGTGTCAGAAAGTGAAACAGGCAAAATGGGATTAACGTTATTAAGAAATGAAACGCCAGATTTGTTGATTTTAGATTTAGGTCTGCCAGATATGGACGGAATTTCAGTCATTAAACGTTTACGCCAATTTTCGGATTTACCCGTTTTAGTGTTATCCGCGCGTAGTTTGGAACAAAGCAAAATTGAAGCGTTAGACGCAGGTGCGGATGATTATTTAACGAAACCGTTTGGTATTGGTGAATTAAATTCACGTTTGCAAGCACTTTTACGCCGAATCAGCAAAACCGCACAGCACGATTTTTTTGAAACAGGTGATTTAAAAATCGACTTAGGAAAACGCAAAGTTTTTGTTTCAGAACAAGAGATTACGCTCACGCCTATTCAATATCGCATTTTAAGCATTTTGGTTCAAAACGCGGGGTTAGTCGTGACGCATCGACAATTACTCAAAGAAATTTGGGGCGTTGAGCATTTAGAAGACAACCATTATTTGCGAATTTATATGCGCCAACTTCGCCACAAAATCGAAACCAACCCAGCACGCCCTCGTTATCTTTTAACTGAAACGGGAATTGGTTATCGATTTTCAGTTTCATGAAAACAATAAAACACAAAATTTTTAACCTTAAACCTCAAACGAAATTTAATGAAAAAAACACCTAAAACTTTTTATTACTTAGTCGCCGCTATTTTTTGTTTATTTCCAGTCATTTGTTTAGCCCAAGAAAATAGTAATTCTATTGATATAACCCATCATTTTGTTGGTTATTTGGCGGCAGGTTTAACCATTGTCGCTTATATTGCCGCCATGACTGAAGATGTTACTGAATTAAAAAAGTCAAAACCGATGGTGTTAAGCGCGGCATTAGTTTGGTTTGTAATTTGTATTTATTACGCCATGAATGGACAAGCAAAAACCGCTTCATTGGCTTTTGAAAGCAATTTATTAGCGTATGTTGAATTGTTGTTGTTTATTTTGGTGTCGATGACCTATTTAAACACGATGACTGAACGCGGCATTTTTGACGGTTTGCGAATTTATTTATTGAATAAGCAATACAGTTATCGGCAATTATTTTGGATTACAGGCATTTTAGCGTTTGTGCTTTCGATGGTGATTAACGGTTTAACGGTTGGTTTGTTAATGGGTGCAATCGTGGTCGCTGTTGGAAAAGACCAGCCTAAATTTATTGCAATTGCGTGTTTAAACGTGGTGATTGGTGCAAATGCGGGCGGAACAGTCAGTCCTTTAGGCGGTATTTCAACGCTTTTTGTTTGGCAACATAAAATTCTACATTTTTCAGAATTTTTTGCGTTGATGATTCCGTGTGTGGTGAATTTTTTAGTTCCTGCTGGCTTGATGTATTTTGCTGTTCCAAAAGAAACACCAGAAGTGACACATCAAAACATTTGGCTCAGACGTGGGAGCAAACGCATTATCTTTTTGTTTGTTTTAACGCTTGCCATTACCGTTTCATCAAACGTTTTACTTGAATTGCCACCAGCAGCAGGCATGATGGCGGGATTGGGTTTGTTACAAATGTTTAGTTACTATTTGCTCAAATCCGAAAAATGTAACTATAAAGGCGTAGAAAAAAGAACCAAAACCTTAGATATTTTTGAAAGCATTGGCGATATTGATTGGGATACGTTGTTATTTTTTTATGGCGCGATGATGATTATTGGTGCAATTGGATTTGTCGGCTATTTAGATTCCATCGCGCATTTCTTATTTGGCGAAATGAATGTCACCGTTGCGAATATCATGATTGGTTTGTCTTCTGCGTTTATTGATAACGGCACATTGATGTTTGCTGTTTTGAGTATGCACCCTGATATTCCAAACGGACAATGGTTGTTATTAACACTCACATTAGGCGTTGGCGGTAGCTTACTTTCAATTGGTTCTGCACCAGGTGTGGGGTTATTGGGGCAAGTCAAAGAATATACGTTTGGCTTTCATCTTCGTTGGATGCCGGCTGTGTTACTTGGCTATTTTTTAAGTATTGCAGCCCATTTTTGGGTTAATTCAGTTGGTTTTTAAGATGTATTGCAAATCAAAAGTCAAATTCTTTCAAAAACCATAAAAACATATTTTTACGCTTTTTTTACTTTTTCTTCCCTAGACTTTCACCAAAATAATTTGATGAAAGTCTTTTTTATGCAATTTGCAAAAATGTTATTGCTTGTTATTGGTTTTCAAAATGCTGTTAATGCGAATGAATCAAAAACACATCGTTACGATTTACCAACTAGCAAACAGTATTTACCCGCCTGCCATTCACAAGCCCTTGTTTTGTATTCTGGAATGATTGAAAAACAAACCATTTTACGATTAGAAAATCATTTTTTCGTGCAATACGATATTCAAATGCCAAACAAAGCAACCCGAACTGTTATTTGTGATTTGAATAATGGTCAAATTTTGCAAACTCAAACTTTAGCGGATTTTCAGTAGTGAGTTTTTTAACAATTAAAAAGAATCATTTTTTAAATTATCTTGGCGGCATCACTGCGCCAATTTTATGCACGTTGGCAAATTTAGCTTTGCAACCCATCACAGGACAATCCAGCGTTTTGATGATTTATTTGCTCGGTGTTTTTCTGGTTGCAAGTAGATGGGGACGTGGTGCATCAGTTATTGCGTCATTGTGTAGCGCGTTGTTATTCGATTTTTATTTTACGAAACCGTATTTTTCATTACTTATTGCTAACGTTGAAGATGTTATTGGTTTAGCGGTCATGATTACCGTCGGCAATATCACCAGCAATTTATTAGAAGAAGCCAAAAAAGCAGGTTTAGCCAAAGCACAAGCTGATAACGAAGCACTTAGAAATTCATTATTAAGTTCGATTTCACATGATTTACGAACGCCTTTAACGCGCATTATCGGCGCAACCACTACGCTTATTGAAAGTAATGCCAGCGTTTCTGAATCAGAAAAACACGATTTTTGCCGCGTGATTTTTGATGAATCACAACGAATGTCAGAATTGATGAACAAAATTTTAGATATGGCAAAACTCAGCACTGGGAAAATCGCTATTCATCAAGAATGGGACACGTTAGAAGAAATTATCGGTAGCGCGTTAATGCGTTTAGAAAAAAAATTAGACAATCGAATCGTGAATGCAAATTTACCTGAAAATTTACCGCTGATTTGGGTGGATTCGGTTTTATTCGAGCAAGTCATCGTCAATTTAATCGAAAACGCTATCAAATACACACCATCATCAACATCGATTGATATTGAAGCACATTATTCAAAAGCCTTTTTAACACTGACAATTTCTGATTATGGTGCAGGGATTCCAGCTAATTTAGAAGACAAAATTTTTGAAAAATTTTATCGCATTGAAAATGAAAGTTCACAAAATGGCGTTGGCTTAGGTTTGGCAATTTGTCGCGCGATTGTGGAAGCGCATAACGGCACAATTCAAGCAAAAAATATCGTTGGCAAAGGCGCAGCGTTTTTAATTCAGTTGCCGATTGTCAAATCACCAACCATGACATTGGAGTGATTATGCCTACAAATTCAAAAATTTTAATCATTGAAGACGATTTGCAAACACGCCGTTTTTTAAAAAGTAATTTAGCGCATCGTGGTTGGAATGTGTCGGAAAGTGAAACGGGAAAAGCAGGTTTAACGTTATTAAAAAATGATACGCCCGATTTATTGATTTTAGATTTAGGTTTGCCCGATATAGACGGCATTTCGATTATTAAACGTTTGCGACAATTTTCGGATTTGCCTGTGTTGATTTTATCGGCTCGCAATTTAGAACGAAGCAAAATTGAAGCCTTAGATGCTGGTGCAGATGATTATTTAACGAAACCGTTTGGCATTGGTGAATTAAATTCGCGCTTACAAGCTCTGTTGCGCCGAATTCACAAAAACACATATCAACATGAAATGTTTGAAATGGGCGATTTAAAAGTGGATTTAATCAAACGAAAAGTTTTTATTTTAGAAACCGAAATCACGATTACACCGATTCAATATCGCATTTTAAGTATTTTGATTCAACATGCGGGCTTAGTTGTCACACATCGGCAACTACTGAAAGAAATTTGGGGCGTTGAGCATCTCAGAGACAATCATTATTTGCGAATTTATATGCGTCAACTTCGCCACAAAATCGAAACAAATCCCACTCGTCCGCGTTATTTACTGACAGAAATAGGCGTTGGTTATCGCCTTTCAAATAACTAATTTTATTTTCATTTTTAAAGGGCAATTTATGTCATCAAATCAAACAGAGAAATCGCTAAATCATAAACAATTAGCCGCTTTAACGCTTGGTACAATTGGCGTTGTTTTTGGGGATATTGGTACAAGTCCACTGTATGCAATAAAAGAAATTTTTCGTGAACATCTTTCTATGGAATCAACGCATATTTTGGGGGTGTTATCACTGATTTTCTGGTCATTGATGTTAGTGGTTGCGTTGAAATATGCCGTTTTTATCATGCGAGCTAATAACAAAGGCGAAGGCGGTGTGATGGCGTTAACGGCTTTAGCGTTATCGACAGCAAAAAATGATGAACGCAAACGGCATTTCATTATGATTATTGGCTTACTTGGCGCAACGCTTTTTTATGGAGATAGCATTAT
>JBASLW010000037.1:0-10516 GCA_049656545.1 Methylococcaceae bacterium
CAGGAAAATTATCAAAAACAGTTGGTTTAGTTGACGCACCGAATCAAAAATTTGTCGTAAGTTTATTTGATGCAGGTGAAATTTGGGTGATTGATGCAAAAAATCCAAAATCACCGCAAGTTCAAAAATTCACAAACATTGGAAAACAACCTTATGACGCGCTAATTTCATCTGATGGACGTTATTACATTGCTGGTTTATTTGGTGAAAAAGGGCTGGCGTTGCTTGACTTATGGCATCCTGACCTAGGTGTAAAACGAATTTTAGACAATTACGGTAAAGATGATGAATCGTTGCCTGTTTACAAAATGCCGCATTTTGAAGGTTGGGCGATGACTTCGGATTATGTTTTTGTTCCTGCCGTTGGCAAACATGAAGTTTTGGTTGTTGATAAAAAAACGTGGCAGCTTGTTAAAACGATTCCTGTTGTGGGGCAACCTGTTTTTGTCATGGCGCGACCTGACGGGCGACAAATTTGGGTGAATTTTGCGATGCCTGATAATTCACAAATTCAAGTTATTGACGCAAGTTCGTTAGAAATTGCCAAAACATTTAGCGCAGGAAAAGCCGCGTTGCATTTTGAATTTACACCACGCGGCGAACAAGTTTGGATTGCGTTGCGTGATGATAATGCGGTGGCAATTTACGACACCGATTCATTGAAAGAAGTTGCGCGTTTACCTGCTGAAAAACCAAATGGCATTTTCTTTTCAGCGCGAGCGCACAAAATTGGAATGTAAAAAGAGGAGATGATAAAATGTTTGAATTAAGTGATTACAATATAGAAACGCTACGCATTATTGGTATGATTTTAATCATGTTTGCCGTATTGGGATTAGCACGAATGAGGCGTTAATTTAAATAATTTCAGCGGAATTGGCAGGCGGAAATAGTAAAGAAAAACGACTGCCTTTTCCAAATTCAGAATTGACAACAATATGTCCATTTGCATTATGCACAATTCCGCTTACCACTGATAATCCTAAACCAGTACCTTTTCCGACTTCTTTTGTTGTAAAAAATGGATCAAAAATCAATGATGTGTTTTCAGATGAAATACCCATGCCATTATCGGTGACACTAATTTCAACAAATGAGCCTTTAAGAGGTTTCAAACACACATTACAACAATAATCGGCATCGACTAACATTAAGCTAACCGTAATTTTTCCATTCGTATTTTCAGAGTATTGTTGAATTGCATCTCGTGCATTGATAATTAAATTGGTCAGCAATTGATGTAATTCCGTCGGGTTAATTACAATTTTCGGTGTAATGTTTGCAACAAAATCAATTGAAATACAACTTGTAATTGTTGAGCGCAACATATAAATCACTTCTTTAACAACCGATAATGGTTCAATTTCAACAGCGTTAACCTCGTCATTTTGCTGACAATAAATCAACATTTTATTGACTAAATCAGAGGCTTTTTCACTACAATTTGTAATACCTTCCAAATAAGTAGCCATTTTTTCTTGATTTGCTTTATGTGGATTTTTTTCATTTAGCAACAAAACTAATGCTGTGTAACCTGAAATCCCCATCAAAATGTTATTAAAATCATGTGCAATACCGCTTGTGAGCTGTCCCAAACTGTCCAACTTTTGTGCTTGAAATAACTGTTTTTGCAAACGATTTGCTTCCTCTTCCGCTCGCTTTTTTTCAGTAATATCAAAACGAATGCCAATGTATTTGATAATTTTTTCTGAATCGTCATCAAAAATGGGAACAAGCACGCTATTTAACCAATATAAACGCCCATCTTTTGTCGCGTTACAAATTTCACCGCGCCACACAATACCGCTCGAAATCGTTTGCCACATCGTTTTGTAAAATTCTTCGTCATGATGTCCCGATTTTACAATGCGATGATTTTGTCCTTCTAATTCTGCTTTGCTATAACCTGAAACGCGACAAAAATGCGGATTTGCAAAAAGAATTGTTCCATCAGCCGACGTTTCAGACCAAATTGCAGCTTCATCAATTGCTAAATGTTGCTGAAAATAAATTTTTTTTTCGATTTCAATCAAATCATTGTAATTTTTAAGCTCAAAAATTTTTACCACAACTTCGCTAATTAAAAGACAAACCAACGAAACAACTAAAATTTGTATTTGAAGTAATTCCAAATGACCAGCACTTGTTGATTCTTTTTCAAGCAACCAAACGACCAAACCAGAAATAAGTAAAAACGTGACAAAGATTAAAAAAACTTGAATTTTTTGTTGTTTGCTTAATTTTTGGACGGTTTTTTTTTTCATTTTAAGTACGTTTTTTTAATAAAAATGTGTGCAGCAAATTCTAGCACCGACACTACAATGGCGTTATGATTCACAGCATTGATATTGAACCACAAAGGATAAAAACAAATGGCAAGAATTTTAATTGTTGATGATGACAAACACATTGCCGCAATTTTGAATGAATTATTGTTGATTGATGGTTATCAGGTTGCTATTGCACATAATGTCAAAGAAGCCTTGAGTTTCCTTGATGAATTCGCAGTCGATTTAATCATTACAGACATTTTAATGCCAAATATAGACGGCATTGAATTTATTAAAGCAGTTCGAGAAATCAACAACGTGCCGATTATTGCTATGTCAGGTGGTCGGCGTTCACTAACACCTGCGAATACAATCATCAATAAAAGCACTGCCGATTTAAAATTAAGCAACGCCATCGCTGTCGGTGCAAATAGCACACTAACAAAACCTTTCGTTCGAGCGCAATTACAAGAAGCGGTTAAAAATGTATTGAATGCGTAAAAACTCTTTTTTTGGAGAATCAGTTTATGTTTAATAAAAATGGATTTCTGCTGCAATTTATTTGTTTGAGTGCGCCATTTTGGCAATCTGAAAATAAAACTCAAATTCGACGTTTAACACTCGCGTTATTGGGTTTGACGGTATTGCAGATTGCAATTGCAGTATTGATTACAGAATGGAGCGCAGATTTGTTTAATGCGCTTGAAAATCATTCTATGTCGGGCGTTTGGACACAAGTGGGTTTAATTATTTTAATTTTTTTCGCCAACATTTTTGTCACGGTAACTCACTTCAAAATTAAACGGACATTGCAACTGGATTGGCGAAATTGGCTGACCTCAAAGTTAATTTCGCAATGGATGAGCGAAGGACGGCATTATTTAATTACACATATTCAAAATGAAAGCCAAGAAGCACATGATAATCCTGATGGACGCATCGCTGAAGATGTCAGAATTGCAACCGAATCTGCAATTGATTTAGTCCATTCATTAACCTTTTGTTTGTTATTGCTAATTAGTTTTACCAAAATTTTATGGACACTTTCAGGTGTTGTTACGCTTAATTTGGGTTTCATTGAATTGCCAATTTATGGTCATTTAGTTTGGCTTGCGATGCTTTATGCAACGGGCGCATCGATTTTAGGCTGGTGGATTGGTCGTCCTTTAACGCGAGCGACCAATGGGCGACAAACTGTTGAAGCCAATTTTCGTTTTGGATTGGTGAATGCGCGTGAAAACTCGCTTGCAATTTCGTTAGTTCATGGTGAAAAAACAGAGCAAAAACGTTGTTTCGGATTGTTCAACGATATTATTGATGCTTGGCAAAATCAAACGACGGCGTGGTCACATATTTTAATGTTCACATCAGGACATTCTGTATTGCTAATGGCATTTCCAATTTTAGTTTCTGCACCACGTTATGTTTTAGGCAGTATTTCATTAGGCGCGTTAATGCAATCGGCGCAAGCCTTTCAACAAATGGCTTCTGCCTTATCTTGGCCTGTAGATAATATGGCGAAAATTGCTGAATGGCGAGCATCGGTTGAACGTGTTTTAAGTTTAGTTAATGCGCTCGATAAATTAGAACAAGAAATTGCACACCGTGACCCACATCGAATTGAACGGATTAAAACGGAAAAAAACATTTTACGCTTACATGATTTATGCGTTGTGCGTTTGGACGGCATTGTTTGCGTAGACAAAATGGATATTCAAATCAAAGCGGGGGAACGCATTTTAATTACAGGTAATGCGTTTTCAGGTTCAAAATTATTTAAGGCAATTGTTGGTTTTTGGCCTTGGGGCGAAGGTAAAATCGAATTACCTAATGATGAAGTGGTTTTTGTGCCACCGCGTCCTTATTTGCCAATTGGTACACTACGCGCGGCAATTTGTTATCCACTTATGGAATCTGATGTCAATCAATCAGACTTGGAAGAAAAACTCAATTTAGTTGGTTTATCAGAATTACACGAACATTTAGACAATGAAGTGGATAGTTGGGATTCAGCCTTATCGCGTGACCAACAACAACGTTTAGGTGCAGTGCGATTACTATTGCAACAACCTAAATGGATTTTATTGCAACAAGCCTTTGATTCATTGGATTCTAACGATGAAATTGCTATGTTGCGATTGATTTGCCAAGAATTACCTAAGTCCGCTATTTTAACAATTACGCATGAATCCCGCGCGGAAGCCTTTCATCAACGCATTATCACTTTATAACAAGGAAACTTTTATGACTCAAAAAATAGAACAAGCACGCGGTAAAAAATTACGCGGTGTCAATTTGGGTGGTTGGTTGGTATTAGAAAAATGGATGACCCCCAGTATTTTCGACGGTTTAGACGCGACTGATGAAACAACGTGGTGCGCCGAATTAGGCGATAAAGCAGACGCAATTTTAAAAGCGCATTGGAACAGTTTTATCACTCGTGATGATTTTCAATGGCTGGCTGAACGTGGTTTAAATGCGGTGCGTATTCCTGTTGGACATTGGATTTTTGGCGCAGATTATCCTTATCACCGCAGTTACGGTGAAAACAAATATCCGTTTGTCATCGGCGGCATTGAAATTTTAGATAAAGCGTTTGAATGGGCAGAAGAATTTAATCTAAACATCGTTGTCGATTTACACGCGGCGGCAGGTTGTCAAAATGGTTTTGATAATGGTGGCATTAAAGACATTTGCGAATGGCATACGCAAGAAGCGTATTTGCAACATTCCTTAACAGTTTTAGAACGTCTTGCCGAACGTTATTCAAATCATCCTGCGTTGCACGCGATTGAAGTTTTAAACGAACCACGTTGGGACGTACCAACGGATTATTTGAAAAATTACAACACGCTTGCTTATCAAAAAATTCGTCAACATTGTTCACCTGATAAAGTTGCTGTGATTTTTCATGACGGATTTCGTGATTACCACGAGTATTTAGGTTTTGGTGCAGAACCTGAATTTGAAAATGTTATTTTCGACATTCACCGTTATCAATGTTTTGAACGAGTTGACATTGATTCTGATATTTACACGCATATTCATAAAGCAAGTGGTGAATGGAAACATGAAGCCGATGGCATTATTACCGAATTGAAATTACCTGCAATCGTAGGCGAATGGAGTTTGGGCTTAAATTTGAAAGTAGTTTCATTATGGGCAGAAGGTCCTTTTAATCATGCACTGGAACAAATGGACGATTTTCAAATGAATGCCGCTTATCGAGGTTATGCGGCTGCTCAACTTGTCACGTTTGAAAAATATCAAGGTTGGTTTTTCTGGAGTTATAAAACCGAAACGACACCTGAATGGTGTTTTAGGAAATCGGTTGAAAATGGTTGGCTACCAAATTGTTTTAAATAAATTTTCAACGTTATTCATCGGCAGTTAGGCTCATGCTTTTATGCACAAATAAGAAACTATGAATCTATAAATGGCTATATTGTCAATAAAACGATGCGTCTGTATAGTACGTCCCAAGTTAGTTATTTATCTCTTTTTACAACACACAAAGGAACATTATTTATGAATACTTTCTATAGAGACGTGTTGATTGGCTTGATGTTTATCGTCGGCATCGTTGGATTTATTTCAGGTGAATTCATTGTATCAACAGTGTTATTCGCTTCTGCTGCAATTTTGAGTAATGTGCAGCTTAATCGCCAATTTTACGGTTAACTTTTAACCACGAACAAACCCTCCTGATATTGCAACAAACACAGACTCCTCATTGTCCTGTTTGACCTCTCGCTCTCAATGCCTAAACGCATTGAGAGCTTTTTTTTACCTGTTAATTTTACGAACGCGCTAAAATGACCATTTTCTTATTTTAAAAATTTTAAAAATTATGCGTACTTCTACTTTTCCTTTAAATACTGTTAAAGAAACCCCATCTGACGCGGAAATTATTAGTCATCAATTGATGATTCGCGCGGGGTTAATTCGCAAACTTGCTTCGGGTTTGTACACTTGGTTGCCATTGGGTTTGCGTGTACTTCGCAAAGTCGAAAGAATTGTCCGTCAAGAAATGGATAAAGCTGGCGGTTTAGAAGTGTTGATGCCTGGAATTCAACCTGCTGAACTTTGGCAAGAAACGGGGCGTTGGGAACAATACGGAGCAGAACTCGCACGGTTAAAAGACCGTCATCAACGTGATTTTTGTTTAGGACCAACGCATGAAGAAATTATTACCGATTTAGCACGTTCTGAAATCAAAAGTTATAAACAGCTTCCGATTACTTATTATCAAATTCAAACCAAATTTCGTGATGAAATTCGTCCACGTTTTGGCGTAATGCGAGCGCGTGAATTTATTATGAAAGATGCGTATTCATTCCATTTAACGGAAGAAAGTTTGCACGAAACGTACGAAGTCATGCACGCTGCGTATACACAAATTTTTAATCATTTTGGTTTGAAATTTCGCGCTGTTATGGCGGATTCTGGGTCAATTGGCGGCGCAGTGTCACATGAATTTCACGTTTTAGCGGATTCTGGCGAAGATGCCATTGCGTTTTCAACCGAAAGTGATTACGCCGCAAATGTCGAAAAAGCTGAAGCGTTAATGCCAACAACGCCGCGTCCTGCTCCCACGCATGGAATGTCAATTATCGATACGCCAAATCAACACAGTATTTTAGAAGTCAGTGAGTTTTTAAACATTTCACCAGAGCAATGCTTAAAAACGCTGATTGTACGAGGCACACAAGAAGGTGAACTGGTTGCGTTACTTTTACGCGGTGATCACGAATTAAATGAAATCAAAGTTGAAAAATTGGCAGGTGTCGCGTCACCGTTGCAATTTGCGGGTGACGAAGAATTACAACGCGCGTGCGGTTGTAAAGCGGGTTCGATTGGTGCTATTGGCTTAAAAATTCCGATGATTGCAGATAGAAGTGTCACTACAATGGCTAATTTTGTCTGCGGCGCGAATCAAGATGACAAACATTATCAAAATGTAAATTGGGAGCGTGATTTACCGTTGCCACCAATTGCTGATATTCGCACAGTTGTGGAGGGCGATCCAAGTCCTGACGGCAAAGGTACAATAACTATTGCACGCGGTATTGAAGTGGGTCACATTTTCCAACTCGGCACAAAATACAGCGAAGCGATGAAAGCAGGCATTATCAATGAAGCTGGTAAAAACCAAATCATGATTATGGGTTGTTATGGAATTGGGATTTCGCGCGTTGTCGCAGCAGCCGTTGAACAAAATCACGACGACCGTGGCATTATTTGGACTCCAAGTCTTGCACCGTTTCAAGTGGCAATTTGCCCAATGAATATGCACAAATCAGAGCGTTTACGCGAAGCAACTGAAAATCTTTATACCGATTTAATCAACGCAGGAATTGAAGTGTTGCTTGATGATAGAAAAGTTCGTGCAGGTTTTATGTTTTCGGATATGGATTTAATCGGCATTCCACATATTTTGGTGATGGGTGATAAAGGCTTAGACGCTGGAACAGTTGAATATAAAGGTCGTACAGACGAACACGCTGAAGATATTGCAATGAGTGATATTTTAAAGTTCTTGAAAGCAAAATTGTCTTGAAACAAAAAAAGATTTAAACGCTGTGCGGGAAAATTCGCCCGCACGGTTCTTTATAGCTAAATTTAATGATTCAAATGCGCCACCAACCAACGCGCCGCAACCTCTTCTGCCATATTCTTACGGCGGGCATAATCACTTAATTGGTCTTTGTCAATTTTTCCGACGTTAAAATACTGCGCTTGTGGATGGGAAAAATACCAACCGCTTACTGCTGACGCTGGATACATTGCAAAGTTTTCAGTGAGTTCAATCGTTGTATTTTCCGTTACGTTTAATAATTTAAACAACTTCGCTTTTTCGGTATGGTCAGGACAAGCAGGATAACCAGGCGCAGGACGAATACCTTTGTAACTCTCGTTAATCAGCGCGTCGTTATCCAAATCTTCATCACTCGCATAACCCCAATGTTGTTTGCGAACTTGCAAATGTAAATACTCGGCAAAGGCTTCGGCTAATCTATCCGCTAATGCTTTGAGCATAATCGAACTGTAATCATCATTATCTTTTTCAAATTCAGCCAATTTTGTTTCAATACCGATGCCAGTTGTGACCGCAAACCCCCCAATATAGTCAATCACACCGCTATCCAATGGCGCGACAAAATCTGATAAACAATAATTTGGTCTACCTGGTGCTTTTACATTTTGTTGACGCAAATGGTGCAAGGTTTCTAAAACTTCGCGGCGTGATTCATCGGTAAATAACTGAATGTCATCATCAACCGAATTTGCAGGAAAGAAACCAATCACGGCGCGATTTTCTAGCCAGTTTTCAGCAATGATTTTTTCAAGCATTTCTTTTGCATCAGCAAAAAGTTTTCGCGCTTCTTCACCGACAACCGCATCATTGAGAATTTTCGGATAACCGCCTGCGAGTTCCCACGTTTGGAAAAATGGCGACCAATCAATGTATTCTGCAAGTGTTGCAAGGGACACATCGTCAATCACTTTCACACCTAAAAATTCAGGTTTAATTGGTTGATGTGTCGAGGCGAATTTATTGGCACGCGCATTTTCTAAAGAATGTTGCAAAGTTTTTGCTTCTTTGCCTTTGTGACGTTCACGAACTTCAATATATTCTTTGCGAATACTAGCTTTGTAATCAATTGCTAATTCACCGCTTAATAAATTACTCGCAACGCCCACAGCTCGTGATGCGTCCGTCACATAAACAACACTGCTATTTTCATAATGTGGTTCAATTTTCACCGCTGTATGAGCGCGAGAAGTCGTCGCACCACCAATTAACAATGGACAAGTAAAACCTTGACGTTGCATTTCTTTCGCAACGTGAACCATCTCGTCGAGTGACGGTGTAATCAAACCGCTCAACCCAATAATATCGACTTTTTCCATGCGAGCGGTTTGCAGAATTTTCTCAGCAGAAACCATCACGCCTAAATCAATCACGTCGTAATTGTTGCATTGCAACACGACGGCGACGATATTTTTACCGATGTCGTGAACGTCGCCTTTTACAGTTGCCATGAGAATTTTGCCGTTACTTTGACGGTCAGAAGCATTTTTGTCCGCTTCCATAAATGGCATCAAATACGCGACCGCTTTTTTCATCACACGCGCCGATTTCACCACTTGCGGCAAAAACATTTTTCCTGCGCCAAATAAATCACCAACGATATTCATGCCATCCATCAACGCGCCTTCGATAACGTGCAATGGGCGTTCTGCTTGCAAACGGGCTTCTTCTGTGTCTTCGTCGATAAAATCGGTAATCCCTTTAACCAGCGCGTGCGCTAAACGTTCATTGACGGGTAACAAACGCCATTCAGCATCTTCTTTTTTCACTTCAACGCCGTCGCCACGATATTTATCCGCAATCGCCAATAACGTATCCGTACCACTACCGTCATGTTGGTTCAAAATCACGGCTTCAACTGCGTCGCGTAATTCGCGAGGAATGTCTTCGTAAATTGCAAGCTGTCCCGCGTTCACAATCCCCATCGACATTCCCGCTTTAATCGCGTGATATAAAAATACCGCGTGAATTGCTTCGCGCACGGGATTATTGCCACGAAACGAAAATGATACATTAGACACACCGCCAGAAATTAGCGCGTGCGGCAACGTGCGTTTAATTTCGCGGGTCGCTTCGATGAAATCAACGCCGTAATTATTGTGTTCATCGATGCCCGTTGCGACGGCAAAAATGTTCGGGTCGAAAATAATATCTTCAGGCGGGAAACCGACTTGTTCAGTCAGAATTTTATAAGCGCGTTGGCAAATTTCGATTTTGCGTTCTTTGGTATCGGCTTGTCCAACTTCGTCAAATGCCATCACAATCACCGCTGCGCCGTAACGTCGAACCAATTTGGCTTGTTGAATAAATTTATCTTCGCCTTCTTTCATCGAAATCGAATTGACTACGCCTTTGCCTTGAATACATTTCAAACCCGCTTCCAAAATGTCCCATTTCGACGAATCGAGCATGATTGGCACTTTTGAAATATCGGGTTCGGAGGCAATCAACATCAAAAAACGCACCATCGCTTCTTTGGATTCGAGCATTCCTTCATCCATATTGATGTCGATGATTTGTGCGCCGTTTTCAACTTGTTGTTTGGCAACATCGAGGGCGGCTTCAAAATTTCCTTCGATAATTAAACGTTTAAATGCCGCTGAACCTGTAACGTTTGTGCGTTCGCCGACGTTCACAAATAAACTATCTG